>NZ_DFPI01000025.1:0-426992 GCF_002377215.1 Sphingobacterium sp. UBA3519
TTCGAATCCCAGCGGGATCACAAAAGAAAAGCTAATCGCAAGATTAGCTTTTTTTGTTTTAAAGCTATTAGGATTCGAAAGAAAGGTCGGCCGGATTCAATCCTTTCGAGGCTCAGCAATATTAAAAATCACTATTTCCATTGATTTTTTTACAGAGCTAATTTAATAGCTTTGTTAGGCACATTAAATAGCAAAACGGATGAAAAATTTTATTTTACTTCTTTTAACCTTTTTATGTATTCCTGCTCATGCCCAAGATAAATTAGCCTCAACAGATTTGGCGTATCCTGATTTAATTCCGACACTCATGCAGAACAGCTTATATGGCTACTCTGACAAATCGCTAAACATTAAGATAAAAGCGCTTTTTGAAAAGGCAGAATTATTCGAGGCTGATTACAATTTCCAACTTTTCCATGTGAATAATGCCGAGATCATTAAATATGGAACAGCAGACTATGCCTGGGTTCTATTCAATGGTGAGCGATACCGCATCGATAAAAAGGGTACACGAGTATATAAATACAATCCAACCGATTTTAAAACAGGTGAAACAACCATTTATCTGTATAAAAATTCAACTGTTTATTATAGCGACAACATAGATCAAAACACACTCTTTCAACACATCAGAGACAACCGGAACGGAAAACAACTATTTCCGGACGAGCAATCCATTCAGGAATTTCGAACAAAAAACAAGGAGTTGATTGAAGAAGGTGTTAAATTGGTTTTTCAGCCCAAACGAAAAGAAATACCCTACATAGATTTTACCAGTGAACACACTTTACTGAAGGGAATAAAAAATAGCGAAACCAATCAGATCGTTGTTAAAGCAAAGTATGCGAATATCGAGGAACTTTATAATAATCCACTACGTGAACAGCAGTATCCGCTATTTATTGGCTATCGCGGTGACCTCGATAGGGAAATCTATGTCGGCTTAAATGGAACAGAGTATTACATCAAAGACTAGTGTAAAAATCATTAATTTCCAAGTTACAGTCCGTAAAGACACTATTGCAGCTGTCATTTCACTAACTTTGTTAATAAGACAGACCAGCATGTACAAAAACAATTGCCCCAGATGATAGAAAAACTACTCTTCGAAATGAATACTTATGCTGCGCTCAGTGCAGAAACAACAGACATTTTGAAAACTATCTTTCAGGTGAAGCAGTTCAAAAAAAATGAACATATTCTACGTGCTGGAGAATATGCCAAGTACTATTATTTTATCTGCAAAGGATTATTAGGCTATTATAAATTAGACGCTGATGGTAATACCATCTATAAAATGTTTTTTGAAGAAAATAGCTTTTGTGCTTCCACCGCCGCCATCATCACAGAAACACCGAGCGCGTTCAACATCGTTGCACTCGAAGATGTTGAGTTGATTCAGTATTCTGCCAAGGCTTTCCGTGAGCTTGTCCGGACAAAGCATGATTTAGCACTCTTTCAGATAGCCTACCTGGAAAAGAATTGGGTGGTCAAAAAAGAACCACTTGAAATCGATTTGAAATGGGAATCTGCGAAGGAACGTTACCTTGAACTTCATCAGAATCAAGTGCTTTTCAAACGCCTCAAACAGCATCATATCGCCTCCTATCTTGGTGTAACTCCCACGCAATTAAGCCGCATCCGTAAGGAATTAAAAGAATAATTCCATCAACATCTGTATACGTTTTTAAAGATTATACTCTTGAATTTTGCCTTATAAAGATAAAATTTTAAGCTATGAAAACAGTATACACCCTCCTATTTTCTGCCCTTAGCCTACCACTGGCGGCACAAAAAGTCGTTAAGACAAAAATCCATAGTGCCAAAATGGACAAAAACATTGAAACCATTATAATTACACCCGACATGCAAGACGGGATCAATTATAAAACAGTTTATATACTCCACGGTTATAGCGGCAACCCCACCCGCACAGTGCAAGAAGATATTCCCGACTTAATCCAAAAAGCAAAAACATTTCAGACTATTTATGTGCTCCCAAATGGCAACTTCAATTCTTGGTACGTAGATAGCCACATCGATCCACATTCACAGTACAGCACCTTTATCGGAAATGAGCTAGTCAATTACATCGATCATCACTACCCGACGCAACAAAACCGAAATGCGCGCGGAATACTGGGCTGGAGTATGGGTGGCTACGGAGCATTGCACATCGGCATAGCCTACCCACAAACATTTTCGATCGTCGGAAGTTCATGCGGCGCACTTGATTTCGACCGCTTTGGACAAGCCTACCAGCAATATCAGGTAGACAAGGTATTGGGCGATTTCAAAAATCTGAACGATGTAGACCGCATCTACAGCAACGAAGATAAAATGAAGCACAATAAACAACGCTATATCCTCGATTGTGGAACGGAAGACCTGCAAATGCTGGAAATGAACCGGACATTCCACAAGCATCTGACCAACAAAAACATCGAGCATCTTTACATCGAATCAAAAGGCGGACACGATACTGCTTATTGGAGCAAATCACTATCACAACAGTTGGCTTTATTTCAAAACTACTTTCAACATGAAGGACTATAAATCGACACTCTATGTTGCTGCAGGCGCTTGCAGCTATGGACTCCTCGCAACGATCGTGAAATATGCAAACCATTTAGGGATACACACAAGTCTGTTGACCTTTCTGCAGTTTATGTTTGGTTTTCTCTTTTTGCTGGCCTTTAATCTGTTTTCAAAGCGTAGTGCAAAAGAACATAACGTTATCAAATTTTCATCAAAAATAAAACTGATGGTATGGGGCATTTCATTGGGCCTAACAACTACACTTTACTATCTCTCCATCCAATATATCTCGGTATCTGTTGGAATTATTTTACTGATGCAATCCATTTGGATAAGTTTGGTTGCAGAAGCAGTGCTGTTGAAAAAGTTTCCTTCAAAAGGCAAGATAACAGGAGTTATTATCGTTTTGCTCGGAACGACCTTAGCAACCAATCTATTCCAAAACAATAATAACCTTGATTACAGAGGAATAATACTGGGTTTCGGAGCGGGAATAAGTTATGCGCTGGCAATTTATGCTTCAAGCACAGTGGAGAAAGAGCTGCCGAGTTCGGTACGAAGCCAATTCTTGGTTTTAGGCGGACTGCTGCTCATCGTCGCATTTTGGAACATGGATATTATTCGGTATATGCAAGTTAATGCAATCCCCTGGGGATTACTGATTGCCATTTTTGGAACGATCCTACCGCCTTTATTGTTTACAAAGGGAATCCCGAAAACTGGAATAGCGATGGGAAATATTATTTCAAGTCTGGAAATCCCCGTTTCAACCTTATCTGCCATGTTGGTTCTGCAGGAAGTTGTTTCAGGATTCCAATGGTTGGGCATACTCCTGATTTTAATGGCTGTCATCATAATTAATGTTGGTAAGTCGTAGTAGCCAGCCAATGACTAAATCTATTATATTGCCATAAGATCAGCCCCCAAACCGGAACTATGGTTGCAGCCATGTGGAGCATTTCAAATATATTAGAGGCTCCACCAGTTTGGATCAGAAAGGATGAAAACAATAGACTAATAGCAGCGGGCAATAAAACAAAGGATAGTGCCCGTGCAAGCCTACTGCTTCTGAATTGCTTATTTAAATTTAGAAAAATAGATATCGTACCAATCGCAATACAGAGTGTCACGAATGAAAGCAACAATTCTGTAAAAAAGGGCATGTAGCAACGTGCTCTTTTTGCCGCCTCATTATTTGCCTGAAGTATGGCTGTAAGGACAAAGGTCGTCGACACACTAAACCCTATAATTCGCAGAAAAATAAAACTTAGCTTTCTTTTCATCGGCACAATATTTTAAAATAAACAAAACCGCGAATAGGCCTGAACTTCTCGTCCCCTCCTATTTTCCCTTAATAAATTTCGACCAGGCCCCTTCCGAGCGCCTCAATTTCAAAACCGAATTCAAGGCTGACTTCTCACATAGCATAACTGCTAAACCCGCGTAACCTTTAAACGACAAGAATCTTTTTAAAGATGCAAATTAATCCTTGAAAGATAAATGCCAAAGCACTATTGGACGTGGTCCTGACGATATTTGACGGATGGACCTTAATATTTGTCGGCATGCTACACCTGAATATTTTTTCATTTTTTTACTAAGGTTTATCCTTCCTGTTACGTATCTATCTAAAATTATACACCATGAGATTGACTGATGATATCAAACAACTAATCATAAAGTACATCGGCGACAACTTAACGTCGGATGAAAAGACCGATTTAAAGCTATGGTTGGACGAATCAGCAGAACACCGTATTTTTTTTGAAGACCTTTTAGATCGCGATGATTTTATCAACGATTTAAATCAATGGAGCCTACTCCAGGCCTCAGATACGATGGATTGGAACGAAAGGTTAAAGACAAAGACCCTAGAGACCATTCGAACCTCCGCCATTAAACCATCTCCTATAAGAAACCTAAAGCGTTTGCTACCCTACGCTGCAGCTTTAATAAGCCTAATTTTAGGTGGTCTGATGTATTTCATAGTGGTAAAAAAACAGGCTACACCGATCAGCGATCGAATGGTCTTAAATGATGTAGAAGCACAGAACAACAACGCTGAAATACGACTTTCGAATGGCAAAGTACTCCAGGTATCGAGTCAGAAAGGAGCCCTTGTTTCAGGAGATAAATTGACCTACGAAGACGGTACTGTTCTACAAAACGAATCTTTAAGAGAAGATCTGATGGCCACAGTTAATACCCCCGCCGGCAC
The DNA here is from genome assembly GCF_002377215.1 of Sphingobacterium sp. UBA3519. NCBI lineage: Bacteria > Pseudomonadati > Bacteroidota > Sphingobacteriia > Sphingobacteriales > Sphingobacteriaceae > Sphingobacterium > Sphingobacterium sp. UBA3519. The sequence goes on from NZ_DFPI01000025.1 coordinate 4,757, forward strand.
AATGCTGAAACTCCAATTGGAAGATGGCTCGGAAATTACACTCAATGCGAAAACAACACTCAAATACCCGCTTCATTTTGCAAAAAACAAACGTGTTGTTGAAGTTGACGGTGAAGCCTATTTCAAAATTGCAAAAAATAAAAAGGTTCCATTTCAGGTCGTTTCCAATGGACAGCTCATCGAAGTCACCGGTACCGAATTCAACGTAAACACCTATTCGAAATCCCAAAGTAGTACCACGCTTGTGGAGGGAAGCATCAATCTATCGGCGCAAGGGCAAACGTTACAGCTCAGACCCAACCAACAAGCGCTCTTAGCTTCGGGTCAACTATCCAAAAAAGTGGTCGATCCCGCTAACTACATCGCATGGCTCGACAATAAATTCTATTTTAATGAAACGGACCTTCATACTGCCCTACAATTGATCGGTCAATGGTATGACCTGCAAATCATCTACACGCAACCGATAAAAGAAACTCTATTATATGGCGAAATTCAACGTACGAAAAGTCTATCGGCAGTCCTAAAAATTTTGGAACGCAGCCATATTAAATTTGAATTGATCCAAGAAAATGGCATCCGTAAACTCTTTGTTTCAAACTAACCAATTATCCATGAAATAACCCAAAAACAACAATTATGAGAAAACCAACCTAAGGAGACAAAACGAGATACTAAAAAAAGCCGACCAATGCTACGAACATTAATCGGCCATAATAGCGATCTCCATTTTTGACCGATTTACCCAATCAGTTTAACAATAGATTATATCCCTAATTCAACAAATTTATGAATTTTAAATTTCTTGTTCATAGAAATCGAATTGCTGTGAACATCCCCAAGCAATGGAAGACCAAAATGAAGCTGAGCGCATTTTTTACTCTTGCATGTGTTGTTAAGCTGTCTGCAGCCAGCTACGCACAATCAATCACGATTAACGCCAAAAAAATGTCATTGGTGCAGGTACTACGTACCATCCAAAAACAGAGTGGCGTCCCCTTTCTATTGAATGGTAAAGAACTTGCTGAACTAAAAATTGAGGCGCAGGTTCGCAATATGCCTTTAGAAAAAGCTGTACCGATCCTCTTAAAAGGCCAACCTGTGGATTGGAGTTTTCAGGATAATATGCTTGTCGTAACGAAGTTAAAAACAAACCACCTAACGTATGACCTTCCAAGCAATTACGTCTTAGTGCAACAAAACCGCACCATCAAGGGAAATGTTCACGATAGCAAAGGAACCGCGCTCCAAGGTGCAACAATTATGATAAAAGGTTCGACAAAAGCAACTACTACAGATGCAAGTGGTAACTTTCAGATTGAAGCAAATAATAACGCCGTACTTGTCATTAAAATGATCGGCTACCAAACCAAGGAAATCCCGTTGGCCAACCAGCCCTACCTCAATATTGAACTTAGCCAGCATATCGACGCATTGGAGGAAGTCGTCGTCGTAGGCTACGGTACGACAAAAAAGAAAGAACTAATCGGTTCGGTTTCCCAAGTTGATGGGAAACAACTCGCCAAACGCTCCGTTCCCCAGCTTGCTCAGGCCCTCACTGGTCAAATGCCGGGCGTGACCGTCATACAGCGATCTGGCCAACCCGGGGCAGCAAACAATACGATACAGATTCGTGGTGTGGGATCATTCGGCGCCAGTACCGACGCACTTATTTTAGTTGATGGTATCCCCACCAATTCCTTTAATGATATTGATCCAAATGATGTTGCCTCGATATCGGTATTGAAAGACGCCTCCTCAGCAGCCATATATGGAGCTAGAGCCGCAAACGGCGTTATTCTGGTAACAACAAAAACAGGCGCAGCTGGCGGAAAATTAACGGTCAATTACAATGGTTATTATGGGATCCAAAAGCCAACAGCATTCCCCGAATTTGTCAACTCTTGGGAGTACGCTTCCTTACTCAACGAAACCACAAGTGGTGGCGGTGGTTATACGGCCGAAGAAATCCAAAAATTTAAGGATGGCTCAGATCCTGACAATTATCCCAATGCCAATTATATGGCAAGCTCATTTAAGTCGCAAGCAACACAAACAGGCCACAATTTAAATATATCCAATACCACAGATAAAATACAATACACCTTATCTGCTGGTTTTTTGAATCAAAAAGGTATTGTCATCAAAAACAATTTTGACAAATACAATGTCCGCCTCAATCTCATATCAAACCTCAATGACAAGCTCAAATTAACGACGCGGGTAGCAGCAATTCAGACCGAAACAGACGAACCGGCAGCACCGGCAACGCTCGACTTCTCCCGCATGACGGATATCATTTCTCAGGTGATTCGCTATCCCGCCATATACCCTATTCGGTTGAGCAACGGTGACTGGGGCGCAGGAAATAACCTGAAAGGGACACCCGTATCTTTCCTGGAGAGCGAATCCTTCTACAAAGAAAAAGTATCCAATATCTCGGGAAACGCAAAGCTCGATTGGAAACCGATTTCAGATCTGACCTTATCCGCTATTGGCGGGTATACGCAGACGAATGGCCGTACAAAACTTTTCAGAGCTTCGCAACGGATCAACAATTCCATAATTCTGGGCCCCTCAAATCTGAACCAAAGTGCGCCCTACGACACTTACAAAACTTTTCAAGCTTTAGCAGACTACACGAAGACTTTCGGGTCGCATAACCTGAAAATATTAGGTGGTTATTCTTTCGAAAAAGGCTACAGCGAAGGTTTAAGCGCTTACCGCCAGAATTTTCCCAGCAATGATCTTACCGAGTTAAATGTAGGTTCACCAGATGGGCAACAGAACGCTGGGACAGCCTCAGAGTGGGCATTAGAATCATTATTTGCACGCGTACAATATAATTATGCCAAGAAATACCTTGTCGAGGGTGTTGTTCGATACGATGGGTCATCCCGTTTTCCAACCGATAAAAAATATGCGACCTTCCCTTCGATTGCAGTAGGTTGGTTGCTGAGTGAAGAATCGTTTATAAAGGACCATTATAGTTGGATCGACGAATTGAAAATCAAAGGATCTTATGGGGTACTTGGAAACCAAAATATTGTCGGTAATATACAACAGCGCGTTGTCTCTAACTACCCATACCAGGATGTTTTAAATCCGGGTTATAATTACCCTTTTGGAAATACCATTTCTCCAGGGGTCGCCAGAACAACAATTGTTGACCCTACGCTACGCTGGGAATCAACCCGAACGGCAGATGCGGGCATGGAAGTGGCTTTATTTAAAAATTTATTGACATTCAGTAGTACATATTATAACCGATATACTTACGATATTTTGGTGAGCCCAGGTTCTAGTGTTTCCAAAGTTTTGGGGTTTGAAGTAGGCGTACAGAATTCTGGAAAACTTCGAAATAGTGGCTGGGAATTCACCTTGGGACATCAAAAGAAGTTGAACGAATTTTCGTATAATGTGAATCTAAACTTCTCTACCGTCAAAAATAGAGTCGTCGATTTGGGTGTCGGCAATATCAACCAGCCAAATGGCTTAGTTGGAAATGGTTCAACCCTATTTATCGGTTACCCCATACAGGCTTACTATGGCTACCAAGCCGATGGCCTATTTATCGATGCTGCTGATATTGCAAGCTGGGCCAATCAAACCAGCATCAACCCAAAGCCACAGCCAGGCGATATCCGATACAAAGACATTAGTGGCCCCGACGGCATACCTGATGGAAAAGTAGATGCCACATATGACCGAACTGTTATCGGATCACGTATCCCCAAATACACCTACGGGATGAATATCGGGATGAGCTATAAAGGTTTTGACTTAGGAATACTTCTTCAAGGTGTAAGTGGTGTTAAAGGCTTATTGGACAATTATGCTGGATTTGCGTTGACACAAAACGGCAATATCCAACGCTGGCAAGCTGATGGCAGATGGACAGCAGCAAATCCCGACCGCAATGCGGTTTACCCAAGAATTGAACAATTGCCAAGCACAGGTACTCCCAATACACTGCTGTCAGACTACTGGCTTTTGGATGCGAGCTACTTACGCCTCAAAAATATGCAATTAGGCTATACCATTCCCAAGAACACCCTTGCAAAATGGAAATTGTCAGGCCTGCGGATCTATGCAAACGCCGAAAACCTATTTACCAAAAGCAATTATAGAAAAGGCTGGGATCCGGAAATCAATTCAAGCGGCGCCTACTACCCTATTATGCGCAATTTTACATTTGGGGTTAACCTTAGTTTTTAACCGATCGATAAAAAACCATGATACATAGCACACACAGACATATAAAATTGGCCCTATGCATTCTTCTTGCATCAAGCCTGAGCATCAGCTGCAAAAAACAGCTGGAAACCAATCCGCTTGATAAATTTGCAAACGAGACTTTTTGGACCAGTGAAACGAATGCGCAATCAGCGCTGACAGGATTATACAAAGCAGAAATCCAAATGAACTCCCTCGCCGAATTCAGCCCCACAGACTGGTGGTCCTATAACGGGCTACTTTATCTGGAGTTTGCTTCGGACAATGCCTACGATAGACGTGGTGATAATTCGGTTTTCAACAAGCTATCCGATGGAACATTAACGAGCAATAACGGCAACTTAGACAATTATTGGCAGTATACCTATAAGAAAATCGCCCGTGCAAATTATTTCCTTGAAAATATTGATAAGACGCCGATTTCAGCTGAACTACTCGCTCGTTTCAAGGCAGAAGCGCGCTTTATACGTGCCTGTCAATATTTCTACCTCTCTCAATACTGGGGTGACGCTCCCTTGGTGACCAAAACCTTAACACCCAATGAGGCAAACCAGGTATCCAAAGCAAAAAAACAGGAATTGGTTACTTTTGTTGAACGTGAATTACAGGAAGCGGCAAACGACTTACCGAGTTATGGCAAATTGACTGCCGCAGAACGGGGCCGCGCAAGCAAACAGGCAGCCCTCGCTTTCCTGGGACGCATCCAACTGGCCGAAAAAGCCTACGCCGACGCGATCAAAAGTTATGAGCAGATCATCAATGCCAATGAAAACAGCATTGATCCCAACTATTCAGGCTTATTTAATGGAACCAACGAAACGAGCAAAGAGATTATTTTTGCCACGCAGTATCTTGTTGATCTCGCTGGAAACGGTATGTTCCAACACAATTTTCCCGCAGTCGCCGGGGGTTGGCATCTCCATTGCCCGCTTGGTAGCCTTGTAGAGAGCTATGGTTTCACCGATGGAACGGCATTTTCGTACGATGATGCGCGATATAATGCGCAAGACATCAGCAAAAACCGGGATCCGCGTTTAGCCTTCACGGTGATAACAAATGGAGACCGCTTTAAAAATTTAAAATACACCTCACATCCAGATTCCACATTGTCTATTGATCAATTGACAACAACAAAACAGGCAACACGCACGGGCTACGGATTGCGCAAGTTCAACGACGAAGGCTTTAGTGGAAACTTACAAAACTCTGGAGCCGATGTTCCTATTATACGCTACGCCGAAGTCCTCCTGAGTTACCTTGAAGCCAAACTCGAAAATGGTGATCCTATTACCAGCGACCTACTGGACAAAACTATCAACGCTGTCAGAAAAAGAAGCAGCGTTAATATGCCAGCCATCACCGTCCAAAGCAGTAGCGCACTGCGTTCGACCTTACGTAACGAAAGACGTGTCGAACTTGCACTGGAAGGACTCCGTTATTGGGATTTATTACGTTGGGGTATCGCAAAAGATGTACTAAAGGGCGATTTCTATGGGGCACCATTCCCAGGTGCGAAAAATCTCCGCATAAAAGCAGGTGGAAACAAAGATCCTTATAGCCGATGGTACGTAACCAGTAAGGCCTTCCGAGCTGGCCAAGATGAACATTGGCCAATTCCACAGAATGAAATTAATATCAATCCAAATTTAAAATAGTACCTTGGGTATCGTCAATTGTCAAACGATACCCTTTAAACAAAATTCAACGTATATGAAGAAGCCACTATCTCTAGCGTTATTACTCTCCGCGAGCCTTTTTGTTACGCTACCCACCGTTAGTTTTGCCCAAAAGGCAAGTAAACCGAATGTCATCTATATTTATGCGGATGATCTTGGTTTCGGTGATTTAAATAGCTATGGTGCCAAACAAATCGAGACACCCAACCTGGATAAGCTCGCCCGGAACGGCGTCCGATTTACCAATGCACATAGTACATCGGCAACTTGCACCCCTTCCCGTTTTGCATTGATGACCGGGACGTATCCATGGCGCCAGGAAGGGACAGGCATTCTGCCAGGCGATGCCAAGCTAATCGTTCCTACGGATAAAATTACATTACCCAAAGTATTTAAACATGCCGGCTATGCTACTGCCATTGTTGGCAAATGGCATATGGGACTCGGAAATCAGGTCCAAAAAGACTGGAATGCCCCCATTAAACCCGGGCCTAATGATGTAGGTTTTGACTATTCATTCATTTTTCCTGCAACAGCAGATCGCGTCCCAACAGTGTTTCTTGAAAATGATCAAGTTGTGGCCGCTGAAGCCAATGATCCAATTCTGGTGGACTATGAAAAGAAAATTGGGAACGACCCTACGGGCAAAGAACACCCCGAACTGCTCAAAATGCATTCTTCACCGGGTCAGGGCCACAATCAGACTATCGTCAACGGTATCGGAAGAATCGGCTACATGAGCGGCGGAACACGTGCCAGGTGGGTGGATGAAGAAGTTTCCACAACATTTCTCCACAAAGCCCAGGACTTTATTTCCCAACATCAAAACAAACCGTTCTTTCTCTATTTCTGCTTGACAGAACCACATGTCCCACGTATGCCCGCAACACAATTTAAAGGGAAAAGCAAACTCGGCTACCGCGGCGATGCTATTCTGCAATTGGATTGGACCGTCGGACAAATTCAACAGCAGTTGCAGCTCTTGGGACTTGACAAAAACACGATTATAATTTTCAGTAGCGACAACGGGCCCGTTCTCGACGACGGCTATATGGATGGAGCTGTGGCCCAACAAAATGGCCATCTACCCGCAGGCCCACTACGCGGTGGCAAATATAGCATCTTCGAAGGCGGAACGCGCGTGCCCTTTATCGTGAGCGGCAAAGGTGTTGCACAGGGGAAAGTTTCCAATGCTTTGATCAGCCAAATAGATCTGTTGGCAACAAGTGCCCAATTATTGGATGTTCCACTAAAAGCAGATGAAGCAAAAGACAGCGCCCCACTCTTGAAAACCTTAACCGGTCAAGATAATAAGGGACGTAGCAGTATGGTACAGCATGCGCAGACACTGGCTATCGTAAAGGACGAATGGAAATATATTGCACCCAGCAAAGGTGCCCCCTACATGAAACTAACCGATACTGAAACAGGAAGTCTTCCGGAAGATCAGTTATACGATCTCAAAAATGATATCGGCGAAAAGAATAATGTGGCTTCAAAATATCCAGAAAAGGTCGCTGAACTCAAGCAGTTATTGGAAGGAGAACGTAAAAAATGAAAATAAAAGCTGGACTCGCCCTCATCCTCCTCGGATGGGGGACTCTTTTTGCACAACAAAAGAAAAAGCAACAAAAATTGCCCAATATTATATTTTTTTATGCGGACGATTTAGGTTATGCCGAAACGGAGCCCTATGGACAGCGATTGATCAAAACACCACATATCCAACAGCTGGCACGTGAAGGTCTACGTTTTATAAACCACTATACAAGTACGCCTGTCTGTGCCCCCGCCCGCTGCATGTTGTTGACGGGCAAGCATGGTGGCCAATCCTATATTCGCGGAAATTATGAATTGGGCGGTTTTGCAGATAGTCTCGAAGCTGGCCAGATGCCACTTCCTGAAGGAACGTATACCATGGCTCACCTATTTAAAAAAGCCGGCTATCAGACCGCAGCCATTGGAAAGTGGGGACTTGGGATGAATAATTCCACCGGAAGCCCCAACAAACAGGGATTTGATTATTTTTTTGGCTACCTGGACCAAAAACAGGCCCACAATTACTACCCAACTCATCTTTGGGAAAATGAAACAAAATATCCCCTTCAAAACAAGGAAAAATTTGTACATACTCCTTTAGATTCCAGTAAGGCCACGGCAGAGGACTTCAAGCAGTTTGACGGTAAGGAATATGCACCTGAACTAATGACAGCGAAAGCGCTGGCTTTTATCGACAAAAACCGAAGTAAACCTTTTTTCTTATACCTTCCTTATACTTTGCCGCACTTATCACTACAAGTTCCCCAGGAATATGTGGATAAATATAAGGACCTCTTCCAGGACAAACCGTATTACGGACAGGACGGCTATACCGCTACCCCCTATCCAAGAGCGACCTATGCGGGTATGATCACCTATCTGGATGACCAAGTCGGTACGATTATGAAACATATCAAATCATTGGGAATAGATGACAATACCATTATTCTGTTTTCCAGTGACAACGGAACTGGTTTTAATGGGGGCATAGATTATCGCTTTTTCCGCAGTGTCGATTCGCTTAGGGGATTAAAAATGGATGTTTTTGAAGGTGGTATCAAAGTTCCGTTAATTGTCAGGTGGCCAAACCATATCAAAGCCAATGCTGAAACGGACCTTATCTCGGCCCAATATGACCTCATGGCAACCTTCGCACAGCTGGTTCAACAAAGCCCCGGACACAGCAATGGGCTCTCCCTCCTTCCAACCTGGCTGGGTCAGAAGGATCAACAGAAACATCAATACCTCTATTTCGAATATCCAGAAAAGGGCGGCCAGCTCGCCATACGCGAAGGACGTTGGAAGGCCGTCAAACTCGATCTGAAGAAAAACCCCAAAGCAAAATGGCAATTGTTTGATTTAACGACAGACCCTTGGGAAGAAAATGATTTAGCTGCACAATACCCACAAATGCTGCGACATTTTGATGAAATTGTTCAGCATGAACACCGACCTGCCCATATTCAGGAATGGGAAATTGTAGCGAATAAGATGATTAAAAAATAAATCGATTTCTTTCTTCATTTTTTTATCTTAAAAAACTTGGGTTGTCCGGATTGAATCATGACAACCCAAGTTTTTTATGTAATTTAGCACAGCAATCCACAGCTGGAGTCTAATGTGAATGTACCTATTGAATGACGTATCGACCATAGAGGAGTACAACATATTCCGAAGGCCAACGTAAAAGGATCAATAACCAAGTATGCGGCAAATAGAATCATACATCAATACACTAAAAGAAGGTGATGAAATGGCTTTATGCTTTTTTATGGATCATTTTGGTCATTCGTTACGCTATTTTGCCTTTTCCTACCTCCGCAACAAAACCGACGCCGAAGAAATTGTCTCCGATGTTTTTGTTAAGTTATGGAATAATCGACAAAAGGTAGAGAATTATGAAAGCCTGAAAGCCTTTCTTTTTATCGCTACTAAAAATGCCTGTATCGATATGCAAAGAACGACGCAATTCAAAATACGGAAAGAGGAGCTCGATATTCTTCAGCATATGTCGGTTCCGGAAGACGATGTACTCAAGAAAATATTCCGGACAGAACTCACCGAATTGCTGCTTGCTGAAATAAATTTGCTCCCCAGACAGCAGGCTCAGATCTTCAAGCTCAGCTTTTTGGACGGCTTGAATACCGAAGAAATTTGTGAAACATTAAACACAACCGCATCGACCGTCTATTATGCAAGGTCTAAGGCATTATACGCATTAAAAGAAAGGTTCAAATCTAAAAAATTTGAATACCTCAGTGTTCTTATGCTATCTGTATGGTATGCCTTCAAAGGATAATTAACTCCCTTCAATTTCCCGCATCCGACCCCTAGATAGACCAATAGGCTATTCACACAGCATACCCTCTAAGGTTAACCACCTTCAGGCAATACTTGCCCTCCAACGTTGGAACGGTTTAAAAAATACAAACAACTGTTTATCAGTAAACTAAGAAAGCAATAATTTTAAAAAACTAGAAACAAAAAAAAGCTTAGCATTCGGTCGGGCGACCTGCTAAGCTTTTATAAATACCTCTTTGTAAGAGGCAATCAACCTAAACCTAGGACAAAGATAGTGCTTCAAATGATATAAACAAAAATTTTGTTATATTTTTTTTCAACTCCCATAAATTTGTTTTAGCATAGCAATCACAAAAGGAATAGTAAGTGTACAATGTACACTACAGTCTTTTTGCATTTTTCAACAAGCTTTTTTTTTGGTAGCTTCGCTCAGCGCCTCCCAACCACAGTATTTAACTCGTGCATTATTTAAATTTACTATGTAATAAGGGAGCACTCCTTTGCTTCGTTTTATCAAGCACTCTTATTTTTTACAGGTTCAATTGGATGCATAAACAGGGTCCGAAATGATGGATTGCCCTTTTTAAAGATCCTTTTAACAATCGCTATAACGATCCTGCTAGTTTGAGCATTAAGTCCAGTTTCAACTAGCATACGCCTGACTTATCGCGACAGTATTTGTGCGACCTTAACAATCATATTTCATTTTTTTATTTAGTAACTTTGGAAACAATCAAAAATAAAATAACATGTTTACTGGAATCATAGAAACCTTAGGAAAAATAGAAAATATCGAACAGGAGAAAAGTAATATCCATTTTTACGTCAGTTCTGCTATTTCAAATGAACTTAAAATAGACCAAAGCGTTAGTCATAATGGCGTTTGTCTTACTGTAGTAGGATTAAACAATGATCTCCATAAAGTGACAGCAATTGACGAAACCCTACAGAAGACAAATCTGGCTCAGTTAAAGGTGGGCGATCTGATCAATCTGGAACGCTGTACTTTGGCAGGCGGAAGATTTGATGGACATATCGTTCAGGGACATGTAGATCAGACTGCGCGTTGTATCCAAAAGAAAGATGAAAATGGTAGTTTTATTTTCACCTTTCAATATGATGTTTCCAAACAAAATATCACCGTAGAAAAAGGATCCATTACCGTAAATGGTATCAGCTTGACAGTAGTCGATTCTAAAGACGATCAGTTCTCCGTTGCCATCATTCCATATACGTTAGAGCATACCAACTTGCAGCAGGTTGAAGTCGGGAGCACAGTCAACTTGGAGTTTGATATCATCGGGAAATATGTCACGAAGATAATGGCTTTGCGCGCTTAAAAAATTCACTGTTCTTCCTTGGGTTTAAAGGTAATCCAAGGAAGTTCATCCTTACACGCTTTATTTCGGGTCCTAACTGTCTACTTGATTTATTCCAAATAGTGCCCCTGACGGATCAGTAATGCGCGATATTTATTGAATACACTCGATTTGGAAACAAAGCCCATATATTTATTTTCGTCCCCTAAAACCGGAAGTATCCACGTATCGTCCTTATTCATTTTAGCCATCACGATTTCCATGTTTTCGTTGATCCCAACGGTATCATTTGGCTTCTGCGCTAATTTCTCAAAGGTGGTATCTCCCCCATCCACTTCGCCCAATAAGACTGAAAATAGAAACTCACTATAAAGAAGTCCCATAAATTTGCCCTCATAATCAACCACGGGAAAGATATTGCGTTTACTATGGATGATGTCTGTTTGTCGACCTTTTGGTGTTTCGTCAGGGCGTAAGATCACAAAATTAGTTTCCAATACATATTTAATCCGCATCATACTTAACACGGATCGATCCTTATCTTCATAAGAAATCAGATCGCCGGACTCGGCCAATACCTTGGTGTAAATGGAATGCTTTAGCACGGCTCGATTAATCAAATAAGAAATGGAACAAACCAACATCAATGGAACCATTAACGTATAACCTCCGGTCACTTCAGCAATCAAAAATATGCCTGTCAACGGCGCATGCATAATGCCGCTCAACGCACCGGCCATCCCCGCAACCACAAAATTTGGCACATTTAACTCGGCTATTCCGGTTAAGTTTACACCATACGAAAATGCAAATCCTAATAATCCGCCCATGACTAAACTTGGTCCAAATACACCACCATTTCCACCGCCATTTAAAGTAAATAATGCGGCAAGGGACTTTCCAAATAAAGTCAATATCGTATAACCCAGGACGACTAATCCCATATCTTTATAGTCTGAAAACAAACTGTTCTTAACAATCGAGTTAAACTGACCATTCAGAATCTGCTGAATGGTAATATAGCCCTCGCCATACAGTGCCGGGAATACAAAAATCATCAGACCTAAAGCAATTCCACTGACCCAGACTTTATTATAGGGATTCTTAATCTTAGAAAACCATTTACCCACACTTCTGGAAACACGTGCAAAGTAAATCGTATAAAGCCCAATCAACACGGCCAACAAGAGGTAAAATATTAAGGCCGAAACCTGCCAGTCGGAATTAAATGTACTGAATAAGGGTTCATTATAAAGCACACGAGAGACAACAGAAGCCAATGCTGATGAGATCAGCAAAGGAATGAACACGGGAATTGAAAATTCTGGAAGCAAAATCTCGATGGCAAAGATCATTCCGGCCAAAGGGCTGTTGAATGCACCTGAAATTCCTGCTGCTGCACCGCAAGCCAATAACATGGTAACTTCCTTATACTGCAGTCCAAAAAAACGGGCGATATTAGAACCGATAGAAGACCCGCCCAAAGCAACTGGTGCTTCCAAACCACAGGAACCGCCAAAGCCAACGGTTATAGCTGAGGTCACTACCTGAGAATAAATATTACTGGGATCCAATCGGCTGCCTTTCCGACTGATGGCATAGATAATGGGTGTAATCCCATGTTCCATCTTCTTCCCTTTTAGAAATTTGCGAACAAAAAACACGCTGAGCAATATTCCGATCAATGGAAAAATTAAGTAAACTGAGTATTTTACTTTCCAGTCGATATCATCTTGTATTGTCGTTGCAATAAAATGGGTTAATCTTTTCAATACAGATGCCATAATACCACCGACAATTCCAACCAAAAATGCGAGTATAATGATAAAGTTCCGATTCGAAACTTTCTTCATCCGCCATTGATTGATCTGGTCTATTTTTTTAAAAAAACGTCTTTTGAGGTTTCCCATATCGTTCTATTGAAAGCTCAACACTTCCTTCTTCTTTTTTGTTTTGAATTTATCGGGTACTACGGCCAATATTTCTCTTTCCAGCGCCTGGATGGCCTGTCTCTTCACATAGTTCTGTGTGGTCACCAATGATATCTCACGTACCGGTTCTGGTGATTTGAAATAACGGATACGATCCAATTGTTCGTCGGAATAATCCCAAATCGACAATTCAGGCAATATGGTGATGCCATCGTTGATATCGACCATACGTTTTAAGGTCTCTACGCTACCGGTGTTATATTCAAATCTTCCTGTAAGATCTTGATTGTGTTTGTGGTGACAAATATTAAGTACCTGCCCACGCATACAATGCCCCTCATTGAGCAACCAAAGTTTATCATCGGCAATATCATCGCCACTCAGTATTTTTTTCGGAAACAGGGGGCTATTGACTGAGATATAGGCGACAAAATTTTCGTAAAATAAAGGCGACTCCAAAATCCCAGGGTCATTTAAAGGAGTAGATAGCACACCACAGTCCAAAAGTCCGACCTTCAATTCATGCACAATCCGTTCTGTGGTATATTCCCATATCTGCAATTGTAGCTTCGGATATTTTTCCATAAATGTGGTCAGCACATTCGGAAGTAAATATGGTGCGATTGTCGGGATAACACCGACCCTTAGTGTACCCTCAATTTCCCCTTTTTTATCCTGTACAATCTCATTGATTTTTCGGCTTTCCGTCAATACCATTCGAGCTTGAAGAATAATTTTCTCGCCGATTTCTGTAGGAACAACAGGCTGACGGCTCCGGTCAAAGATTTTTGCCCCTAAAGACTCTTCAAGTTTTTGTATTTGCATGCTCAACGTAGGTTGCGTGACAAAACATTTTTCTGCAGCTGCAACAAAACTTCGGTAGGTATCAACAGCTATAATATATTCCAATTGGATTAAGGTCATCTTACTATCTTTAAAGCACAAAATTACGATTCCTGTCGTAAACCAATGTCAAATCCTTTACAATTAAAGTCAACAGGGGTATTGGGCCTGCTGATTATACAATAAATACCTTGCCAAAAAGATCCTGTATATCCACTATTGTTACATTAGTTCACATAAAAAATCGATTTCATCGAAATGCTTTTCTTAAATTTGGAGATTTACAACAGTTGATAGTTAAAATCCTATGAAGTTTATAAATCGTACGACAATTGCACTAGCTTTATTCTTAACCATGGCAAACAGTCCTTATAGCAAGGCAAATCCTGATGAGGGAATGTTTCCATTGAGCGAATTAAATAGAGCTGGATTGAAGAAAGCCGGATTAAAGATCAGTGAGAGAGACATCTACAATCCTGGCCAGGTCGGACTGGTAGATGCCCTGGTTCAAGTCAGTGGATGTACTGGATCGTTTGTCTCAAACCGTGGTCTGATTATTACCAATCATCATTGTGCTTTTTCTGCCGTTCAACTTGCGAGTACAGCAATCAACAATTACCTAAAAAACGGTTTTGTCGCACAAAATCAAGAGCAGGAAATTGAGGCAAAAGGATTAAAAATAAGAATTACCGATTCTTATGAGGATGTTTCCGCTAAAATATTAAATGCTGTCGCTAACATCAGCGATCCAGTGGAGCGTATCAATACGATCAAACGTAAACAACAAGAACTGGTTAAACAAGCTGAAAAGGAAGATCCGACGATTAAAGCTGAAGTATCGGAAATGTTTATCGGCAAAAGTTATGTCCTATTCCGTTATAAAACAATTGAAGACGTTCGTTTAGTTTATATTCCACGTCAAAACATCGGAGAATTTGGTGGAGAGACCGATAACTGGGTATGGCCACGCCACACGGGAGATTATTCTTTTCTGAGAGCTTATGTCGGCAAAAACGGAAAATCTGCACCTTATTCTAAAGATAACGTTCCTTACCAGCCCAAAAAACACCTTAAAGTCAATCCAAATGGGGTACGGGAAAATGATTTCACCTTTATCCTTGGTTATCCCGGAAAAACATTCCGACACAGACCAGCACAATATATTCAATATCAACAGGAATATCTTTTGCCCTACGTATCCAACCTGTATGATTTCCAAAATAAACAGATGGAGGAAGCAGGAAAAGACAATACCGATATCGCCCTATCCTTGGCAACACGCATAAAACGTAATGCGAATGTATTGAAAAACTATCGTGGTAAACTCAAGGGCTTACGAGGAATCGACTTGCTATCGACAAAAAAACAAGAAGACGAAGCACTGGCAGCGTTTATCTTAAGTAAACCCGAATTGAAAAACAAATATGGAAGTCTACTCGCTGATATTGATGCCTATTATCAGCTCAGTGATCAAGATGCCCTGAAAGAACTTTGGATCAACAATATTTACAACAGCACAAGCTTATTGAAAGTAGCTCGCGACCTAAACGTTCTGAAAACCAACTTAGCCAAGGAAAAATCATCCCAGGCGGCCAAACAGCTTTTCGATTTAAATATTGAAAAGTTAAAAACAGCACTTAAAGAAACTTACGAAAGCTACAATAAGCAAGCTGATCAGCGTATTTTCTCCCGAATGTTGGAAGATGCCATTGCATTCCAAGGTAAAAATCAATTGGCCTCCATTCAGAAATTGCAATTTAATACGGCTACTGCACAAGAATTTGCAACAGAGATTATTCAGAACAGTAAACTTGGCGATCAAAATTACATACTAAATACCGTCTTGGCCAATGCCGATGCACTTCAGAAATTTGACGACAAATTATTGGATTTCCAGGGCAAATTGAACAATGATATTGTCCAGTTCGCTGCTGAACAAAAAAGACGTGAAGGGGTACTGAACAAATTAATGGGCGATTATGTCGCCGTTAAGGAAATTTTCCAGGCCAAGAACTTTATTCCTGATGCAAATTCAACCTTACGTCTGACTTACGGGCACATCAAAGGCTACTCGCCTGCTGACGCAACCTATATGAAACCGTTTACAACAATCGAAGGGATTATTCAAAAAGGAAATCTTGGTTTAGCAGAATTTGACTATCCACAAGAAATCAAGACAGCTTACCTCAACAAAAATTTTGGTCCCTATGTTCAAAAAGACCTGGGGTCCGTGCCGGTTAATATCTTATATGATATGGATACTACAGGTGGAAATTCAGGATCTCCAATAATGAATGCCAATGGTGAATTAATCGGTGTAAATTTTGACCGTGCTTACGACGCAACAATTAATGATTTCGCTTGGAACGAGAGTTACAGCAGATCCATCGGAGTCGACATTCGTTATGTCCTCTGGGTTGCCGATAAAATTGACAACGCGCATTTTATCCTGAAAGAAATGGGTATCTAATCTGGTCTAAAACAAGGCGCAAGAAAGCCGCTGCATCGAGAGATGCAGCGGCTTTTTTTGTTCACCACGCTATTTCCGATTCGCCCGGCGGCATGCCACTACGAACGAAGAATCACCGTAAATCAGAACCTATTCATCTAACTCAGAATAGCTTCGCATACTATTTTGCCCCTTGGAGCAAAGAAGAGAAAACAGTCTTCAAACGCAACAAGCCTGTTGTCAATACCTCCCTCGAACAAGCAATGTTGAGGCGAATAAAGTCATCACTCCCCTTCCCGTACATCGCACCTACATTCACCTGCACATGCGCTTCGTCCAATAAGAGCTTTCCCAATTTTCGACTTGAAATCCCCAAAGCGGCGCAATCTACCCACACCAGATAAGTACCCTCCAAAGGAAACACATGCAAAGCAGGCAGATGTTCGTTCATAAAGCCTTTCAAATACAGATAATTTGCATGGATGTAGCTTAAAGCCTGATCCAACCATTCCCCGCCCCACTCGTACGCAGCGATCAAGCCCGTAATGGCAAAGGGACTTATGCTACTGATCTCATTAGCTAAGAAAGCCTGTTGCACCTTCCTCTTGAGTTCAGGATCGGCCACGAGAACTGTAGCGACCTGCAATCCCGCCAAATTAAAGGTTTTACTCGGTGCTACACAGGTAATCGAATTCGCCAAAAAGGCTGCACTGATACTTCCAAAAGGAATATGTGTATAGCCTTCAAATACCAGATCGCAGTGAATTTCATCCGAAATGACTAAAACTTGGTGTCGCAAACAGATTTCACCAAGACGTTCAAGCTCAGCTCGGGTCCAAACTCGCCCAGCCGGGTTATGTGGGCTACATAAAATAAATAACTTGACTTTCGGATCACTTGCTTTATGCTCAAAATCCTCAAAATCGATCGTATACTCGCCATTACGATAAATCAGGTCATTGGAAACCACCTGGGCTTGATTGCGTTCTATGGAAGAAAAAAAACAATGATATACAGGTTCTAGCACCAAAACCTTATCTCCGGGTGATGTCAATGCGCTTACCAAAGCCGAAAGCGCCGGTACGACACCGATAACAGGAAGTATCCATTCCGGTTGAAGTACAAATTTATGCCGCTGTGAGGACCAGCTCATCACTGCGCTGTAAAAAGCAGTTGGAATCGTAGCATAACCATATACCGCATGTTGAACCCGTTGCGCAAGTGCATCCACGACTGGTTGTGCTGCTGGAAAGTCCATATCCGCAACCCAGAGTGGAATCAAATCGGCATAATCGTGTTGATTCCATTTGACCGAATCGGTACCACGACGAACAATCGTTTTGTCAAAATTATAGATCATACAGCAATTTAATTAAAATTAGGAGGCATTTGCAAAAAAAATATGATAAAGTAAAAGGGGGTTCAGATCGCACGATAAATTACCTAGTGAAGGCTAATATACATAACAAAACTCGCGGACATAATAGACAACATGCAATAAAAAAATCCAGTATACCTGGATAAGCAGAAAGCGCTATCTTTACAGAAAATAGCATAACAACTATGGCCAAAAACAACTTTTCATTCCGTGCCAGATTAAAGAGTTTTCACTATGCTTTCAGTGGGTTGAAAACAGCCTGGCATGAAGAACATAATTTCAGGGTGCATTGTATAGCGGCCATTATGGCCATACTGCTATCCGTTGTGCTTCACATCAGTACCCACGAATGGATTGCTGTACTCTTTGCCATTGGTTTTGTATTCGTCTGTGAGTTGTTAAATACTGCATTGGAAAATATGGCTGACTTTATCTGTCCAGAACATAACCCAAACATCAAAAAGATGAAAGATGTCGCCGCAGCGGCAGTGATGATAAGCAGCATCACCGCGCTATTGATCGGCCTATTAATTTTTACCCCCAAGCTGATCTCATTGGCCCTTCGTTACATTTTCTAACGCGAATTTCTCATCAAATGCAATCTTCTTCAGATCAACAAAAGACATTTTTCCAGCTTTCTCCTCCATCGCACCATAACCTTCCATTGCACGAGCCTTAGATAATTTAAATATCACCTGGCGGACCGATTCCTGTCCCTCAGAAGAAAAAGTATAATCGGCCGTTAAAATGTCCCCCTTCAAGACACCATCAATATGTCCGCTATTACGATCTTTTTCCTTCCAGGCATAGCTAAGATCACCCTGTACCTTTTCTCCATCAACAGTGATTGACAGTGAAATGGTATCGCCATTTTTAAGGTACTGATATGTACTCTTTCCACTAAAAAACCCCGCGGTATCCAACGGTTGAGTAGTTTGAACAGTATCATTGCGTTTCGTTGAAGTAACTTGTTTTTTTTGTTCCTGATGGCAGCCAGCACAACACAGCAACGCTATAAATCCGAAATTGATTATTCTCATCGTCTATTTTTTGTTTGATCGTATAGATAGCAATTCAAAAGAATTTTTGTTTTAAATAACTACCATTTAAAATTTTCAAATTCAAAAAACAAAAAGCAAGCGAATATTGTTTATAAGTTAGATAGCAGTCTACTATTTTAGCACGATATAAGCTATTAAAAATAAACAATTTAGTAACAATAAAATTATCGTAGGCTTATTGTAAAGCTAATTTTTATTAGTAAATTGTACATTATAAAATTCAGGAATTCTTAACCAATATTAGTATGAAAGATGTAAGCTTTAAGAAATTTGATAGTGGATGTACATCACTCACAAAATTGTCCATTGAAACAGACTTGGCTATTATTGTTAAAGAGCAAGTTACGATTCCTTCCGAATCCAAAATTGAAAAACTCAGACGCTGTAAAGAAGAGTTACTTAAAAGCCTTTGGTTTGTTCAACGTCAATGTTGAGATAACATTTTCCTTCAAATTTCGACTATCCGCCGATCAGCCTCTTATGGTCTGACCGCCACACATTCAAGTCACTTTTAACACAAAATAAGCCCCTCTGCTTTATGCTTTTTGGGGCTTTTAATATATTCGATGACGAGGGATCAAAGCGATTTCAAATGTTTATAATTAGACTTAATGGTATCCCACACCTCTTCGAAATTACCCGACAACATTAATTTTGCCATACTTTCTGTCATCCCTTTCATTTGACTGAAGGATATCTTGGGTGGCATAGCCAATGCATTGGGATTGGTATATAGATCAATTAGGACAGGCTCATCGACAATCCCAAAAGCCTCATGGATAACACCATCCACCTCCTGGGGTTGAGTCACCGTAAATGCACGTATGCCCATCGCCTGGGCGATCATCGCAAAATCTGGATTGACCATATTAGTTTCCTGATCTTTAAGACCTGATACCTGCATCTCCAATTTAACCATACCAAGTGCACGATTGTTGAAGACGATGATTTTGATCGGTAAGTTATATTGTTTTATTGTTGCAAGATCCCCCAACAACATGGATAGGCCTCCATCGCCACAAAAAGCAATAACCTGGCGCTCAGGATGTGTCAATGCAGCTCCAATAGCCATTGGCATGGCATTAGCCATAGAACCATGATTGAAAGACCCCAGCATGATTCGATCCTTTCGCTGATTAATATAACGTGCTCCCCAAACACAGCACATCCCGGTATCAAGCAAGAAAATAGCATCATCACTGGCTTTCTGATCAATGGTATGAGCGACAAATTCTGGCTGTATTGCGCATTCGCTGCCTGAATCCTCCACATACGTCATGAGATCTTCCTTGACCTTTTCATAAGAAGCAAGCTGCTTCTCCAGAAATTTCGTATCCGAACGCGCTTCTACAAAGGGCAATACCGCTTTTAAGGTATGCTCAATATCGCCAACAAGCCCATAGTCTACGATGGATCTACGCCCTAGCTTTTCACCTTCAATATCAATCTGGATAATGGTTTTGTTGGTCGGTATAAAATCCTTGTAAGGAAAATCAGTCCCTAAAAGTAAAATAAGATCGGAATGATGCATACTTTGAAATGCTGAAGCCATTCCTAGAAGTCCTGTCATCCCGATTTCATTGGGATTGTCGCGTTGGATATCCAACTTTGCTTTAAATGAATAACCTACTGGCGCATGGATCTTTTGTGATAATGCTACAATTTGCTGCTGTGCTTTCTTGGCCCCCACACCACAGAACAAGGTTATCTTTTCTGCTTGATTGATATATTGTGCCAATCGCCCAATTTCCATCTCCGAAGGTCTAATTTGCGGCTCGGTAAAAAACACCTTCGTTGAAGTATTCATTTGAACCGCTTCCATTTCTGATACATCACCAGGTAGGCCGATAACTGCAACATCCCGTTTAGAGATAGCCTGTTGTAATGCATTTTGCACCATACGTTGCACCTGCTCCGGCCGAGTGATCATTTGGTTGTAGCAAGAACAATCATCAAACAGTTTGATTGGATTGGTTTCTTGAAAATAATCGGTTCCAAATTCGTAGGTAGCACATGTTGATGCGATCACAAGCATGGGTACACGAGTCTTGTGTGCTTCATAAACACCATTGATCAGATGCACATGCCCAGGCCCACTGCTTCCCGCACAACAAGCGATCCCGTGCAAATCAGCTTCTGCCGTTGCAGCAAACGCCCCCACTTCCTCATGCCTGACATGTATCCATTGCATCGTTCCATCTGCATGAACAGCTTCGTTGAAAAAATTTAAACTATCGCCCGTTACGGCATAAATACGCTGAATTCCCGCATCCTTTAAAAGACCCACAATCTGGTGTGCTACATTTTTCATACTTATACTATAATTTAAGATTTTGTGATAGCGGCATCGTACAAATTATATTGCCGCTATTTAATAACAACAATAATGTAGCGTAATGGTTTGGGACATTAGCTGAACAGGTCTGTCGTTTCCCAAGCGTATAATCTGGTCGAATGTGCAATAACAGCCTCAATTGGGAGCAGGTATATACTGGGCTCAAATTAAAGCCAACAATTCGCTATACTTGAAATAAAAAGAAATTGTATTCAACAAAAAAAGCTGTTTCAAATTCATTGAAACAGCTTTTTAAAAATGATAGCTTGGATAAATCCTTAGTTGATTTGTCGCGACAACTCATCGACAAAACGCTTTGCATCATTGAGATCTTTATTCCAGTCCGCATAGCGTTTAGCGGTATTTAATTTTGCAATTTTTGCATTTAGCTTCGCTAGGTTGGCTTGATCTTTTGACTTCTCCAACTTGGCTTTCAGAATGCCGACTTTGGTATAATCCTGAATACCTTCCAACATACGCTCGTAACGGATAGAGCTTCTTCCTTGCGGATAAACAATATAGGTGTCTCCTGCCGGCCACGTACGGAACCTTGAATCATGCAGTGGATCCTTCACCCAGGAGTTGAATGCCCAACGCAGTGCCCCATCGAAACCTGCCGCCAGCGCATACCAAGCCATATAGGTGGATTCTGCTGGATCCGAGAACGTAAATTGATTTGGAAATTCGTCCGAACAGCACACATAAAATGTCGTGATATATCCTTTTTTACGTCGCTCAATAAGATCGTTCTGATCAAAAGGATCGCCAGCGGCGACGCTGATATCTGTACTCTTATGATAGCGTTGGTAGCTTTTGTGATTATCAGCAAATGCAACACCAAATTCGGGCGCTACTTTTTCCAACAAGGCGATCGCTGGATCCATTTCTTCCCGGCCTCTTTCATCCATCGCAATATTGGTAATCTTTAACCAGCCCTTTGCGGTAATGTGCTTACTAAAATCCTTTAAGAAAGGCGTCCATAGCTCCTCAAATATTGCTGTACCGGGTTTTGCAATCACATTGACCAGTTCATTTTTGCTCTCATCGAAATAATGTACCTCGTTATTCCATGGCAAAAGCGAATAGCAATTGATCTGTTTGTTGACCCCTAGATCCATCATAAAGTTTACCCACCGATCAAAAACAGAATAATCATAAGCCCAGGAACCGTCTTTTGCTTTCTTCCAGGTGATCATATCCGCATAGGGATCATAGGTCTGTACGTTCCACGCATCCTTATTTAAAGTCGCTGTAATCACTTTTTGCCCAGCAGCTGCAAGCT
Source organism: Sphingobacterium sp. UBA3519 (assembly GCF_002377215.1). Taxonomy (NCBI): domain Bacteria; kingdom Pseudomonadati; phylum Bacteroidota; class Sphingobacteriia; order Sphingobacteriales; family Sphingobacteriaceae; genus Sphingobacterium; species Sphingobacterium sp. UBA3519. The sequence continues at coordinate 27,107 of NZ_DFPI01000025.1, forward strand.
GTTTCATGGTCGGCTTCAACGCTTCAAAATGTTCATCGCTCCACATCTTCACATTATTGACACGAGCTACAGCAGAAGGATGCTGCCATTGGTCCAAATGATAAGTCCACTGCGACGATGGCGGCAGCACATGATTTTGAACATTGACGATAAGCTGTAATTGCTCTTTCACCTTACCATTTTGCTGAACCGAAATTGTCGTTTTATATTGTCCTGCGGCAGCTTCCTTGGGGACCTTTACGGTAATCCATACAGGACGGACTTTCTTCGCTTCAAGGTCATAGCTTTTGAGATCATCCAACATATCTGCCGAAAGAGAAGCTTTAAAATCTTCTGGCTTACGATGGCCACAGCCACTTGCAAATTCATCAGTCATGACATAACGAACAAAACGCGCTTGTACCGCATCGCTGCCGATCACCTTGCCTGTTGTAGATTTTAATTCACTTGCTGATACAGCGACATGCGCTGTGGCAACACTGGTCCATAACAATACCTGCGCCGATACTTGTTCACCTTTCCAGGCATCTACAGTCGCCGTACGTTGTGTTGTCAGATTTGGATTGACGGATTTGGGATAACGTTTGTCTATCGATACAAACGAAGCATGTAGGCCGGCTTTAACATTCGACCAGTTGGATAACGTATCCTTTGTCGGATCGGCCATTTCAGTAAATGTTGTCCCTGTAGCAAAACGCTGCTGGGAAAATCCCGGATTACTGCCGCAAAATAGCATACAAGCCAGGGCAATAGAAGAATAAATTGTAGTTTTAGGCATAACAGTTATAATTAACAAAACTTTAGCGAAGCGATGATCTTCTTTCCAGCCCAGGAGCAGGGTGCTCGCAGAAAAAAGGCAAACAACTTCTGTTTGCCTTAAAAATAGTAAAATTTTATTTATCTATAACTAACTTTGTTCAAAAATTTCAGAAAGTGCTTTATACAGTTCAGGATGATGGGTCTTGAATTTCGCTGGGTCCTCAAAGAAATATTCAGAAGCAACTGCAAAAAACTCGGCTGGATTGGTCATGCCATAGACATCAATATCAGATTTATTCGCCTTTATTTTGGCAATCTCTTCCCGTATCAGATTCATAAAAGGAATGACTGAAGCTTTATCCATCAGACGTGTTGGAATGCCATCCACAGTACCATCGGTTTTATCGATCAAGTGTACAAATTCATGTATCGCTGTATTCTGTCCATCTTTTGGGTTCCTAAAACCATACTCCAATGCCGATTTGGACAATATCATTTGTCCGTTCATGGCTCCCTCACCTACCATTCCCATTATATTTCGGTCAGCATGGCCTTCAAATTCATACGCTGTATTGAACTGGGAAGGATAAACCATAATATTGGTCAAATTGGGATAAGTCCATTTCTTAAAGGCAAATATTGGGATAATTGCACTGGCGGCAATCATCATATAATCTTTCAGCTCAACCGCTACGCCCACACCTTCAATTTTGACTGTATCCAAAAATTTTAAACAGCGGGTTTCAAATTCCATTTTATCCGCATCGGACAGATTGCGGTAATAGGCAACTTCTTTTTCCAGAATTTCCTTTCCTTCATCGCTTAATACACGTTTAATGGCTTTGCTGTTTTTGGCCGTACGATTTAACAGGTAATAAACAACATAAATGGTTACTGGTATAAGCAGTATAATAAATAGTTTTCCTAACATATTAGTTGATCTGTATCCATTTGGGATCCCGAGCCTGCAAATTACGCAAAAAGCCTTTAAAATGTGAGGTTCCGAATAAGATTAAAATCTTTTGCTGTGGGGCGTCAGCAACTAATGATGCCAGGTTTTCTTCCCTTTTTTTCATGACAAATTCTTTATCAAATTTGTTCTTTAAGGCTGCTTTGATCGGTTTACAGGAATAAGGTTCTTGGAGCGGTGTTTTGTAATCACAATCATCCAGTTTGATCGTACCATACAGGTATTCAAACTCGTCAAGCAATTTATTTTTGGGAATATCCGCATTCACCGCCGTTTCATAATTCACCAGGAAAAAGGAATAATCGGGCTGACTGATGATTCGTTGCCCCAGTTTACGGTACATGGGCGCCCGAAGAACCCGGGAGGTATCGCCCGGTATTTCAATACATTGCTGCAGCCCGAGCCGATTGCCTGTAAGTTTTCTAAATTTGCGGTCATACAGATCACGTTGTGCCGCACTATCCACCTGATAGGCGATACTTTCATAAAAAACAACATAGCCCGAACGTTGGAGGGAATCTACAGCGCGCTGAATTTGATCATAGTACACCCGCGTACCCAGATGCCGCATTGGAATATAAACGACTGATCGATCGCCATGGCGAAGCTCGAATTTTCGTGAGGCATCACGCAAGACACCTGTACCTTGAACCATCAATGACGTTTGGCAGCCCAAAAGAACAAACAACACAAAACAAAGGGAGATAATCTGTCTCAATCGCATACTATTCATTATAATATCTATTCTTTGCTAGCAAAGACAATACCATCTGACGTTAATTTGCCGGTATAAGGCAAAATTTGACTTCAGGTAATTACTTTTCAAGATACTTTTATATGAATAACATGAAATGATAACAATATATTATCTCCCTTGTTCTATAAATTTTATAAGCTTGTCAATCCTATTGTTGTTCCATTTGGAATTACAGCATTTTTTTTGATGACAACAATGCCGTCACAAATGGTATAGGTGGGGTGATTGGCGTTCAGCAAATGAGGTCCACCATTGATCCGGACATCGTTGCCGATACGACAATTTTTATCCAAAATAGCATTCTCAATATAACACCGTTCTCCAACACCGACCACAGGTATATTTTTACGCTTTGCTTCCTCCATATCGACGAGATCCTCATAATAATCTGATCCCATCATATAAGTACCGCGCACAACAGATCCTGTACCAATCCGAGAACGAACGCCCACGACGGAACGGTCTATTTTATCAGCTTGGATAATACAGCCATCCGAAATGACCGAATTGATTAATGTTGTACCCGAAATCTTAGAAGGCGGCAACATCCTTGGACGGGTGAAAACCGTATTTTTATCAAACAGATTGAAGGCCGGAATATTATCGGTCAAACCAATGTTGGCTTCATAGAAAGACCCTATGGTACCGATGTCTGTCCAATAGCCCTCAAATTGATAGCTAAGCACCCGACTTGTATCAATGGCATCGGGAATAATTTCTTTACCAAAATCCATTCCGCGATTCTCTTCAAGCATACGTTTCAGGACGCCTTTTGAAAAAACATAAATACCCATAGAGGCCAGGAATTCTCTGCCCTCACCCTTTAAATGATCGCTCACTTCTGAACTCCAGTCTACCAGCTGCTCGCTATTCGGTTTCTCGATAAAAGAGGTAATATGATTCTTTTCATCCGATTTCAGTATACCAAAACCGGTGGCATCTTTGGCGTTTACTGGTATAGTCGCAATGGTCAGGTCGCCTTCGTTTTCGACGTGGAAGTCAACCAGTGCATCAAAATCCATTTGATATAGCTGATCCCCTGATAAAATCAGTACATAGTCATAATCAATACTCGCCAGCTTCCGAAACGATCGTCGCACGGCATCGGCCGTACCCTCGAACCATTTGTCGCCATCGTTGGTCTGTTCAGCAGCCAGAATATCGACAAAGCCCTTGCTAAAAATACTAAAGTTGTAGGTATTCTTAATGTGGGAGTTGAGCGACGAAGAATTGAATTGTGTCAACACAAAAATCTTGTTAAAACCCGAATTAAGACAATTCGAGATGGGAATGTCCACCAAGCGATATTTCCCGGCAATGGGAACTGCTGGCTTAGACCGTTGATCGGTCAATGGATACAGACGTGAGCCCCTTCCTCCGCCCAAGACGATAGCTACTACATTATGACGTGACATATCAAATTACATTAATTGGTTATATAGACTTATATACTTCGCTGCAGATTTATCCCAAGAAAAATCCAACTGCATCATTTTACGTTGATTCTCCTCAAACTGCTTTTTACTATCGTAAAAATTTATAGCCCGAACAATCGCTGCACTAATTTCAGTGATTGTCAGACTATCAAAACCTATACCGTAGCCATCATTTTTCAGATCGATTACCGTATCTTTTAATCCCCCCACCTGATGCACGATCGGCAATGTACCGTACTTCATAGCATAGAGCTGATTAAGTCCACAGGGCTCAACACGGGAAGGCATTAAAAGAAAATCCGCACTGGCATAAAGCCAATGGGCCAGATTTTCATCATAACCAAAGAACACATCAAAATTATCAATTCCATCATCGACGAGTGATTTCACACGTGACTGGATCGCTGGGTCTCCGGCACCCAGTATAAATATACTTAATCTATCGTGATATTTCTCCGTCAAATCCAAAATTATCTCCGGAAGTAAATCCGCTCCTTTTTCTGTTGCAAATCGGCCGATAAAAACAAGCAACGGTCGATCTGGATTGATTTTATACTGCTTCGCCAAAGCCTCCTTATTTTTCAACTTTCCGGAAAAAGCTTGTACAGCATCATAGTTTTCTAGCAAGGTATAATCAATTTTAGGATCCCAGATTTCCCAGTCAATTCCATTGACAATACCGACAGATTTATTTCGCTCATCATAAAACAGCTGCTGCAAACCATTTGCTTCCACATAAAGCTCTTCCAGATAACCTTCGGAGACCGTTGTGTACGCATCGCAACATTTAATGAGGGCTGCAAGCGGATTAATTAAACCATCCCAGTCCAATAATCCCCATTTCCAACTATCGAAAGCGGGCAACAGAATAGCTTTACTCCAATGCGTCCAGCCCTGATACTGCCCATTGTGGACGGTGGCCACCGTTTTAACGTCGGCAAGAAAGTTATAGTCATTGCTATACCTCATCAAAAAAGGCATTAAGCCGACATGATGATCATGGCAATGCACAATATCAGGTACTATATTTTTATCCTTAAACCACGCCAAAACAGCATGTTGAAAGGCGATAAACTGCTCGCCTTCATCCGGATAACAATATACCTCCTGCCGATCGAGTTTACCTGGAATCTTAATCAGGTAGAGCTCAAATCCAAGTACCTGATGATCTTCCTTATAAACACTGTAGCGCAGCAATTCAGATCCTTGATAAAAAGTACCTTCATGAACTAGGCTAAAAGCATGATCCCTAACAAAAGGACGATCATACCAAGGCATGACAACCGCCGCCTCCCATCCCAGTTTGGTTTGGTATTTGGGCAGCGCGCCCACGACATCCGCGAGACCACCTACTTTGGCCACGGGATAACATTCTACACTCAAGTGAAATACGTTCATTCTTCTTTTACAGCATGAGATTTAATAACAAGATTTTATACAGGGATACGCTCGCCTTGTTTAATGGGATTGACTTCCTTTACCGCTCTCTTCCTTTTCAAAATATATCCGCCAAGCGGAGGTAAATGAACTTGAGCAGACTGTACCTGGTTCATCCAATGCAGGTGTTCACTATGAATGAGCAGCTGATGTATTCCAGAACCGAAATAGGTCAAATCATCCGAATTCAGCAGCACTTCCCATTCACCAGCGTAAGGTAAACCAATACGGAAATGTTCCCGAACAACAGGCGTTAAGTTAAGTACAACAACCGTATCATCCCAGGCGTCAAATCCCTTTCGCCAATAGACCACAACCGAATTTTCACGATCACCAGCATCTATCCATTCAAAGCCCGAAGCGTCAAAAGCCTTCTGGTAAAGACTTGGTTGGCTCCTATAAACCGTATTCAGGTCGGCTACAAATTGCTTCATACCCTGGTGTGGCGCAAATTCCAAAAGATGCCAATCAAGCGATTGGTTTACATTCCACTCCGAAGTCTGCCCAAATTCTCCGCCCATAAACAGCAATTTTGTTCCCGAAAAAGTATACATAAAGAGATACAATGCCCGCAGGTTGGCAAACTTTTGCCATTCATCGCCCGGCATCTTATAAATTAATGAATGCTTTCCGTAGACAACCTCATCATGTGACAGCGGTAGCATAAAATTTTCATGGAAAGCATATACTGTCGCAAAGGTCAGTCGATCATGATGATAGCTGCGATTAATCGGATCCTCTTTAAAATAATCCAATGTGTCATGCATCCAGCCCATCATCCATTTCATTCCAAACCCCAATCCACCAGCATAGGTTGGGCGACTGACACCCGGCCAGGAAGTCGATTCTTCCGCGATGGTCTGCACATGTGGGAAATGTCCGTAAACGGCCTCATTCAGTTCTTTTAAAAATTGTACTGCTTCAAGATTCTCATTTCCACCAAACTCATTGGCAATCCACTCGCCTGCGTTTCGACTATAATCCAAATAGAGCATAGAAGCAACCGCATCGACCCGAAGTCCATCGATATGAAAACGATCCAACCAATAAAATGCATTACTGATCAAAAAAGAACGCACTTCATTACGTCCGTAGTTGAAAATATAGGATTGCCAATCGGGATGAAACCCTTTCCGGGGATCTTCATGCTCGTATAAGCTCGTGCCGTCAAAACGATAAAGACCATGTGCGTCACCTGGAAAATGCGACGGAACCCAATCCAACAATACACCTATCCCGGCGGCATGCAGCTCCTCAATCAGATACATGAGATCTTGTGCCGATCCGTAGCGTGAACTCGCAGCAAAATAGCCCGTTATCTGGTATCCCCAAGAAGGGTAATAGGGATGTTCCATCAGGGGCATAAATTCTACATGGGTAAAATTCATTTCCTTCACATAGGATACGAGCGCCACAGCGATTTCGCGGTAGTTGAGCAAAGTATCCGGACTTTCGGGATCCCGCGACCAAGATCCTAAATGCACTTCATAGACAGACCATGGTTGATCCAGCCTGTTTTTAACAGCCCTTTCCTGCATCCATTGCTTATCCTGCCACTCGAACCAGGTCGAATGAACAATGGAAGCAGTCTTTGGCGCGATCTCCCACTGAAAAGCAAAGGGGTCTCCTTTTTCAAGTTGTTCGCCAGTATAAGTCTCAATAACATACTTATACGCCTCCCCATTGCCAAGCCCCGGAATAAATCCCTCCCAGATTCCGCTACCATCCCAGCGCACATAGAGCGCGTGACGCGCTTTATCCCAAAAATTGAAGTTGCCGGTTACAAAGACCGATTTTGCATTTGGAGCCCAAACCGCAAAATAAACGCCTTTTTCACCATTGACTTCCAGCTCGTGTGAACCGAACTTTTCGTATAATTTGAAGTGCTTACCCGACTGGAATAAGGCGACATCAAATTCAGAAAATAGACTATGCGGAATTACTTCATTGGTCATGTTTTAACCTTCTATCAATATGTTATCAAATTCTCGTGCGACATTAATCCAATACCGCCCCTTATCATCTACTTGTACTTTTGTCTCAATACCATCAGTCTTCACCTTCTTAACCTGAAAAGGCAAGCCGATTAACTGTAATTTATATTCCTCATACCGCTCCGTAAAAAGCCCATCTTGCGTCTGTTTAATCGACAGGGATTCTTTGAGCCCCGATACGGTAAAGCATTTTTCAAGATAAATATCCTGCTCATAGGCAAAGGTGTCACCATGATCCGAATACACATACGAACGGGTTACACCTTCAGCGAAGTAAACATTGAGCTGCAGCTCCTCAATTTTCTTTTCACCAGTATATTGCATCACTGGATATTCGGGGATAACAGATCCCCCACGAATGAAAATCGGCATCTCATCAATCGGCGTAGGAACAGTATGTTCTTTACCGCCCACGTAGGTTTCATTATTGAAATAATAAAACCAAGTACCTTCAGGCAGATAGACAATCTTGCTTTTTTGTCCCGGCTGCAATACTGGGGATACCAATATTTTATCCCCAAAACAGAATTCCTCCTCACGTTGCCAATTGGTCGGTATATGCTGTTCGACCATGGAAATCGGACGTAATATGGGAAAACCATACTTCGTTTGCTCCCAAAAACAGGTATAGATATACGGCAACAACTTATAACGGACTTCGATAAATTTCCGATTGATCTTTTCCCAATCCTCCCCAAAACTCCAGGGCTCCCGGTCGCGGGTATCGCCAGCGGAATGCACACGCATAAAAGGCGAGAAAACGCCAAATTGCATCCATCGCGTAAATAACTCACCGTCGGGTTCACCCGTAAACCCACCGATATCCGTTCCACAAAAGGACATGCCCGAAGTCGACAAACGCTGTAACTGCAAGGTTCCCAACTTGAGATGTTCCCAACTCGCCAAATTATCGCCGGTCCAGACCGAAGAATAGCGTTGTGTTCCCGCATAAGCCGCTCGGGTGATGGTAAATGGCCGTTTATTTTTATACAATTTCTTTAAACCATCATAGGTTGCCCGGACCATCTGCATGCCGTAGATATTATGTGCCTTACGATGCGAACCCCGATGCCCGTCATATTGGTGACGTACATCGTCGGGGAATGTTCCGCGGCCAAATACGGCCGGTTCATTCATATCGTTCCAGAAGCCAGCCACGCCATCTTCCACAAGGCCCTGATATAAGGTGCCCCACCATTGACGAACCTCCGGATTGGTAAAATCAGGAAATTGACAACGTCCCGGCCACACAAATCCTTCCATAAAATAATCATCCCCGCGGCGACAGAAATACCTATTTTCCTTTCCTTCCCTGAACACCCAGTAGTTCTCATCAACCTTGATGCCCGGGTCGATCATCACCACCGTTTTAAAGCCATCATTGGCCAAATCGCTGATCATATTCTTAGGATTGGGAAAATACTGCTTGTTCCAGGTAAAACAGCGGTATCCTTCCATGTAATCGATATCAAGATAAATCGCATCACAGGGAATCTGTCGCTTCCGAAACTCCTCCGCAACCTTCCGGACATTCGCTTCGGGATAATAACTCCAGCGACACTGATGGTAACCAATTGCCCACAGCGGTGGCAGGTAATGCGTACCTGTCAGCGTATGATAGCGACGGATGACGTCGATAATATGTGGACCATGGATGTAGTAGTACTGCAGTTCCCCTCCTTCGGACCAAAAGCTTGTTTTTCCCGGATCTTCCGCGGCGAAATCAAAATACGTTTTAAAGGTATTGTCAAAGAATATACCGTAGGCTTCACCATCTTTTAAACCAATATAAAACGGAATAGTTTTATAAAGTGGATCCTGATCGTAAGCAAAAGCATAAGTATCTGAATTCCAATTTTTAAGTCTTTTACCTCTCAGGTTCAATTTAGTGGCCTTATCCCCCAGTCCATAAAAAGCTTCATTTTCAAAGGCCACTTTTGTGCTATATACATAATAGCCTCCAAAATCAGGGTTTTCCTCCCAGTGCATCGGCGCCAAATCTGCATTGAACAGTTTACCTGAACGATCAGCAAAAGAAATCAAAAAGTCATTCTTATTGATCTTACAGGAAATAGTATTCGTATGCACCAGATAATGATCTGCCTCTTCCTTGCATTGATGTATACTGACGCGGTGATCTTTCTTGGCCAAGGCATACGAAAAATCCTCCAAAAAAGTCCCTTGTGGAGCCAGCCGTACTCGCACGATCTCATCCGTGACGATCTTAATTTCTACCTTGGCTTTGCCGTCAGAAAAATAATAAGACTTATCGTTTTGATTGTGGGCTACTATCGTTTCAAGGTATTTCTTTTCAATTTTCGGTAAATCCAATACCGGATTATTCACATGATGCATACTTTCCAAAGTACCATCATTTTCCTCCTCATGTAGTGTGGTTTGATTTAGGTTGTCGTCTTCAAGCATAATTGTAATATGTTAAAAAGTTTCTGAAGGCTTAATTCCTCTTTAAGATAGAAAATTAATCCTGCGCTGACAACAAAACACAAAAAAAAATCCCGCCTATTGGGATAGACGGGATTTTTTTCAATACCTGTGGATAAACTTCTACAGCTTACTTAACAAAATGCGCACGAAGCATCCAGGCTATCTTTTCATGCTTTTCCAATAGTCCAACCAAAAAGTCCTCCGTACCATTATCCGAAGTGCCTTCAACCACAGAAATGTCGGCACGAATTGACATCGCTATAGCTTCATGGTCAGCCAACAATTCTTTGTAATAGGACTGACTGTCGGTTTTTTCTGAAGTAGACTCCGTTAAACGAGTCAATTTCAAATATTTATCAAAGGTACCTACCGCATAATGCCCTAAAGTACGTACACGTTCTGCTACTTCATCGATCACTTCAGCTAGTTCATCGTATTGTGATTCCAAAAATAAGTGAGCAGCATGAAAATCCGCACCTTCCACATTCCAATGCGCGTTACGCGTCTTCATGTAGACAATGTGTTCATCTGCCAACAGCACATTTAACAACTTTGCAACTTTTTTCAAGTCCGCATCTTTAATTCCAATTGAAGTTTTCATATTATAATCTTTTGTTAACTATTTGTTTTAAATGCTTAGTTAAATTTACCCAAAAATGCGGTAAAAACCAAATAAAAGCCAGTCAAATTCACAACAATTACCTCACCCTACTATACCAAACCAGACTTACATTTCGTATTACTGCAAAGCGTTTGCTAGACTGAAAAATGAAAAGCGAAGGCTGCACCGACAGTGTTCTTTGTAGAAACAGATAAGAACTAGATTGTACCTTATGAACGAAACATTTTAAACAAAAATCGATCAAGCTATTATTTAAAGCACATAATGTTGTATTTTTGCAGACATCTTTATTTTGAGGGAAAGCTGCGGACAACATGGACAACAATACCTATTTTCACAAATTCAAACAGGATATTTCAGCGATTGAACTTCCAACACGATTTACCTTCCCATTTTGCTATGAACCGCACCCCCTTGCCGTAACCGCCGCAAAAGAACTTCAATATTACATCGAAACACAAGAGGACTGGACCCACAATTTTGGCCTGGACAGCGCCATGGAGGGCCTCGCTATTGGAAAAATGTTCGGTGTGCTGGTTGTCAGAAACCAACACAATGAGCTTGGCTACCTTGCCGCTGTTTCGGGAAAACTGGCCGGAAGCAACAAACACCGCTATTTTGTACCGCCAATATTCGATATGTTGGAAGAAAACAGTTTTTTTCTAAACGAAGAGGTGCATCTCAATGCACTGAACCGCAAAATAGAAAGGCTTGAAAATAGTGAAGAGCTAGCAGACACTCAGCGTAATCTTGACCGGTTAAAAAATGAATGGGATAAGTCGCTCGATGAGCTAAAATCGAAATTAAGAATCCAAAAGAAGGAACGAAAAGAAACCCGTACAAAACTGAAGGTCAGTTTATCCGATGCGGAATATGAATTATTGATGGAAGACATGCGGAGCCAGAGTTTAAAAGACAAACAACAGCTTCAGCGCTTTCAATATGACATGCATTTGGCTCTGGAAACAGAGAGTAACCATTTACAACAATTGCTATCTACGATTACCGCGCTAAAAGAGGAACGCAAAACACGCTCAGGCAATCTGCAAAAACAGCTTTTCGAACAATATAATTTTCGCAATGCAAAAGGGCAACGCAAGAATGTCGTCGACATATTCCATGAATTTGACACGATAACTCCGCCTGCGGGATCGGGGGAATGCGCTGCGCCAAAACTGCTGCAATATGCATATGAAAACCAGTTAACACCCCTAGCTTTGGCCGAATTTTGGTGGGGCTGCTCCCCTGCATCTGAAATACGCAGGCACAAAAACTACTATCCGGCATGCCGCAAAAAATGTGAACCGATTTTAGGGTATATGCTCCAAGGCTTGGTCGTAGATCCGAATCCCATGCAGCAGGAAACGACCTTGGATATCGCACTTCCTCAAATTTATGAGGATGAAGATATTATCATCATCAACAAACCAGCAGAATTTCTTTCTGTACCAGGAATATATGTCAAGGATTCGGTCTACAACCGTATTCTTCAACGTTATCCAAAAGCAGGCCCGATTATTATCCACCGCCTGGATATGTCGACATCCGGCCTATTGGTTGTTGCCAAAAACAAAGAAGCGCATAAATTTATTCAGGATCAATTTATTCAGCATACCATCAAAAAAACATACATTGCCTTACTTGATGGTATTATCGAAGCTCCATCCGGCTTGATCGACCTCCCTCTTCGCGTAGATCTGGATGATAGACCCCGACAAATGGTCTGCTACACCTATGGCAAGCCAGCGCAGACAAAATGGGAAAAAATTGCGATAGAGAATAATCAAACGAGGGTCAGGTTTTATCCCTTGACTGGCCGAACCCACCAGCTCCGCATGCATGCCGTGCACCCCAATGGGCTAAATACACCTATTGTTGGTGACGATCTCTATGGCAAAAAAGCTAATAGATTACACCTTCATGCCGCTTCAATTACCTTTATACACCCTCGTTTCAAAAAAGAAATGACCTTCGAAATCGAGCCAGATTTTTAATAGCGCTGACTATATCGTTACAAAAGTCAGTAAATAAAGTAGCGGAAAATCATCGCCAAGTCAAAATGTAATGTGAAAATTATTGACCCAAATCAATAATTTAACATAAACAACTCACAAACAAAGACTTACAAACAAATGTAATTCAACTACTTTCCTTTATTACATTACAATAAAATTTTAATTATTCTTAATTTTTTGTTTCCTTTGTTCACTGATTTTTTGATTTTAATACCTATAAAGTCAAAAATAAAGTAGAAACAGGAAAACAATTTTGAATTTTCAAGATTATAGCAATATAATGAGAGCTAAAATAGACGCAACAACCTTCATAACTAAACTCTTTTTTTCGATAACGCTCGTACTAACGGTGTCCATGGCTTTTGCCCAAAACAAGACCGTAACCGGTACAGTTAAAGATGCAAAGACCAAGAATCCTATACCCTATGCTACCGTAGCCGTCGTTGGCGCTCCGGCTTCTGCTGGAACCACGACGTCGACCAATGCAAATGGTGAATTTAAACTTGTCTTTCCAACATCGTATGTAAAAATCAGAGCAAGTTACATTGGGTATGACAGCAAAGACGCTTTTGTTACGAATGATGCAACGCAAACAAAAGAAATTCTGATGGATCAACAAGACAACATGCTGGAAGAAGTTGTTGTCAAGGCCACAAAGAAAAAATACAGCAACAAAGATAATCCTGCTGTCGCACTGATCCGAAAAGTCATCGAGAATAAGGAGAAAAATAGACTTTCAGGACAACAATATGCTGAATTTGACCAGTATGAGAAGATGTCTTTAGGACTGAGCAATCTTTCGGAGAAATTCGTCAATAAAAAAATATTCAAAAACTATCAATTTCTTTTTGAAACGGACGACTCCGCTAAAACAGCCAACAAATATGTTTTGCCTGCCTTTATTGAAGAAAAAATGTCCAAGGTATATTACCGTAAAGATCCAAGCAAAACCAAACAGTATATCCTTGGTGACCAACGGGCACAATTTGACCCTAGATTTATTGATAATGATGGTCTGACAGCCTACTTCAATAAACTTTACGAACAAGTTGATATTTACGACAACAACATTTCATTGGTTACCAATCAGTTTTTAAGTCCAATTGCAAATTCCGCTCCTACTTTTTATAAGTTTTTTATAACGGATACCATTAAGACTGTTCAACCCTGGTTGGTCGAATTAAGCTTCTTTCCACGCAACAAGGCCGACATGTTATTTAAAGGTCAACTGTATGTGACGCTAGACGGCAATTATGCAGTGCAGGGCGCCAATATGACTGTGGCCGATGATATCAATCTAAACTTTGTACGTGACCTTCAGATACAGCTTAAATTTGAGAAAGACAGCAAAAGTCGCTTCTACCTAAAAACAAGTACCCTGGGTATCGATTTTTCTTTAACGGAAAAAGGCATGGGGATCCGCGGAAGTCGTACAGTTGATTACAACAATTACAAAGTCGGCATTCAGCGTCCTGATAGTACCTATGATGGTCCATCTACGGTCATTGCCTATAATGTAGAAAATAAGAAAGCGATTAAAACATTGTTTGAAACACAACGTCCGCTTGTCCTTGCGCAAAACGAACTGAATATTTATCATAATATTGATACCTTACAAAAGATTCCTTCATTCCGTTCGTTCATGGATATCGCTGCCTTATTGCTGTCAGGATACAAACAGGCCGGCCCAGTTGAGATCGGTCCAGTCAATACATTCTATAGCTTTAATCCCGTAGAAGGTTTCCGTTTACGTGTCGGCGGACGTACAACAGAAGCGCTAAGCAAGCGTTTCTATGCTGAATCGTATGCGGCCTATGGTTTTAAAGATCAGAAATGGAAATACTTTTTCAGCGGTACCTACGCATTTAACAACAAATCGGTCTACTCCTTCCCAATGCACTACATCAGGGCCTCTTATAAAAAGGATACGAAGATTCCAGGACAAAAACTGGAATTTATTCAGGAAGACAACTTCTTGCTGTCTTTCAAACGCGGTGATAATGACCGTTACATCTATGAGACAAATTACGGCTTAGAGTATAAAAAAGAATTTTTAAACCACTTGGCTATTGGCGCGGCATTCAATATCAACAGACAAACACCTGCTGGAAGCCTTACCTACCAGATGGTAGATGCCAACAATGAAAGTAGACTGTTTAATGAATTAAACTCGACAGAAGTATCCGTAAATTTCAGATATGCTCCACATGAAGAGTTCTATCAAGGCAAGATTTACCGGACACCTATATTCAATCAATATCCGATCTTCACGTTCAATTATACTGCTGGAATCAAAGGATTGGCTAAAGGTGAATACAATTATCACAACTTTAATGTTGGTGCATTCAAACGCTTTTATTTTAGTCAATTTGGATTTGCTGACGTAACAGCTGAAGGCAACTATATTGCAGGTAAAGAGATCCCATTCCCTTTCTTGACAATCCATCGTGCCAATCAGACCTATGCTTATCAATTGAACTCGTATAACTTAATGAACTTCCTGGAGTTTGTTAGTGACCACAATGCCTCATTGAACGTGCAGTATTACATGAACGGTTTTCTGTTGAATAAAATTCCTTTGATCAAAAAGCTTAAATTACGTGAAGTATTTAGCTTCAAAGGTGTATATGGCGGACTGCGCAAGGAAAACAATCCTGACGATCCTAACTATGGCTCAAAGGTATTCACTTGGCAGCACAATGCAGAAGGTGTACAGAGTTCTTATACCTTCGGTTCAGAACCTTATATGGAAGCCAGTATCGGTCTATCCAACATTTTTAAAATATTACGCGTGGACTACGTAAAACGTCTAAATTATCTTGATCACGTCGATGCACCAGCTTGGGGTATTCGTGCGCGGGTCAGATTTGACTTCTAATAGTTTCCATAAATTTATAGTATAATTTGAAGCCCTGTTCATATAAATGACGGGGCTTCTTTTTTTGCCCTAGGCTTCCGCAACATCGGCTCCCCCGCCAACAATTTCTGGACGAAATAGCGGGGAAAGCTTCGTACCTGCTTCGTACCTTATTCGGAGATACAACAGATGTTGTACAGATGTTGATCAGATTCCGACCAGCCCCTGACCAGGAATTACCTGGTCAGGGGCTGGTCAATATTTATTGCAAGATTGTCGCCTTCCGAAGCTGGTACGAAGCAGGTACGAACACGATACGAGGAAAGCCCCACTGCATCAGGCCTGCAGACACAAAAACCGATGGCTTATGAACAAAAAAATCCCCCTTGCATAGTACAAGGAGGATAAAATTAGCATATGACGATGGTTAGTTTTTATGTTTAAATGCATCCACACCACTTTGTAGGAATGCCTTGTACTCTTCTACATTGTAGTTGGCACCACTCTGGGGCACCAGTTTTTTGCCCGTCGGATCGACAATAACGTACAGCGGCTGCGAATTGCTATCGAATGTAGCCGCTTGAAAATCGCTGTTTTTCTTGCCGATGGTATTGATCTTTTTGCCACTATACTTTGAAACAAATTGTTCGTTTGCAGCCAGCTCGGTTTTATCATCCACAAAAAGTTCGGCCATCACAAATTCTCCTTTTAATAATTTTGCTACAGCTTTGTCCGTCCAGACATTCGCTTCCATTTTACGACAATTGACACAATTCCAGCCCGTAAAATCAATTAAAACAGGCTTGTTTAATTCTTTAGCCGTAGCTAAGGCCTGGTCGTAATCATAATAAGGATCAAATCCCTTAGGCGTGCCTCTGTCATGAAAAATTTCAGCATATTTTTTCACCTTTCCATCTGAATGCGCAGCAGCTCCGGCACTTACGCCCGAAGAAAGATCAAAATCTTGTGTTGCCGATGGTGGTAAAAAAGCGGAAATTGATTTTAAAGGCGCTCCCCATAAACCCGGCACCATATAGACCACAAAAGAAAAAACAACAATGGCCAAAATAGTTCGAGGAACAGACAGAAATTTCAGCTCACTATCATGGGAGAACTTGATCTTGCCAATCAGGTATAGCCCCATCAACGCAAAAATAGCAATCCATAGCGACAGGAACACCTCTCTATCCAACAAGTTCCAGTGGTAAGCTAGGTCGACATTGGATAAAAATTTCAACGCTAAAGCGAGTTCCAAAAAGCCTAAAACGACTTTTACACTATTCAGCCAACCGCCAGATTTCGGCAAGGATTTAAGCATCGAAGGAAACATCGCGAACAAACCAAAAGGAATGGCCAGGGCAATGGAGAATCCCAGCATCCCAACTGCTGGACCCAATCGCTCGCCTTTCGAAGCTGCCTCAACCAACAGTGTCCCTATAATCGGTCCCGTACAAGAAAATGAAACCAAGGACAAACTGAAGGCCATAAAGAACAACCCCACTAATCCACCTTTATCCGATTTGGCATCCATTTTATTGACAAAGGAGCTTGGCAAGGTAATTTCAAAAGCACCAAAAAAAGATGCCGCAAAGCCCACCAACAACAAAAAGAAAATGAAGTTGAAGATACCGTTGGTGGAAAGTGCATTGAGTGCATCAGACCCGAATGCGATCGTGATAATCATCCCCAGAGCCACATAAATCACAATAATAAATAATCCATATAACAGGGCTTTACTAATACCACTGGCACGACTCCCCGCCTGTTTGGTAAAATAACTCACCGTCAGCGGTAACATCGGAAAAATACAAGGCATCAATAAAGCGGCAAAACCGCCTAAAAGGCCCGCAATAAAGATACTCCACAGCGATTTTTTGCCTTCTGCCCCAGCTTTGTCTACGATTGTCCCAGCTACCGATTTCATCTGGGCGGAATCGGCTTTTACGGTAGCGGTATCTGGAGACTCCTCAAAGGACAGTGAATCGGGACTTATCGTACCATCCGTAAACTCAAGCCCCTCCAACGTGTTTGTTGTATCCGCTTGGGCAAACATTGCCACAGGCGCAACCAACAACAACAAAAGGATTAATAATTTAAAATTGACTTTCATGTTGTGTTATTCTTAGGTATAAATTGGTTTTTGAATAAATGAAACCCGAGGAGCTAGAGACTCCCCGAGTTAACTATAAACATATGAAACTAAATCTTTTTAAGCACCAAATACTGGATTTGCCAATCTGCAAATAGGTTGAAAACCCGAAAAATCAACGTCTGTAGAAAGATACCCTTCTTTTACCGGCTCCTCTTTCACCAAATCGGTACTTAGGTATTTTTTGTTATCATCACAAAGTAAGGTCACCACGACAGCTTCATCGCCCAGCTGCTGCTGTAATTTAATCGCTCCGATTACATTTGCTCCCGAAGAGATTCCAACAGCCAATCCCAATTGGCGCGATAGCTTCTGCGCCATGATAATGGAGTCGCCATCGTTGGCACATACGACCGTATCGAGTTCATCCAAATCCACAATGGCAGGAATAAACTCATCAGATATTCCCTGAATACGGTGTGAACCTACCTTATGCCCTGTAGTTAAGGTTGGACTTTCTGCCGGTTCTAGCGGATGGACGCGGACATTTGGGTTTACCTTTCTTAAGCTTCTACCCACACCCATGACCGTACCACCAGTTCCCACACCAGCAACAAAAGCATCAGCAACTAAGCCCTGTTCTTCCAGTTGCTTGACAATTTCATAACCGGTGGTTTTCTCATGCGCTTCGGCATTATATTGATTCTCGAATTGTCGTGGAAGAAAAACACCACCTTTTGCAGCAAGCTCTTCACTTAAACGAATACTTCCTAAAAAACCGCCTTCTTCTTTGCTTATCAGCTGTATATCGGCACCCATACTGCGAATAATATCGGTACGTTCCTTACTCAGCCAATTAGGCATAATAATCTTTACCTGATGACCAAGTGCTTTACCGATTGCTGAAAAGGCAATCCCTGTGTTGCCACTTGTGGCTTCAATGACAACATCACTCGGCCGGACCTGACAATTCATATACGCTTTGTATAAAATATAAAGCGCCATCCGATCCTTAATGCTACCAGTCAGATTGTAGTTCTCACATTTCACGAAAATTCGTCCGGGTTTACCTTTGTAAGTATACTGTAGTTCCAACATCGGTGTATTTCCGACCAATCTCCACAGATGTTTGAATCTCTTGTCCAATGCAGGTGACAAACACGCACTTAATAATTCTTGTTCAGCCATTTCTTATAAATGATTATTCTGTTGCAAAATTGACCATTGACAAGATAATATTCAACACATCACTATAATTTCAATAAAAATTAAATTAAAAGACATAAAAACCAATAAATAATTCAGAACAATAGCGTATTTTTACAACCGTACCGAAAATATTCAGATTATGGAATTGGATGAAATAGATGTAAAATTATTACGCCTCCTACAACAAGATGCCTCCATGAGCAATAAAGCGCTATCCTTTGAACTTAACAAATCTATCGCTGCTGTTCACGAACGCGTTAGAAAGCTAAAGCGGTTGGGCTACATCAAAAAAACGGTGGCAATTTTGGACCGCCACAAGATAGGTATTGGGTTAATTTCCTTTTCTCAGGTCTTTCTCAAGGCGCATACTTTTGAAGTGTTGAATGAATTCGAAAAAGAGGTAGCTAAATTTCCCGAGGTGATGGAATGCTACCAAATGGCGGGTTCTTACGACTTTATGTTACGTATCGCAACCAAAGATATGGATGCTTATCATATTTTTCTGCGGCATCGACTGGCCGTACTACCGCAAGTAAATACCGTACAGACCTACTTTGTATTATCGGAGACAAAAAGCGAGACGGCCTACCCCCTTTAATCTTTGTCTTAAAAACCCAAGGAATATTGCTGTCATATGCAATAGCATTATTGCATATGACAGCAATGAAAAACTAATTAATCGAACAACAAGGTTCCTGTCACATTCCAGCTACTAAAACTTGTTCCTTCAGGAGCTCCCTGTGGAATCTGCACCTGCATTGTATGGTCGCCTGCTTTTAAATCCCCCAGATCAATGTAGATTGGTGGTGTTACTGTACCCGGGCACCAATTGGAGCGGCTTAGATCGGATGAAGACAGACCTGTGGCAAAATTGCCTGAAGCTGGGTTTGACAAACGGTACGAGCCACAATCATTACGCCACGGCGTGTATTTAAAGCGTAATGAATTGTCTAGGAAAATGCGGTTTTCCTTCGGCACAAACTCATCACCATTGCCCCAGCCTCCATGCCCTGTGGTAATGTAGCGTAATTGCACGTTTTTAGCGTCCTGGTCCAAATGAAACGAAACAGTAAGACCTTTCTCCTTATCAAACATAGATCCATACTCCTGGCCGCCCATTTCCATAACGTTGGTTGTGGTGAATAAAGACATCGTCTTTTTCAGGCTGCCTTTTGAATCGGCATCGAAACCCGGATGCACCGTCAGCTCAACACTCACCTCATGTCCATTTTTATCATAATTGCCAATGAAGGCGCCCACATAGACTTCCTGCTCGCTCAACAGACCAGCCAGTTCCGTTACGTCCTGACGGTATAGCACCGAGTCTTGCCAAACCTTATCCTTTAACTGAAGATAGTTAAACTGCTTAACACCAAAGGGTGTAAAGAAACGCATCAATTCAACAATAGGTTCAAAAGATGCTGTTTTTACAACGCCTTGATAAGCTTTACCATTTCCATTTTCGTACTTAGGCAGGGTACCCATACCATTTTTCATGCCATCCAAAAAGCTTTGCGCCTTGTTGGTCGGGATGATAAAAACTGATCCCGTACGGTCATAGGCATCACCTTTCGATTGTTCGACCAACTGCACAAATACATTATCGCTAGTCTTTATTTTTGGGATTTTCACCTTTTTTACCAAAACAGTCCCATTGGCAAAACGCAAAACAGAATCCGACTTTACATCATCCGCAAAACGTATGCGCTCCTTCCGAAAAACAGGTATTTGGATAAAACGATTTTTCCAGATCAGATCTTTATACGAGAGTTCATCGTACAATTTTTCATTTCCTTTTAATCGCAGTTGCTCCGGTATCGTCTTGACCTTTTCTACTTTGGTGGCAAAAGTCCGTGTATTCCCATTGCGGATCACCTCGAGTACCAAACCAAGGTCCTGACCAAGTTCCGTGGGTGCACCTTTTACCCCTAATTTATCGGTATACCAAACTTCTATTTTATTGGAATTGATGCTGGTCTCCACTTTTTTGCAGGGATAGCCCAAGATTGTTTTAGTCTCGTTTGTCGTGTTAAATTTTTGCTTCGAAAGTGCGAGCGAATCTTTGGTTAGAATGATTGATCCATCTTTGAGTTTAGCAATTTTAAGTAATGCATTGCCTCCGGAACGCTCCACCACAACCCGTTCGTATGGCGGCGCCAACTGTCCCTGCATTTCCTTCGCTGAACTGACAAAAGTCTCCTTTTCATTGGCATAGACGAGGATGGCATTTTGATTGGCAGCTGTATTCCCATTGAAACTTTGGTTATATTGAATGACATAACTCGACAGCTTTTGCCCCTGCGTCGACAATGACAAACATAAAATAGAGGTAAAAAGAATACTTTTCTTCATAGCATGTGTATTGGTTTAGATGCAAAAATAAGAAAGGCTTTAGGAATTCCTAAAGCCTTTCTTATTTTATGCTAAAACGTTTATTTGATCAACCAGATATCCAAGAGGTAGAATACCGCAAAAATCACCGAGGCATAACCATTGGTTGTCATAAAGTCACGATTGACCCGACTTAAATTAGTCGATGAAAACAGGGTATGCTGGTAAATCAGCAATGCACCGTAAAAGGCCACCCCTAAATAATAAATCCAACCGACAGGCATCAAAAATGCTGGTATTAAAATAAATATAAAAGAAAACACATGCAGACCTTCCGAGACGCGCATGGCTCCCTTCGTTCCCAACCAAACGGGTATAGAATTCAGCTGATTGGCCCGATCAAACGCTTCATCCTGCAACGCGTAAATAATATCGAAGCCGCTCACCCAGGTCAACACTGCGAAGCCATAAAGTACCGGAACCGTCGCAAACTGTCCTGTAATAACCATATATGCACCTATTGGAGCCAATCCTAGCCCTGCTCCCAATACAAGATGGCATAAGGGCGTTATGCGCTTCGTATAGGAGTAAAAAAGCACAACAAAAAGTGCAATGGGCGACAACATAAAGCAAAGAGAATTGATAAAATATGTCGCTGCGATAAAAATAAGGCAATTTACTAACGTAAAAATCAATGCATTTTTAGCAGAAATTTTTCCGGCAGGAATATCACGCATGGCCGTTCGCGGATTAATGGCATCAATATCGCGATCCAAATAACGATTGAATGCCATAGCGGCATTACGGGCCGTTACCATACACACGAGCATCAAAACCAATAATTTCCACGAAAAGGTGTAGTCCGTTGTATGCAATGCCAAAAAGAAACCGATGAAGGCAAATGGTAATGCAAATACACTATGGGCAAATAAAACTAAGGACAAGTATTTTTTCATCTGAACTTGATCTAGCTAAAACTGTTCGTTTCCTTCGGGTTCAGGGCGAACAAATCGGCCATTAACTTCATCAATAGCTTCTAAAATAGGCTCATGCCCCATTTTCTTTTCTGCTGAAGTTAGGAAAATCGGCGGCACCTCTTCAAACCATTGAAGCAATGATTTTTTAAATTTCGCAATATTCACATCGGATTTGACAGTCGATTGCTTGTCTGCCTTGGTAAAAACCAACATAAAGGGTAAACCACATTCGCCCAACCAATAGCAAAAATCCAAGTCTATCTTCTGTGGTTCATGACGGCTATCTACCAATACAAAAACACATTGCAAATTGTCCCGATGGGTAAGATACCTGCGGATGAACTTCTCCCATTCCGTGCGACTTGTTTTAGAGGCTTTGGCAAAACCATAACCGGGCA
Organism: Sphingobacterium sp. UBA3519; assembly: GCF_002377215.1. NCBI lineage: Bacteria > Pseudomonadati > Bacteroidota > Sphingobacteriia > Sphingobacteriales > Sphingobacteriaceae > Sphingobacterium > Sphingobacterium sp. UBA3519. The sequence goes on from NZ_DFPI01000025.1 coordinate 49,403, forward strand.
AATCCACCAGATACCAGGTATCGTCGATGATAAAATGATTGATCAACTGAGTCTTACCAGGCTTTTGGGAGGTCTTGGCAAGTCCTTTCTTGTTGGTCATTGCATTGATCAACGATGATTTACCGACATTTGAACGTCCGATAAACGCATACTCCGGCAAATTGGGTGCAGGTAATTTGTCAACTCTCGTGTTACTGCACACGAATTCGGCTTTTTTCACTTCCATGGAACAAAGGTACGTTAAATGAATCCCTTTGACAAGATGTGTACCGCTTCTATTCCATAAAAAAGCTCCGTCTCCTATTTAATTGGCCAGGGACTAAAATGTCCCCAATTATTTTTAACTTTCACTTCAAACGATTCATCAAACAACTGAGCGCATCCCGAAGATGCACTATGCGGTTGGGTATACGTCTTATTAGCCAAATAAAAGAAGTCCTGCATGCCATAAAAAAAATAAATCTTGTAATAAGAAGTCCAGTAGGTAAAATGGAAACATCACCAAACAAGAAATTTTTCGGAGCTGCTGTAACAATTCAGCTGCTCAAGATACTAATCACATAAATAAACGTCAGTCTTTGGGAAAAAAGGAATATTTCTAACAAACTCAAAGAACGAATTAATTAAACCTTAAAATAGATGTTACTCGAAATCAATCATGTCACCAAAGATTACGCCAATCACCGTGCATTGGACGACGTATCCATTCAAATCCCAAAGGGTAAAATTTTCGGACTATTGGGGCCAAACGGGGCTGGAAAAACGTCCCTGATCCGTATTATTAACCAAATTACCGCGCCCGATTCCGGTGAGATTTTGTTTAATGGCGAAGCGCTGGGTCCACAGCATATTGCACAAATCGGCTATTTACCCGAAGAGCGGGGGCTGTACAAAAAAATGAAAATCGGCGATCAAATGTTGTATTTGGCGCAACTTAAAGGACTTTCCAAGCGAGAAGCCCTAGCACGCATCCAAGATTGGTGCCAGCGCCTGGACATCACATCCTGGTTGGACAAAAAAATTGAAGATCTCAGTAAAGGTATGCAGCAAAAAGTACAATTTGTCGCCACGGTCATCCACCAACCACAATTGATTATCTTGGATGAACCCTTTTCGGGATTTGATCCCGTCAATGCCAATATCATAAAAGAACAGATTCTCCGATTGAATCAAGAGGGGGCGACCATTATATTCTCCACACACCGTATGGAGACTGTGGAAGAGCTTTGCGATAATATCGCCCTCATCAACCGATCCAAGAAAATACTCGATGGTTCCGTACAGGCGATTAAAAAAGAATACCGAAATCAAACCTATCGATTAGAATATACAGCCAATGAAGATAATTTTCTTCTATCCGAAGACAGCCTATTTAAGGTCATCACGTCCACAAAGCACGACAAAACATACAACACTACAATTCAGCTAAATAACAATATTCATATCAATAATGTCTTAATGCGTTTCTTACCCCAAATACAGCTCAACCAGTTGATCGAAATCGTTCCCTCTATGGCGGATATTTTCATTCAAAAAGTTACTCAAGTCTCACCCCTATCTCAAGATCATGCATAAAATACTACTTATCATTCAACGGGAATACCTATCCCGTGTCAAGAAAAAATCTTTTATTGTCATGACTTTTGCCGTGCCATTGTTCTTTTTTGCATTGTATGCAGGCATGTTTTATCTGACAAAAAAGAGCTTTAAAGATTCACACACCGAAGTCTTTATTTTAGATGAACAAGGCGACTTTGCGGGAAAACTGCAAAGCAATAAAAATGTAAGTTATACAATCAGTAAACTGGATCTCCAGGCACAAAAAGCGCAGCTGACCCAAAGTGAAGGAAAACAGTCGATCCTTTATATCCCAAAAGATATTTTAACAAGCCAAAGAGCCGAACTGATTACCGGAGGCAAGACCAGCTTTGTCATACAGGAGATCATTAGTGGACAGCTGGAAGAGATCATCCGTGAAAAGGAATATAAAGCCAAGGGAATTGACCTGCAGATTATCCAGTCCATTAAGCCGAAAGTCAGCATCGATGCAAAAGAAATAACTGCCGACGGCGAAGAAAAGAACAGCAACACGGCCATTGCAATGGGCCTTGGTGTCGCTTTGGCTATCTTAGTCTATCTATCCCTGTTTCTTTATGGTGCCCAGGTAATGCGTGGTATTATCGAAGAAAAGAGCAATCGTATCATCGAAGTTATTATTTCCTCGGTCAAGCCCTTTCAGCTCATGATGGGTAAAATTGTTGGAATCGGTATGGTTGGACTGACACAGTTTGTCATGTGGCTTGTACTTACAGGAGGCCTGTTTATCACAGCAACGCTACTCTTTGTCAATCCGCAGGACATGCAGGAAGTCGCCGCAAGCCAACCTGGAGCGGGTAATATGAGTACCGTATCAAAAGCTATGGCCCAGAATGATTCCGCTTCGATCCTTACGTCGATCCAAAGCTTTAATTTCACGGAGGTCATCATTTTCTTCTTTCTGTTTTTTATTGCCGGATACCTATTGTATAGTGCTATTTTCGCTGCTGCAGGCTCAGCTGTCGACAACGAAACAGAGGCCAATCAGTTTTCCATGCCCATTACCATGCCCTTGCTATTGACCTATATTCTTTCTTTCGGCGTCATTATCAATGATCCCAATGGACCGATTGCAACATGGTTGAGCTTTATTCCATTCACCTCACCGATCGCCATGCTCGTTCGCATACCTTTTGGTGTACCCCTATGGCAGATCCTGACCTCGTTGACCTTGCTCATACTGACCTTCTTATTGGTAACCTGGGTCGCTGCACGTATCTACCGCGTCGGCATTTTGATCTATGGAAAAAAGGCAAATCTCAAAGAAATCATCAAATGGTTCAATTACAAAAGTTAGTTATGTACTGAACTAATTACGCATGGCTGTCGGATATCCCCGATCTATGTCAGCGCTCAACTAAAAGAACGGGGCCAAATTGCAAGCAATTTGGCCCCGTTCTTTTAAGCCCCCGATTAGGATGCGATCAGATGCAATGCGATCAGCTCCTAAGGACAGCTCAATTAATATCTTAATTTCAATTTTTTAAAGACAAAATGCCACAGCCATATCGGTCCGACAAGTAAAAACTGCAGAAACTGTTGTCCTGTGATTTTCTTCTTTTCCTTTCCCTTACCGATAAACAGCGCGACAATAGATAGCAATGCGATTCCCAAACACACCCAGATGACAGCCGGGCCACCGTTCTTCTGTACGTATTCCAGTTGCACGATAAAGAAACTCATACCCCCGATCGAGAATAATATCGCATAGGACAAGGTTGCAGACAGCTTTAAATAATAATAAATGACAATAGCGATGAAGAAAGAGCCCCAATTCAAAAAGGTATGCCAATTGAGTTTGACCAAGAATTCGAACTGTGGAAATGGAATCATCCAGATGCAGCCCATGATACCAAAAAATAATAATGGTAAAAAGATGGCCTGAATCAGGCGGTTGGTCGGATCCTGAAAATTAGCATCCAGCTCCGCAAAATACTTATCTACGGGACGTAAAGGTTCGACTTCTTGAACTTTCTTCTTTTGTTTCATTCGGCAAATTTAACAAATATTGAGCATGCCTTAGGTCTTAAAAATGATAATATTCCCTATTTTTTGGTCTGCCGTAGGTCATTATCTGCTTTCAGGGCAAACAAACTCGCTTACTCCTATTCTATTCCGTAATATTGCAGCATGAAGTCTTACAAACATATCTTATTCGATCTGGACGGAACCCTGACCGACCCTGCAGAAGGGATTACAAAATGTATTGCCTATGCCTTGGAGTCCAAAGGCATCCATACAGCCGATCTGAATAGCCTCAAACCCTTGATCGGTCCGCCCCTTAAAGATTCTTTCATACATACCTTTGGATTTGGGGAAAGCGAAGCAATTGCCTGTGTAGAAAAATATCGGGAGCGCTTTTCAGCCATAGGACTGTACGAGAACATCCTGTTTGATCGCATACCCGAGCTTTTAACGCTCCTGAAAACAAAAGGGTACAGCATCTATCTGGCGACCTCCAAACCCGAAATATTCGCCCACAAAATATTACAACACTTTGAAATAAATACCTATTTTGATTTTGCTGGTGGAAGCGCTTTGGACGATTCCAGACCGACCAAAACCAGCGTCATCCAATATGTCATGGAAAAGGCCAAACTAACAAATCCACAGGAATGCCTCATGATCGGCGATCGTAAACATGATCTGATTGGCGCAAGGGAAACTGCCATGGATGCTGTTGGCGTACTGTATGGCTATGGTAGCCAAGCCGAACTCGAGCAGGAGTCACCGACCTATCTCATCCAGACAGTGCCTGACCTGATCGAATTTTTCAATTAAAAAATAGGGATCCTAAATTAAAGACAATTTAGGTTGAGTCCATTTAGGTCAACTTGATTCAAGTCTAGTCTATTCAAGTTCAGTCTATTCAAGTCTGGTCTATTCAGATCAATTCCAATACAGTCTATTGACACCAATTCAAGTCCATTCGCCAGGCAAGACACAAGTCAATTCAGGCTAATTCTACTCAGGCCAAGTTTATTGAGAACAGTTCAAGTCAATACCCAAACACCTTGAATAACTGAAATCATCCTGTTGAGGGAAAGCTGTAGAATTCCATAAAAAAAGCTCCAATCATTTTAATTGGAGCTTTTTTTAAGATGGATCCTTGGATCTATTTTGCGTAAGACACCGATCTTGTCTCACGGATAACAGTTACTTTAATTTGCCCTGGATACGTCATTTCCGTTTGGATACGGTTAGAGATATCAGCAGCGAGTATTTCCGACTGCGCATCAGAGACCTTCTCACTCTCCACGATGACACGTAGTTCACGACCAGCTTGTATCGCGAAGGTCTTCTCAACCCCAGGATACGATAAAGCCAAGTCTTCCAGCTCTTTTAAGCGCTTGATATAACTTTCTACAACCTCACGGCGTGCGCCCGGGCGTGCACCAGAAATCGCATCACAGGCTTGAACAACCGGAGATATTAAAGCCGTCATTTCGATCTCATCATGGTGAGCACCAATTGCGTTACATACATCAGGGTGTTCCTTGTATTTCTCTGCAAGTTGCATACCTAAAATAGCGTGTGGCAACTCTGGATTGTCATCAGGCACTTTACCAATATCGTGTAGTAATCCAGCACGTTTCGCATGTTTAACATTCAGGCCCAGTTCTGCAGCCATTGTCGCTGCAAAATTAGCAACCTCACGCGAGTGCTGTAAAAGATTCTGTCCGTAAGATGAACGGTAACGCATACGGCCTACCATACGAATCAATTCGGGGTGCAAACCATGGATCCCCAAATCGATCGCTGTACGTTCACCGATTTCAACAATTTCATCCTCAATTTGCGTCCGTGTTTTTGCAACAACTTCCTCAATACGTGCCGGGTGGATACGTCCATCGGTTACCAAACGGTGTAAAGCTAAACGTGCGATTTCCCGACGTACAGGATCGAAACCGGATAGGATAATTGCTTCAGGTGTATCATCTACGATGATCTCTACGCCCGTTGCAGCTTCCAATGCACGAATATTACGACCTTCACGACCAATAATACGGCCCTTAATTTCATCATTTTCAATATTGAAAATTGAAACGGTATTTTCGATTGCAGATTCCGTAGCGGTGCGTTGAATCGTCTGTATAACAACCTTTTTCGCCTCTTTAGTCGCTGTCAATTTTGCCTCATCCACAATATCTTTGATTTGAATCATGGCTTGTGAGCGGGCTTCTTCACGCAACGAATCCACCAATTGATTTTTTGCTTCGTCGGCAGTTACGCCAGCGATGCTTTCCAATTGCTTAATCTGTTGCAATTTTAACGCTTCTACTTCCTCGGATTTCTTTTCATTCAGTTCAACCAATTTATCCAATTGCTTTTTCTTGGTATCCACCTCCTGCTTGTCGCGGTTGATGTTTTCCAATTTTTGGTTAATTGACTGCTCTTTTTGTCTTAACGTATTTTCCTTCTGGTTGATGGCATTGTTACGTTGATTGACCTCCTTTTCATGTTCAGATTTTAATTGAAGGAACTTTTCTTTGGCCTCTAACAGGCGTTTCTTTTTAATGTGTTCCCCTTCCTGCTCTGCATCTTTCAGTATGCTATTTACCTTATCCTTGGCTTCCTGTTCTTGCTTTTTAAACAACAAAACCAATAGATAACGACCTATAACAACACCAACAATCAGAGAAATTATGCTATAAATTGCGATGTCCATGTATGTATAATTGTATTATTATGTTTGTTTTTATTAATTATATTCAAATTCCAGTAAAATCATGAATCGTCCTATTCCCCTTCTTTGGTATGCACCAATGTGGCGAGCCTGATAAGCTCATAAGACTTCATGACAAAAAAAAACCGCAATTAAATTTAAACAGGTCTCATGTATTATTAAACTTCGTGATTACATAATTAGGCTTAGATTATGACCCAGATGGCTTTCGCAAAATGGCCTATATCTTTTTGCGCCTGTAATATTGAAGCGTTAAGTTTAAAATAGTGACAACCCGAATTTAATTGCGGCAAATTCGTCGTTTAAGCTCTAAATATAAAGAACGTAAATTTATTTTTTAAAGAAATCCGTCAACAACTGATCAAGTTCCTGTACTGAATTTTCCAAGCCCACTTCGTGGTTTTGGGACTGCCGCTCTGCATTAAGCATACGCGTCGCAAATTGCAATACACACATGGACAACAAATCCTGCTTATCTCTCACAGTATAGTTTTCCTGCAATTCCTTTACTTTTTCATTTATCAATTTCGCAGCATGTCGAATTACTTCTTCTTCCGCGCTCTCCACCCGAAGGGGATAAACACGATCTGCGATATTTATTTTTATGGAAATCTCTCCCATTTCTTTGAGCTTTTTAACGTTGTATTAGTTTGAATCCGATAACACTTCTCCCAACTATTTCAACAAACTAATACATTTGTCTATTTCCCGCACAAAATCGTTAATTTTTTGTTTTGTGTCAAGTATTTTTTCATTAATTGCTTCATTATCCGTTTCAGAATCTAACGTGCGGGCAACTGCCAACGCTTTGACCTTCTCTTCCAACTGCTTGCTCTTATCGTTGCTCGCATCGAAAGCCACTTTTAAGGATTGTACCTCTAATTTAAGCAAATCATTTTCTTCTTGCAAGACTTCGCACAATTGAATTAAATTTTTCGTTTTCTCAACGATCAGATTCATTTGTGAAGACAATGTTGCCATAGTATAAATTGAATATTACCAATTAATGTTGTATCTCTCGTTAACCACGCACTTCCGCGCCTAGTTCCTTCTCAAAATTAACAATTAATTTTTGAACTATCGCATCAATTTGCTTATCCGTAAGTGTTTTTTCTTCATCCTGCAAGATAAAGCTCAGAGCATAAGACTTTTTCCCTTCCGGAATTTTATCACCTTTATACACATCAAACACATTTACCTCCTTCAAAAGCTTGCGTTCGGTCTTTTGAGCAACAAATTGTAGCTTATCGAAGCTCACATTTTCATCGATCAAGAGCGACAAATCTCTGCGCACAGCCGGGAATTTGGAAACTTCTTTGTATTGAATGCTATTCTTACGAATAATTTTCATCAAAACATCCCAGTCAAAATCAGCAAAGAAAACCTGACCTTCAACATCTGCTTTTTTCAAATCTGCGTTCGCGATTGCACCAAAAGAAACTAAACATTTCTGCCCTTTCATATAGTTCAAACCATAGGCGAAATGTGTACTTGTAGCATCTTGTATCTGAATTCCTTCAATTTTCAAGCGTTTGATAAGCGTATCTACAGCCGCTTTAAGGTTATAGAAATTAACCGCGTCTTTTTTGCTGTTCCATTGCTCAGCTTCATTTTTACCTGCCATGGCAAAAGCCAGATGCTGCGTTTCTTTATAGCCTTCACCATCCAGCGCATAAGTTTTACCGAATTCGAAGAACTTCAGGTCAAAGTTTCTTCGTTTTTGGTTATATTCAATCGCACTCAAAACAGAAAAAACCATATTTTGACGCATTGTATCCAAATCCGAGCTCAATGGATTATACAATTTGACCGCCGTTTCGCTATCATCCGCATAATCCAGCTTCGTTAGGGAGTTGGACAGAATTTCACGAAACCCATTGGCGATGAGCAGATCAGCCAATTGATTTAAGACAACTTCCTTATCCGGCTTCTCAACCGTATTTAAAGAGGCCTTAATTTGTGACTTCAACTCGATATTGTTATAACCATAAATCCGCAACACTTCTTCCACAACGTCTACCTCGCGTGTGACATCAACGCGGTATGCAGGCACCAACACATCAAGTCCTGTTTCAGTTTCTGAAGCGACTTCAATGCCAAGAGCGACAATAATGGATTTAATTTCTTCATTTGGGATCGCCTGACCGATCAAACGAACCACATTCGCATAGCTCACGTGAAATGAAAACGGGTTAATCACCACGGGATACTCATCTTTTAGCGTCGATGAAATCGTTCCACCCGCAATTTCCTGAATCAATAAAGCTGCGCGCTTCAAGGCTTCAACCGTAATATTCGGATCGGTACCACGTTCGAAACGGAAAGAGGCATCTGTTTTTAAGCCATGTCTTTTGGAGGTCTTCCGTACAGAAACAGCATTGAAATAGGCCGACTCCAAAAATACATTGGTCGTTTCGGCTGATACACCCGAATGTGCTCCACCGAAAACACCCGCAATACACATTGGTTTTTCAGCATCTGCAATCACCAAGTCCTCTGCAGACAAGGTACGCTCCACACCATCCAGCGTAACAAATTTTTCACCCTCAGTCGCCAAACGAACAATGACTTTATTTCCCGCAATTTTATCAGCATCAAAAGCATGCAGTGGTTGACCTAAATCGTGTAGTATATAATTGGTAACATCGACAATATTATTGATCGGACGAACACCGATAACATTTAATTTCTCTTTTAACCAATCGGGAGATTCGCCAACGCGAACACCGGTAATATTGATACCACTATAACGTGGGCTTGCCTGTGCGTCTGCAACGACCACTGTCGTTCCCTCCGCCTCAGCAGCCTTAAATGCAGAAACATCTGCCTTTAACACGTGTGTACGAAAATGTGCCGCAATATCTCTTGCAACGCCTAAATGCGAAGCAGCATCTGCACGGTTTGGTGTTAAGCCAATTTCATAACGGTAATCATCCTGGATATTGAAATGATCTTTCACTAAGGTCCCCACAGCAACGTCAGCTGGTAATTCAACGATACCGGCATGAGATGTACCCAAACCGATTTCATCTTCTCCACATAACATACCTTCGGAAACTTCACCACGAATTTTAGATTTGGTAATTTTAAAAGGCTCTCCGGTAAGCGGATGGCAAGTAGTACCTACTGTAGCAACAATAACTTTCAATCCTGTACGACAGTTTGGTGCACCACATACAATGTGCAATAACTCCGGTCCACCGACATCAACAGTGGTTACTCTTAATTTATCGGCATTAGGATGCTGTTCACAAGTTTTCACTTCACCAACAACCAAACCATCCAATCCACCTGGGATACTCTGCACGACGTCCAAAGCTTCTACTTCCAATCCTGTATTTGTTAAGATCAGCGATAGTTCCTCCGGTGTCGAATCTATATTAACGTGTTGTTTTAACCAATTATATGAAATATTCATCTCGAATCTGATTTGATGCACAAACTTAGATAAATTTGAGTTTATATCCAACGTCAATTTGCCGATCATCGCCGGAAGTCCTGAATTTGAAGATAGCTGGCAGCCCCTATCCTCACCGGCTGTATGACAAATTACCATATGATCTAAGGGGTTGTTGGGCTTCGGCGAACAAACCGACTTGCCACAGGGCGTTTTTCTTGCGCTATTGCTTATGCTTTTTCAGGTTTTCCGCATGGACAAGGTGCTTTGGGCTTTGGTCGGCACATCGTTGGCCTTGGTTCGGGGCAGCTTCGGGACATGGCCTGAACATGGTCGGGATTGCTTCGCCTGCTGTTCGGCCGTTGTTCGGCTCCTTGCCGAAGCGGACCCGAATCTTTCCCGAAGCCCAGTCGAAGCCCAGCCGAAGCTGTCTCGAAGCTGTCCCGAAGCTGTCCCGAGCCGTTCCCGAAGCAATCCTGATCCGTTGCCGAATAGCGTACGGATTTGAACGGACTTGAGCGGATTTAAAGGGAATTAAACGGACTTTAGGCATATACACTCCGCTCTTGAATAAGCAAGCCCCAACACAATTTCATAAAAAAAGCCTTATCAGATTGTACCGATTTTTATCCTTTTTATGTCCAATCTTAAAGACCTATTTTTTAATCAAAAATCCCGTCATTTCCATAAAAATAATATGTAACTTTGTGCTTTAATTTGAAGAACGTTCAAAACAAACATTTATAATGATTCATTTCTTTGAGAACCCATCGAACACTGTATATGGTGTTCAAAGCGTAAACTCTTTATCACAAGAAGACATTACTAAACTCAACTGGCTATTCGGCAACGCCAAAAAACTAGACGACCAAAACCTTAACCATTACTTTGTAGGACCCCGCGCCGCGATGGTTACTCCCTGGAGTACCAATGCAGTAGAAATCACGCAAAATATGGGAATTGCAGGAATTGTTCGTATAGAAGAATTTCAACCGGTACCAGCGGATTTCAATGACTTCGATCCAATGATTTCACAAAAGTTCAGTATGTTGACACAGGACATGTATACCGTCAACATTACACCTGAGCCGATATTGGAAATTGAAGACATCGAGGCCTACAACAAATCTGAGGGCCTAGCGCTAAATCCAGAAGAAGTAGATTACCTCAATAACCTTTCGACCAAATTGGGTCGTCTGCTTACAGACTCGGAAGTATTCGCTTTTTCACAAGCAAACTCTGAACACTGTAGACACAAGATTTTCAATGGTACCTTTATCATTGATGGCGAAGAGCAACCCACTTCCCTCTTTAAATTAATTAAAAAGACTTCTGAAACCAATCCGAACGAGATTGTTTCTGCTTATAAAGATAACGTTGCCTTTGTCAAAGGTCCACGTGTCACACAATTTGCACCTAAATCGGCCGACAAACCTGACTTTTACGAAGAGAAAGCATTTGATTCGGTTTTATCCGTAAAAGCTGAAACACACAATTTCCCGACTACTGTAGAACCATTTTCGGGTGCTGCAACTGGGTCAGGTGGTGAAATCCGCGACCGTATGGCCGGTGGCCAAGGAGCGATTCCATTGGCGGGTACTGCCGTATACATGACTGCTTATTCGCGATTGGAACAAAATAAATTGGACCTTCAGGCAGGAACAGTTACTGAACCGGCAAAGGAACTCAACAAAACGCGGCCATGGGAAAATGCGATGCAAGAGCGTCAATGGTTGTACCAGACCCCGGTTGACATCCTGATTAAAGCTTCCAATGGTGCTTCTGACTTCGGTAATAAGTTTGGTCAGCCCTTAATTACAGGTTCTGTATTGACCTTCGAACATGAAGAGGATGGCCGTAAACTTGGTTACGACAAAGTCATTATGCAAGCGGGTGGTGTTGGTTATGGAAAACTGGATCAAGCGAAAAAACATACGCCGAAAACTGGCGATAAAGTTGTTATCCTAGGTGGAGAAAATTACCGCATCGGAATGGGTGGCGCTGCTGTATCTTCTGCAGATACAGGGGCATTTGGTTCTGGAATTGAGCTTAATGCCATTCAACGTTCCAATCCCGAAATGCAAAAACGTGCAGCGAATGCTGTTCGTGGCTTAGTAGAGTCTGATCATAACCCTATTGTCTCTATCCACGATCATGGTGCAGGTGGCCACTTAAACTGTTTATCTGAACTTGTTGAAGAGACCGGCGGCTTGATTGACCTGGATGCACTTCCTGTAGGCGATCCTACACTATCCGCAAAAGAAATTATCGGTAATGAATCGCAAGAACGTATGGGACTTGTGATCGCCGAAGATGATATTGACACCTTAAAACGTGTTGCCGATCGCGAACGTGCACCAATGTACACCGTAGGTGATGTCACTGGCGACCACCGCTTTACTTTTGAATCAAAAAGTACGGGTGAAAAACCAATGGATTATGCCCTTGAAGATTTCTTTGGCTCATCGCCAAAAACTTTCATGCGCGATAAAACCGTAGTTCGCAACTACGCTGATCTTGCTTATGATGCAGCTAATATTCCAAGCTACTTAAACCAAGTATTACAACTGGAAGCGGTTGCTTCCAAAGATTGGTTAACCAATAAAGTAGACCGTTGTGTTGGTGGCCGTGTTGCCAAACAACAATGTGCGGGTCCATTGCAATTGCCGTTGAATAACGTCGGTGTCATGGCATTGGATTATAAAGGTAAAGAAGGTATTGCGACAACAATAGGTCACTCCCCTGTGGCTGCCTTAGTGGATCCGGCTGCGGCAAGCAGAACGGCTATTGCGGAATCGCTTTCCAACATCGTATTTGCCCCAATCAAAAACGGTCTTGCAGGAATCTCCCTATCGGCCAACTGGATGTGGGCAGCCAATAATGAGGGTGAAGATGCCCGCTTATACCAAGCTGTTAAAGCATGCTCGGATTTTGCCATTGCATTGGGAATCAATATCCCGACGGGAAAAGATTCTTTGTCGATGAAGCAAAAATATCCAAACGGCGAAAACGTCATTGCCCCTGGCACATTGATCATTTCTGCCGCAGGAAACTGTACTGATATCACCAAAGTGGTTGAACCTGTGCTAAACAAAACAGCCGGATCGATCTATTACATCAACTTATCAAAAGATCAGTTCAAATTAGGCGGTTCGTCATTTGCACAAATCATCAATAAATTAGGTACTGAAGTACCGACCATTCAAGATGCTGCTTACTTTAAAACAGCATTCAATACCGTACAGCAATTAATTCACGAAGGACAGATCGAAGCTGGGCACGACGTCGGATCGGGTGGCTTGATTACAACCTTATTGGAAATGACCTTTGCCGATGTTAATCTTGGTGCCAATTATGATCTTTCGGCATTACATGAATCGGATAGCGTAAAAGCCTTCTTTAATGAGAATATCGCACTTGTCCTTCAAGCAAAAGACGACGCTGCTTTCGAAGCAATCGTGAAAGATGCCGGTGTAGACGCGGTTAAAATTGGTCAGGTGATCGAAGGTAATACAGTAACAATTAAAAATCAAGAAGCGGTATTCAGCTTTGATGTAGCAGCAACACGTGATGTATGGTTTACGACATCCTTCCTTTTGGATTCCAAGCAATCTAAAAATGGAACTGCACAACAACGTTTTGATAATTATAAACACCAACCCCTAGCCTTTACTTTCCCAAGTCAATTTGATGGTAAGAAACCAAAAATCGACGGAACTAAAGCACGTCCGAAAGCGGCAATCCTTCGTGAGAAAGGTTCCAACTCCGAACGCGAAATGGCAAATGCCATGTTCCTGGCAGGCTTTGATGTGAAAGATGTTCACATGACCGATTTGATCACTGGTCGTGAGACATTGGAAGACATCCAATTTATCGGTGCCGTCGGAGGCTTCTCGAACTCAGATGTATTGGGTTCGGCAAAAGGTTGGGCCGGTGCTTTCCTTTACAATGAAAAAGCGAAAAAAGCCTTAACCGACTTCTTTGCTCGTCCGGATACACTTTCGGTTGGTATCTGTAATGGATGTCAGTTATTTATGGAACTTGAAATGATCAATCCTGAGCATGAAATCCATGGAAAAATGCTACACAATACTTCAGGGAAACACGAGTCAAACTTTGTGTCTGTAAAAGTTCAGGAAAACAATTCGGTCATGTTATCGACACTAGCGGGAAGTACCTTAGGGGTTTGGATTTCACACGGGGAAGGAAAATTCAACCTTCCGTATGGGGAAGAGCAATACAATATCGTGGCAAAATATGCTTATGAGCAATATCCGCATAACCCAAATGGTTCGGACTATAATACAGCAATGGTCTGCGATAAGACTGGACGCCACTTGGCTACGATGCCACATATTGAGCGTTCGGTGTTCCAATGGCATTGGGCAAATTATCCAAAAGGTCGTCAGGACGAAGTTTCACCTTGGATTGAAGCATTCGTTAATGCACGTCAATGGATTGACGAGCAAGGCAAATAAAAAAAGAAAAACTCCTTCATGTATGAAGGAGTTTTTTTTAGATATCCCTTTTGTATCCTGGTTTGTTCATCATTTGATCTAGGGAGTATTTTCCAGAGCCCATGACCATAAAAAAGATCAGCAAAAAGAATACGACTATAGAAAGCCACAATTCGGAATTCAAATAACTAAACCCGTGGGTGATATTAACAAAAAATACAGCCCCTACCAATACCGGAAATAATAGTAATGAGGCTAAACGGGTTTGAAAACCTAAGATAAGGAACAGCCCGCCTACCAAATGGGTAAAAACCACATAGTGAACCGCACCCCATGATGATAAGTGGAAACTACTTTGCTCAATCATGTGTTGAACAACGTCCCTATCATTTACGAAACTTACACCTTTGGCAAAAATAACGATCCCTAAGGCTATTCTTAGGTAATCGATCCATTGTGGGTGATGTGCATCGCCCCAATGCTCAATTTTGTGTATCAGGTTCATAACATACCTCCTTTTTATAGATGGTTATAGCCTAATAACAATTGAACAGTAAAAAAGTTGTTTGTATGAGATGATTCACTATCAAAATGTTACGAAGTGAAGACAGCCCACTCCTACGCAACACTTCTGCTCAAACCAATCGTTGGCAAATGAGGCCCCACACTGTTTCCAAAATCAATCAATCAATCAATCAATGCAACCATAAATTAGGAGAAAAAAAATCGAATAACAAAATCCCAAAACGCGGTTGTCAGCAGCCCCACAACGATACTAAAACCGATCACCAGATTGACCAATTTGGTATTCAGATGGTATTGCTCGGCAATGATCCCTGAGGTTACCAAGGTTGGCATAGCCGCTTCGAATATACTAATCCGCGCAACAGCGCCCTTTACACCAAGTAGTAAAGCAAATAGTAATACCAATGCTGGGGCAAGAATCAATTTATAACTCATCGCTGTACTGATCTGCGAAATCTGTTGTCGCCAGCCATCAAACTTCAACTGTAAACCAATAGAAAATAAGGCCAAGGGTCCAACGGTCGCCACCAGCTTATCGAAAAAAGGCTCGGCAACTGAAAGATCAACCAATTGCGACAGCATTAAGGCTGTTATACAACCGATCAGGGGTGGAAAGCTGACTAACTTTCGAAGCATAAATTTGACATCGATCGCCTCGCCATCTTGGGCATTCGCTCGCAGTGCATTGATAAGTCCAGCTGTAGAAAGTAGAATAAATGTGGTTTGGTCGCAAATAATCGCAATCGGCAACTGGGCTTCGCCAAAATAGGCGATGATCAATGGAAAGCCAATAAAGGACGTATTGCTATAACCAGCGGCCAATTCCAAACTACTGCGCGAACGCTGTTTATAGTTTTTACGCCTACAGTACATTTCCATAAATAACCAACTACCTGCCCAAACGAGGATTGCCGAAAACACCGGAAACAGTAATTGCGATGACCATACAATCTTCGGAATATATTTGAAAGACACCGCTGGAAGGGCAAAATAAAGAATCCAGGTATTGATCCCTTTATGTGCTTCGGAATGAATTAAATTTGTTCGCTTTAACAGCATCCCTGCCGCGATGCAAAATGCAATCATTATAAAATTGACCATGTTTTATTACCATTTTATACGACACAAAGGTGCAATAGTACGGCAGGCAATAACATGTACAAATACATTATTTTTATGTACATTTACGGATATATAATCAGGAGAATAATGCGCAAAAAACAGTTTGAGCCTTTGCGGATCAGTGAATTTATTGAGGATAGCTTTCATTTACCTCCACATGAGCAGAATTATTATGAGCTTGTTTATATTCGTTCAGGCAAAGGAACCCATGTGATCAACAGATTTGAACTGAACTATGAACTTGGTGATGTATTCTTAATTAGTCCGGCAGACAAGCATTATTTTAACATTGAAGAAAAGACACATTTTCTGTTTATTTTATTTACAGATACCTACTTCCTGCAGAATAAACGCAATCAAAAGCGCTATGCCTGGATTATGGAGCTGATGAACGACAGGGGATTAAAGGAACGCAAATTGGATATGGACGAGCATTATCGCCTGATTTACACTCATATCCTGGAAGCGGTCCGACTGTATAGTCATACCACAGTCAGCGAGCATTCGGACTGGCTATTTGACCAACTCGTCGCGATCTTTGGGCTCTTCAAAGAAATAGCAGAGACGCAACGTTTACCCCAGCAGCAAGAACTATATGTTGACCGATCGATTTCGGCTTACATTCATCAGCATATTTTTTCGCCCGAACAACTTCAGGTCAGCCTACTGGCTCAGAAATTCAATATTGCCCCATCCTATTTTGGGACCTACTTTAAGAAGAACTTCGGCAGCAGTTTAAGAGCGTATATCAATACCTACCGGATCGAACTCATCGAGAACAGACTTAAATCCAAAGATTATACCTTGAAACAAATTGCTGCAGAACTCGGATTTACCGACGAGAGCCATCTTTCCCATTTCTACAAACGCGCCAGGGGATTTAGTCCTTTACATTATCGAACTCAGCGGACTAAATAGTAGGCTTTCCAGATAATACACCCTGTATACGCGGAAAAATTGCAATTGAATGGGCTAAATCTTGGGTGGAATGACGCTATAAAACTTCAAGCCCTCAGCTTCAAACTTCTTATACAATACAAGTAAGACATCATTTTTAAAGGCAGAAGCATTGGCAGCAAAATTTACCCAGCCGGAAACACTCAGGTAAATCATCTCAGCACTGATGTCCTGTATACTGATTCCGCTATCTCTATCCTTGATAAAATGGTCACTACTTTCCATAGCGTCTTTGATCCATTGTTTGGCTTGGTCCAAATCTGCTTTCCGATCGATATGGAGAACAAAACTTGTCTTGCTGTATTCTTGGGATAAGGTCCAATTGACAACCCTTCCCGACAGCAAATCACCATTTGGAATAATGACATCTGCACCATCACCTGTTTTTAAAACACTGGCGCGTATACCGATTTCCTTGACGCGCCCTTTTTTGTCGGCAAGCTCAATTTGATCACCAACGCGAAACGGCTTATCAAAAACCAAAATTATGCCCGAGACAAAATTATTGATGATATTCTGCATGCCGAGTCCGATACCAACACTCAATGCGCCAATCACGACCGTAAGTTTGTCCAAACTCATACCCAGGGCCGAGATGGCCATAAAGAAACCGATCAGAATAATGGCCAAGCGAAAGAGCGGAAATAAGGTCATCTTCTGATTATAGACCTGGCTGAGCTGACCGTCTTCACCACCAAGAACGATCAAACTAATATTTTTCTGAAACCAATTGGCCACCAACAGCAGTAAAACCGCTACACCAAGATTTCCTAAGGTAAAAGAGATGCTGCCGATGCTGCGTACTTTTCCGAAGAATGTTTCGCTCAATGCCAATAAACTTTCAATAAACTGTAAGTTATTTGCCAGGACAATGATCGCCAAAAGCACACAGACAATACGCAGAATTTCGGTGATGATAGCCAAGGTGCGCTGCTCGTTGAAACGCATCCAAAAACCGGAAGTCAGCCGATCTTTTTTAAACTGATTGCGGACATCCGCCTTAATCATATCCGAAAAATACTGCAGTGTAAAAGACTGTACCAGCCCCACAGCACAGGCAATACTAAAACTACGTGAATGCTCCACATGCCCGATAATATTCAGTGTAATTGCGGTCACGTTGAGTATAGCAAAAATCACATAAATAAAATTACTGATATAACCCGGACTATCCGCATTCTTTATACGCCGTTTCGTATAACTGACCAATCCTAAAGCAATCAAATTGAAGGCAATACAAACGATACGTAAAAACAGGTCATCGCTTACGATCATATTGACAAATACATCCAGGATATAGAATACAACAAGGATAATGGCAATTTTACGCTGCAATCCACTCATGCGATGCCTGAGCAAAAACATGAAGATTAACATGATGACCAATTGGGAAGCCTGCAAAATGAAACTTGGTGTAAAGAAGTTTACAAAAGGCAACAGTGTCAGGAGAAAAATAATGGTTTTCCCAACGATCGCATCAATCGCAAGTTTATGTTCAGGATCATTTTGCCGAAGGATATAAGACACCCGTACAATCCAGTAGCAATACCCCAATCCCAGTACAATCAACAGGATACGGCTCGCCCAATCTGTCCGATTCACATATTTGTCTATCGACTTATTGTTACTGTAATTACTCCGGATATTATTTAAGATCACATCTTTAGAGATGACTGCCGTATTGGCTTTCCATATCGAACTTTTAGCGGTCACGGAATCGGCTTTTTTGTTTCCGCTTTTCATTTCGTGAACGGTTTCGATCCGAATCAGATGACGTTGATTTTTAGCTATAAGTTCATCAATCGTCCGATTGATCGCTTCCAGCGAATCTTGTTTTGCAGCTAGTTTAAGCTGCGCATTGTCGAGATATTGATACGCTCTACTGTGATTATTGGCACTGATATCATAGCGGTTGATCAGCGTCTTGATCTGATCTGCTGTCACATTGAGGCTATTGGAATAATTGCTGATACTGCCTTTAATTGACTTCAACTGGCTGATTTCTTCATGGATACTATTTTTTATTAAAGCAATACTATCTTTAGCCGATCCAGCATTCGTTGTCAAGTAGCCATTGGATTTTTCATTCAGCTGCGCGATAAGCTCGGCCATGGAAGCCGTACGAATATTGGATAAAAAGTTTAGATTTACTTTGCGCAGATCATTTCGTAGCTCATTCCGCAGTGAGTCATTTCCAACCCGCGTCGAATCCACATTCGACCGTCTACTTAGGCTGCTATGGCTCGCCGTGCGATCGCCTATCTGATTCTTCCGAACCTGAACGGAGTCCTGTGCAAATCCGTGCAGCTGAAAAGTCAAGAGACTTAAGACAAAAATAAAACGCTTAACAATGCCCAATTTCATACTTCTAATTTTGTTGACTTTCTTTCCTGGCAACAGGTAGTCAAATGCCATGGAAACTACAAATTGCAAAGAAAGGACCAAAGGTTTTTCTCCGACAAAAATAACTTATCTCCTGTTAAAATCGAATAGCATCGGAGAGTTTTAGTTCTTCCAGCCGTTTTATTTTATCATCACGATAAAATAAATTCATCGTCTCAAAAGGAATCAACTTCAAGTCTTTATTGACGATGTGGACACAAGATTTCTTAACAGCACGAACATCAAAATCGTAGGCATCCATAAAATTCATAATGATAATGCGGAAAAGATTGTCGTAATCAAGATCAGGTGCGCACACTTCTGGCAAACAGCAAAGTAACTGGTTTACTTTTGGCTTTACCTTATCCACCGAAATTCCGGTACTAAATATATCCAGCAATTGCATCTGAACACCTTTGTCCTGTTCATAGACAATGGTATTGCGCGATTGGTTATTTAATAAAATAGCCGGATCAATATGCCGGGTCAAGGGTATCCGCTCATCGCCTATCTTCAGGATATAACCCATCGCCAACGCATCAGGATTACAAGGAACAGGAATAATATCATGTGGATCCAATAGGGAATATTGATTCAGGATTTCCTGACGCACCTCGGTCAGTGTCATTTTATGTTGCTGTGCATCGGTCGCATTTCGCCCGGCAATTTCCACCGGTTGAAAGGTTACCCCGCGTACACATCGCTGTTGTAAAGCATAATCTAAGATTTCACCAATTTCATCATCATTGGTTCCCTTTTCCAGGACCACCACCAATGTTGTACTCAGATTGAGCGCATTTAATTTGTCAATGGCCTTTTTTCGGACATCCGTGAGATCTTTTCCCCGAAACTTTTCAAGCACAGAAGGGCGAAAAGAATCAAACTGGAGATAGATTTCAAATTCAGGCGCATAGGTGGCGAGTTGCTCAGCAAAACCAGGATCGTTGGCAATTCGGATACCATTCGTATTGAGCATGAGATGCTTAATAGGCTTTGTCTTCGCAATGTCTAAAATCTTAAAAAAATCAGGATGTATGGTTGGCTCTCCACCGCTGATCTGAACCACATCTGGTTCGCCTTCACTGGCTACAATTTTGTCAAACATCTGTTCAATCTCTTCCAGCGAGCGATGTCGCCCGTAGTGGGGTGACGACATGGCATAACAGGTTGGACAGGTCAAATTACAGCGGTCGGTCACCTCAACAATTGACAGGCAGCTATGCTGCTCGTGATCGACGCATAAACCGCAATCGTATGGACAGCCATAATGTACTTCATTGTCAAATTTCAAAGGTGTTTCGGAGGCCTTATTATAATTCCGAATGTTCTTATAATAGTCAACATCCGTAGCAATCAATGTTTTGAAAAAGCCATGATCAGGACAGTTTTTGGTCATAAATACCTGTTCATCCTCAATAATAATCTTGGCACCAACACGCGAAAGGCATGTTGGACATAGGCTAATGGTATAATCGTAGTAGGTATAGTTTCTAACTGGCATCGTTCTGATTTCTAGTTCATAAAGGTAAGTCCACAGGCAAGCCCTCCTGCTAGCATTGCTCCAATTCCACCCAACAATACTTTAAGCCAGGGATTGACATTGAATTTTGAATCTTTATTGCCCGCTTTAATAATCGAGCCGATGATAATAACCAAAAGTGCAATCCCAATTACAATAGCACCTAAAGTAAGTAGAAAAAGT
Source organism: Sphingobacterium sp. UBA3519 (assembly GCF_002377215.1). NCBI lineage: Bacteria > Pseudomonadati > Bacteroidota > Sphingobacteriia > Sphingobacteriales > Sphingobacteriaceae > Sphingobacterium > Sphingobacterium sp. UBA3519. Next base: position 70,228 of record NZ_DFPI01000025.1, read on the forward strand.
CCCAACATCGCGGTACTTTCCGAACCAAATGACCCTTCAAGCAAATACATAATTTCTATTTTTTGATTAAACGTTCATTTTTTAATAAATAAATATAATAAATTATCACCACGATGCAGGTAATTTGTATGGTACTTAGCTCCAAAAGTATAATTGCCCGGGGCTTGATAAAGTCCAGCAGGAAACGAAAACTAAAATAACTAAGCATAAAAAGTTGAAACAACACACCATTTCGATAATTGTATCGTCGTTTAAAAAGTTGGAGTCCTACAAATAAGAGCAGTAAAAATGCGATTTCATACAGCGCTACCGGATGCCGTTTATAGGCATCACCGAGGTACATTCCCAAGGGAGAGCTTGTGGGCAAACCATAAGTCTGTTCGAACACCCCCGTGTAAAAACATCCTATCCGACCAATGGCAATTGCGGTAATTAAAGGAAAGACCATCCTATCCCCGGTACTCTCTTTTTTGCCCATGATCTTCTTCATCCCTTCTACGGCAACCAAACCTCCGGCCAAACCACCGATTATTGTATTATTTACCCAGATGTAGGCCCATTTATGTGTCGCATTGAGCAATTCAGCCGGACGCTCGAGGGAACCGATAAGATGCGAGCCGATTAAAGCGCCTAGACCTGCTGCGATCACAATAAGCAGTGAATTGCTATGCCCTAAACTTTCCTCATCCTTCCATTTGAGCAGTTGATAATACCGCATACCTATAAACATCCCCAAGCCTTCCATAAAAGGATGTAATAGAAATGTTTTTCCAAACAACGCTATCGTAACCGGAAATTCAATCGTCATAAGCATAAACAAGTATACGAAAGACGATCTAGAAAGTCATAAACAAAAGTTGCAGAGCACACGGTATAACAGTTAAAACGAAAAAGCCAGCCCAAGAAATGGACTGGCTTAGAAATAATTATTTTGCGACAGCAATTATAGCTGATTGTTGTATACAAAGCGTATTTCTTCACGGAGGTTATAACGCGAGGCCATCACTTCGCCATAAGCACCTGCAGAACGAATGGCAATTAAGTCGCCGCGTTTTGAAACCGGAAGTGGCACTTCTTTTCCAAAGCAATCCGAAGATTCACAGATTGGCCCAACCACATCGTAGTTAATGGATTCGGCGCTGTCTGTCGCACTGATATTCTCAATTTTATGGTAGGCCTGATACAAGGCTGGGCGCATTAATTCAGTCATTCCGGCATCCAATACCAAGAAATTTTTTTTGACACCATTTTTGACATACAACACGCGGCTTACCAAGCTTCCGCATTGCGCGACCAAAGCCCGTCCCAATTCAAAGTGCACTTCTTGCTGTGCTGTACGCTCCAGGAAGCGGTCGAAAATATCAAAATAGGCTTCAAAATCAGGAATTGTATTTCCATCCGGATTTTTATAATCAATCCCCAATCCGCCACCGACATTCAATACACGGATTTGTGTACCGCGTTCTTCAAACCAGTTTTTCCATTCATTGACCTTTACGCAAAGGCTTTTGAATACGGTCATATCCGTAATCTGTGAACCGACGTGAAAATGAAGGCCTACCAATTCAATAGACTCACATTTTTTAAGCACGGCTGCACACTTTTCCAAATCGGCATTGGGCACACCAAATTTGTTTTCGTCAAGCCCTGTTGTAATATAATGGTGGGTATGTGCATCCACATTTGGATTGATCCGTAAAGCCACATTTGCTTTTACACCTTTCTTTGCGGCAAGCTCATTGATGACTTCAAGCTCCTGAATAGATTCAACATTAAACGCGAAGATATTTTGATCGAGCGCGTAATTGATTTCCTTATCGGATTTACCAACTCCTGCAAAAGTAACTTTTTTGGAATCAAAGCCACATTCAATGGCTTTCTTCACCTCATTGCCGCTCACACAATCCGCACCAAAGCCGACCGCTTGAATCGCCTTCAATAACTCGTCATTAAAATTGGCCTTTAATGCATAATGAACATGAAATCCCCGTTTGTGCGAAGCAGCATGCGCAGCCTCCAGGGTCTTGTTTAACACATGCAGATCATAATAATAAAACGGCGTTTCTTTCTCTGCAAACTTCGCCGCGATACCTGTATTTATCATATAAAAACCTAATTCTTAAAATAAACGATTGTGCAATGAACGTAATGCTTCAGTTTTATGATCTGAATTCAATAGAATTGACACGTTAAAGTCTGAACCACCATACGAAATCATACGAACTGGAAGGTGTTTTACAGCATCAAGTACGCGAGCGGCATAGCCATGGCTATTCAAACCAAAATCCCCTACAACGCATACAATGGTCTGATCACCATCAACTGTTACTGAACCAAAATCTTCCACTTCTTTGATAATATCCGCCAAATTTGTGGTATCATCAATCGTCAAAGACACCGCCACTTCCGAAGTTGTGATCATATCGATTGGTGTTTTATAACGCTCGAATATTTCAAAGACACGGCGCAGGAAACCGTAGGCAAGTAGCATTCTCGACGAATGGATATGAATTGCTGTGATACCGTCTTTCGCTGCTATAGCACGAATACAACCTTTCTGCGCACCGTCTTTACTGATCAATGTCCCTTTTGCATTGGGTTCCATCGTATTCAACAACCGAACTGGAACGTTATATTTTTGCGCTGGGAACACCGATTGTGGATGTAAGATTTTAGCACCAAAATAAGCCAGCTCCGCAGCTTCATCAAAGCTTAGATGTGCAATCGGTGTGGTTCCTTTGACAACACGGGGATCATTGTTGTGCATCCCGTCGATGTCAGTCCAGATCTGAACTTCCTCGGCACGGATTGCTGCCCCGATCAAGGAAGCCGTATAATCTGAACCTCCACGGCGCAAATTATCAATTTCACCAAAAGAATTACGGCAAATAAAACCTTGCGTGATAAATAGGGTATTTTCTGGACTCTGGGCCAAAATATGGCTTAGCTTTTCGCCAATGTAATCAACCATAGGCTCATTGTCTTCATCAATTTTCATAAAGTCCAGGGCTGGCAACAGCACGGATTTTACGCCAATTTCATTCAGGTAAAAATGCCATAAAGCGGTAGACATCAATTCGCCCTGTGCTAAAATAACTTTCTCCTCGATGGGTGTAAACAATTCGTTGGCCAAGGTAGAAATCAGATTAAAATGGTAATCGATCAATTCTTTACCATTTTTATATCCCTGTTCAGTACTGAAAAGTTCTTTAATAAGGTCTTCGTACTTATCCTTATGCTTCTTGACCAACTCTTTAGCTTCGTCCTTCTTACCTGCTGTGTAAGCTTGACCGATTTCAACCAAAGCATTTGTCGTTCCAGCAACTGCGGACAACACGACGATCTGACGTTCAGAAGGGTTTACAATATCCAACAACCCTTTGATACGTGCTGCACTCCCCACGGAAGTACCACCAAATTTTAAAACTTTCATACTGAAGTTACAATTATTAAATTTCTGTGTGCCAATATAGGCAATTCATGAATTTATATTAAAAAAAATGCGGCACAAAATCATGAAAGTTTTGTGCCGCATACCTTTATGTTATGCGGAAGAATTACTTCTTCAAGTTTTCGATCAGTAGACCGGCCAATTCTTCGCCGATTCTTTCTTGAGCTTCATTAGTTGCCGCTCCAATATGTGGCGTCAATGAAATTTTCGGATGTTTTAAAATCTCCTCACGTGGAGTAGGTTCGTTGTCGAATACATCTAAACCAGCAAATGCTACCTTGCCCGAATCCAATGCTTTCACCAATTCCAACTCATCAATAACGCCACCTCTAGAAGCATTGACTAAGCCTACACCATCTTTCAATAATGGGAACTCTGCAGCTCCAATCGCTGGTTTATCCAAAAATGGAACGTGTAAAGAGATAAAATCTGAAACTTTCAATAAGTTGTCCATCTCCACTTGTTGAATAGGCACGTCAACCTGGATACCACCTGAAAGTGTTATGGTCAACGCTTTTGGTCCTTCGAACAAATCCGTATAAACCACATCCATTCCTAGACCAATGGCGATTTTGGCAACTTCGCGACCGATACGGCCAAATCCAACGATACCGATCGTCTTACCACGAAGCTCCGTACCGGCACCATAAGCTTTTTTAAGGGCGCCAAATTTTGTGTTGCCCTCAACAGGCATTTTTCTGTTGGCATCGTATAAGAAACGGACACCATTCAATAGGTGAGCAAACACCAGCTCAGCGACGGATAGCGAAGATGCCGCCGGGGTATTGACAACAGCAATGCCTTTTGAACGGGCATATTCTACGTCAATATTATCCATGCCTACTCCACCACGGCCGATAACTTTCAAATTAGGACAGCCATCAATCAGGGCCTGACGCACTTTAGTTGCGCTACGTACCGTGATTGCGTCATAAGCAAGAAGCTTTTCTGGAAGCTCTTCTTGTGGAATATGCGTTGTATCTACACTATGACCGGCATCTTCCAGCATTTTTTTTCCTAGTGGATCGATACCGTCATTCGCTAATATTTTCATCTTTATAATTCGTTTTTAAAGGTATCAGTACCATTCAACTTATCGGAAGATCCAATCCCGTGAATACGATACGACCTTTATAATTCGTAATCTAACTAATTATTTGTTCGTCAACTGTTAAATTCCAGCAACATTCATACGACATTAGGCCGTATGCGTGTCCTCAAATTCTTTCATGGCATCAATCAACGCATTTACGCTGCTTAATGGTAAAGCATTGTAGATTGAAGCTCTAAATCCACCGACAGAACGGTGACCTTTGATGCCAATCAAATTACGTTCTTTCGCCAAAGCCAAAAATTCAGCTTCCAACTCTGGTGTATCCATCACAAAAGTAACATTCATGCGTGAACGGTCTTCTACAGCAGCAGTACCTTTGAATAATGGGTTGCGATCGATTTCATCGTATAAAGCACGTGCTTTGATGATATTCTCTTGTTCCAATACCGAAACACCGCCTTTTGCTTTTAACCAACGAAGGTTTAACATCGAAACAAAAATCGAATATACAGGTGGTGTATTGTACATTGAACCACCGTTGATATGCAATTGATAATCCAACATCGATGGAAGAATACGTCCTGATTTACCTAAGATATCATCTTTAACAATCACGAGTGTAACACCTGCAGGTCCCATATTTTTTTGAGCACCAGCATAAATCAAATCATAGTCAGCAACGTTGATCTCACGTGAAAAAATATCAGAAGACATGTCAACAACCACTGGCAATGCAGTTTCGGGTTTATCAAAAACCTCCGTACCGTAAATGGTATTGTTGGCTGTATAATGAAAATATGCCGCATCTGTTGGGATGGCATATCCCTTAGGGATATAGGAATAATTTTTATCAATCGACGAAGCTACAACATCTACTGTACCGAATTTTTTAGCTTCTTTTAATGCTTTTGTAGCCCATACACCCGTATCCAAATAAGCAGCCTTACCGCCTTCAGGTAAAAGATTCAACGGCGCCATTGCAAATTGCAAACTTGCCCCTCCTTGAAGGAAAAGAATCGAATATCCCTGAGGGACTGCCAATAACTCGCGTACTAATTGTGTGGCTTCATCTATCACTGCTTCAAACTCTTTGGAACGGTGAGAGATCTCTAAAATTGATAAACCGGTGTTGTTAAAATCAATTACAGCTTCTGAGGCTTGTTGAAATACTTCCTTTGGCAGAATACATGGACCTGCTCCAAAATTATGTTTCATTGATGTTATAGTTTGTTTGATTGCTATTTTTTAACCCTAGCTAAGCAATCCGTTGTTTAAAAACCAAAGGTAAAATAAAATTATATATTTTTCAACTAATCTGTTTTTTTATTGAAAATTTATAAAATTCTAAATGATTTCAATAAAAAGATCGCACAACAAACAGCTAATTCAATGCAAAAAACATCAAATAAGCAACACTTTCCATGCCATATCTACCTGATTATCTTGCAAATACTCCTTAGCCTTGAGCTGAAGATGGGTATTACGAGAAGATTGATCACCAATAAAGGCATTTAGCAATTCGTAAATTTCAGGGAGACTCGTTATATCGTCTACCTCCTGTGGCGTGGGTAAACGGTCGATCTGAGCCAACTTCATTTTTTCGTTCTCCGTAAAAACGGTCGATTCCTTTATAAAAAGTGGCAGCTGATTGTAATCCATAAAAAAGCAGAAATTTTATTCAAATTTCTGCTTAATATCTCAGAAAATAAAATTCTTATATTTTTTCAATAATTCGATCTGCAAATTCGCTTGTTTTGACCAAGGTCGCATCATCCATCAAATTGTAAAAATCCACCGTCACCGTCTTAGCCAGTATCGTTTCTCCTAAGGCCTTAACAATTGCCGCTGCAGCTTCGGTCCAGCCGAGGTATTCGAATAGCATAACACCGCTTAAAATAACCGATGAAGGATTCATGGTATTGGTATTTGCAAAGCGAGGTGCAGTACCATGGGTGGCTTCAAAGACAGCGTGCCCGGTTTTAAAATTGATATTAGCACCCGGTGCGATCCCTATACCGCCAACCATTGCTGCCAGCGCATCAGAAATATAATCACCGTTCAGATTCAACGTTGCTACAACAGAAAAATCCCGTGGATTCAGCAGGATCTGCTGTAAAAAATTGTCGGCAATCATATCTTTAATCAAGATTTTACCGGAATCCAAGGCCGCTTTTTGCTCTTGGTTAGCAACCTCAGCACCCTTTTCCTCTTTCGTTCGCTCCCACTGTCCCCACGTATAGGTTTTGTCGGCAAATTCCGTTTCAGCAACCTCATAAGCCCACATCTTAAAAGCCCCCTCCGTAAATTTCATGATATTTCCTTTGTGGACAATCGTCACGGAAGGCAAATTGTGATCAATAGCATGTTCTATCGCTGCACGGACTAATCTTTTGGAGCCCTCTTCAGAAACCAGCTTGACACCGACGCCTGTCGTGGCCGAGAAATTGTAATCAATATCAAGCTCATCATGCAAGAAATCCTGGAATCTGTTGGCTTCAGCTGTTCCTGCCTGAAACTCTATTCCAGCATAAATATCTTCGGTATTTTCGCGAAAAATCACCATATCCACATACTCGGGATGTTTGACTGGCGAAGGTACACCCTCAAACCATTTTGTCGGGCGTTGACATACATAGAGATCCAAATCCTTACGCAACGCAACATTCAACGAACGGATTCCCCCGCCTACTGGCGTGGTGAGCGGCCCTTTGATTCCAACCAGGTACTCTTTTAATACATTCAACGTATCTTTTGGTAGCCATTCGCCTGTTTCGTTGAAAGCTTTCTCACCTGCCAACACCTCCTTCCATGTAATTTTCCGTTGTCCGCCGTACGCTTTCTCCACCGCCTGATCAAAAACACGCACTGCCGCATGCCAGAGGTCAGGACCAATGCCGTCGCCGATAATAAAAGGAATTGTTGGAAAATCTGGAACCTGTAAAGTTCCTTCACTTGACATTGTAATCTTATTTGACATAACCTTCAATTTTAACGGACAATAACTATCCCTTATTAAACATATTTCCGATTTCTTTGCTAATTTTTCTAAAGATTGGTGCAGCTTCAACATCTTCATATTCGTCGATGTGCGCATTTTCCACTCTACTAGGAAACACTAAAACAAGATTTTCGTTTGCATAAATACGATCTAATTTCTTTGCTACTCCATCCAGCGAATCCCGATAGGAAACTTCTCCATTTCTAGCCGACACAAAAATAAACATCGCATCCTCCTCCTTAAACGCTTTAAGGCCCTGTAAATTGTCCCAGTTGTCGTAATGTTTGAATGTGACAGGAACAGAATTTTTCAATTCGACGAGATGTTCTTCAATGGCAGCGGCAGAACGTGTATCAACCACAAAAGTGATGGACAGGGATAATTCCTGGGCAAACTTAACTACCTTTTCCAGCCAGTATTCGAAACCAAATTCCGCCTCGCACATCGGTGGTGCAAAAACGACAATCGACTTATTCGAAATAAAAGGTTTTTTAAAATGACATAACATCACATTAGCCGAGGTTCTATTTAAAATACTTTCCGTTTTCTCCCCGACAAACTTATCCATAAAATTGGCCGCACTTGGCCAGCCTAAAACAATACAATTGGCAGAAACCTCTTTTGCCGAACGTGCAACCCCGCTGGCAATGTTTAAATCTATAGTAGCACTTATATTCACATTTGTTTCACTACCCGAAGCATACCTGACCATATTGTCCAGGTTCTTCCGTGCTTTGGACATGTTTAATTGTGCCTGTTCATTATCTTTCACAACGGACACAATATTGACAGGATAGGAACATTTCTTGCTTTTAATATAGGTTGAAAAATCCAAAATCGGCTCCATATTATCCATATTAGCGATAGAAATCAAGATGTTTTCATCTTTTTCCTTTACCACATCAGTATGTTCTTCGTCCTGTTCGCCATCCAGAACCACTTTACGTGAGGCATTTCCCGTCACCACCGTGGCGACAATGCAGGTCACCAAAATCAGCAGAATCGTACCATTAAGCACATTCTCATCGATAATGCCGTTCTTATGTCCAACCATAATAACGGCCAGTGTTGCCGCAGCATGTGCACTACTTAAACCAAATATTAGGTTACGTTGACCACGGCTGTATTTAAAAACGATCTGTGTCAGCCAGGCGGCCACATATTTTCCGACGATAGCCACAACGGTCAGTGTTCCGGCAATAATAAGGGCCTGCGGCCCTTTCAAGATCACGCTGACATCGACAATCATGCCCACAGATATCAAGAAGAAAGGAATAAAAATCGCATTACCGATAAACTCGATCCGATTCATCAAAGCCGAAGAATGTGGAATCAGTTTATTGAGGGCCAGACCGGCCACGAAAGCCCCAATAATCGGCTCAAGGCCGGCAATTTCTGCCAAAAATGCCGCAAAAAACACAACCGAGAGAACGAAGATATAATTGGACGTCTTCTCACTCCCCAAGCGCTCAAAAAACCATTTCGCGATCCTCGGAATAACACCAAACATGATAAACAGAAAGATAGCAAAGGAAATCGCCAGGGTAATCCAAAATTCATTACCTATATTTCCCTGAGAAACGCCGGTAATTACAGCAAGAATAATCAGCACGGCCGTATCGGTCAGGATTGTTCCACCGATCGTAATCGCAACGGCCTCCATTTTTGAAATACCATAGCTATTGACGATGGGATAAGAAACCAGCGTATGGGTAGCAAACATGCTTGATATCAATAAACTCGGCAAAACATCGTAACCCAATAAAAAGTGACAAACGGGATAGCCAATACTGATCGGCACGATGAATGTCAAGAAGCCAAAGAGCAAGCTCTTATTTTTTGTCTTTTTAAATTCATTCATGTCCAACTCGAGCCCGGCAATAAACATGATATAGAGCAGGCCTATTGTTGAAAAAAGCGTTATGGCCGAGTTTTTTTCCAGCCAATTTAGTCCATGCGGCCCAATAATAACGCCGGATATAATTAATCCTATAATCCCCGGAACCTTAATCGGTCGCAGTACAATCGGTGATAACAGGATAATAAAAAGTACCAGTGAAAATATAAGTACAGGATTTTGTAAAGGTGCTTCAAAGGCGTGGGAAATATGCTCAAAAGTTTTATTCATATGTGCTTGTATACTAGCCGTAAAATATAAATACTTATTTTTCTATACAGCTCGAAAAATAGTTAACAGCATTAAAAATACGATTTTTTAAAGAAAGCGAAGCCTAAAAAGAGTGTTACTTAAAAGAAATGGCTTTAATCGGACTAATTTTGGTAATTAGCATTGACGGAATAAATAAAGAGATCATTCCGATAAACACAACAGCCAAATTGACAAGAATCACATCAGACCATTGAAGTTGAACGGCCACATAGGAGATATAGTAGGTCTTCTCATCCAATTTAAAGAAATGGGTAAAATCCTGAAAAAAGTAAAAACCGAGGCCAATAAGATTACCGATTAACAATCCGAGGCCGATCAGGTACAAGGCACTGTACATGAAGACGCGGCGAATTCCGGCATTGTGATACCCCAACGCCTTTAAAATACCGATCATTGAAGTACGCTCAAGAATGGTGATCAGCAAGGCGGAAATCATATTGATAATAGCCACGACCGTCATCAGTATAAAAATGATTTTGGTGTTCATATCCAGCAGTTCCAGCCATTGAAAAATATCGGGAACCTGATCCTTGATATTAATTGCCTGCATATCGATAGGCAACAGATCTTCAACCTTGTTTGTTGTCCGTTCGAGCTGACTAAAATCTTTGATCCGAATCTCATAGCCTCCTACCTCATGATCATCGAGGTTGCTCAGTTTGCGGATGACATTGAGAGACCCGATTACATAGACCTTATCTAATTCTTCAGAGCCTGTATTAAAAATGCCCTTAATGACAAATTTACGTTTGCGTATAGGATCCTGCACGAAATACATAATAAAATCGTCACCGACTTTTAAGAGCAATCGATCTGCGAGATACTTAGAGACTAAAATTTGATTATCGGCATTATCCGATTTAAAGTCTATCATATTCCCTTCCACCAGCATACGTTGAAACGGCTGCTGATTGTACAATGAATCGATACCCTTGAGAACCACGCCTTCCACTTCATTGTTGACATTGATGATTCCGGCCTTGGTTGCAAAGGAACTGATGGAATTGACTTGAGGAATCGCCAATATGGACTTGCGGACCTCCGGTGCAAGTGATATGGGCGAATTTTCGTAAGACTTATTCAGGTCGTAACGTAAAACCAATACATCGGCAAAAAAACTCCGTTGCTTACTGATAATCTCTCCCTTAAATCCGCGCAATACCGCAATAGATATAATAATCGCTGCAATAGCAAGAGCAATGGCACCAATAGTCACCCGAACGATCAATTTTGAGAACGTTCTTTTTCCAGAAAATGCGATCCGATTTGCTAAAAAATAAGGAAAATTCAAGCTTTCAATATATTTATGTAACTTCGCAAAGTTATAAAAATTTGTTATTTACAAAACTGAAATGACAAATTATTAGGCGTTTTTCAGTAGGCTATTCAACGAGGAGGCCCCTGCACTGGTTTAAAGAGTTTTATAAAAATTTTCAAGTATTATGCGTATTATTTTCATGGGTACTCCCGATTTTGCTGTAGCTTCACTTGAAGCACTGATTCAGTCTGGCGAACAAGTTGTCGCTGTGGTTACTGTACCGGATAAACCTGCAGGACGCGGACAAAAAATACATGAATCTGCGGTGAAAATATTTGCTAAACAACATAACATCCCAGTTCTTCAACCCGTGAAACTTCGCGATGAAGCATTTCTGAATGACCTCAAAAGTTTTCAGGCGGACCTACAGGTTGTGGTGGCATTTCGTATGCTACCTGAGATCGTCTGGAATATGCCTAAATTTGGAACGATCAACGTCCATGCCTCACTCCTTCCACAATACCGGGGTGCAGCACCGATAAATCATGCCATCATCAATGGAGAGAAAGAATCGGGCGTAACGACATTTTTACTACAGCACGAAATCGATACGGGAAACATCTTATTGTCGAAGAAAGTTGCCATCAAAGAAACAGATAACGCCGGTGATCTTCACGATAACCTCATGGTGGCTGGAGCAGAAACGCTCCTTCAAACCATCCAGCAATTGAAGGCCGGAACCTTGCAGCCTAAACCTCAAGACGTCCTTCTCACCACGGAGCCGCTCAAACATGCACCAAAAATTTTCAAAGAAGACTGTAAAATAAACTGGGATCAGCCCACTGCGCAGGTTTATAACTTCATTCGCGGTTTAAGCCCTTATCCAGCGGCATTTACCCTCTTAAATGATAAGGTACTAAAAATCTATCGCACAGAAAAAGAGCTTGCCCATACAGCTACAATACCGGGAACCGTAGAAACTGACAAGAAAAGTTTCTTAAAAATTGCGACACAAGACGGCTATATTGTCATTTCTGACCTTCAACTCGAAGGCAAAAAAAGAATGAATGTAGTCGATTTTTTAAAAGGCTATCGATTTTAACCTTTTTCATCACCACCATCATAATATTGCAGCAGATCACCAGGCTGGCAGTCTAGCGCTTTGCATATCGCTTCAAGAGTATCTAATCGCAATGCCTTCGCCTTTTGATTCTTGATGATTGAAAGATTGGAAAGGGTAATTCCGACGTTGTCACTCAATTGGTTAAGCGACATCTTTTTCTCTTTCATTATTTTATCCAAGTGAATTAAGATTGGCATAATATAATTTTTATTCTTTTAAATTTATTTAATGTCACTAATAAAACAAAAGATCCATCTTTTTGTTTTATCATAAAATTATCATTTTAAAATAAATTTGAGGAATGCATGGTGCATAATAAATCAGCTGCCGACGAGTTAAATTGTTTAGAACAATAAAAAAAATTAAACCTTTTAGCTCTTTAAATATCAAACAGTTGAATATTACAGCAACAGATAAGAGGAAAAAAAATATTAAAATGGAATAGTTTTTGATGATTAAAAATTGAAACTCAAAAAAGCCTAACTCATTAAATATGAGTGGCTAGATAATCAATTTTCCATTAATAATTCAAAAATTTTTCGTATTTTCGCAAACATTTCTTAGAGAGGAGAATTAATTAAAATTAATGAGACAGCTCAAAATTACACAATCTATCACCAATCGTGAGTCACAGTCTTTGGACAAATACTTACACGAAATTGGTAAAGTAGACTTAATTACAGCAGAAGAAGAAGTAGAATTAGCACAGCGTATCCGCGAAGGCGATCAAGTTGCCTTGGAAAAATTGACTAAAACCAACCTTCGTTTCGTAGTATCAGTAGCAAAACAATATCAAAATCAAGGTTTAACCTTAGGTGATTTAATCAATGAAGGTAACCTGGGCTTAATTAAAGCAGCTAAACGTTTTGACGAAACAAAGGGGTTTAAATTCATTTCTTATGCCGTTTGGTGGATTCGCCAATCTATTCTTCAAGCAATTGCTGAACAATCGCGTATCGTACGTCTGCCATTGAATCAAGTTGGTTCATTGAGCAAAATCAGTAAGGCTTTCTCAAAACTAGAACAAGAATACGAACGGGAACCATCTCCAGAAGAATTGGCGGATATCCTTGAAACCACAGTAGACAAGGTTTCGGATACGCTAAGCAACTCTGGCCGTCACGTATCTATGGACGCTCCCTTTGTTCAAGGTGAAGAAAACACACTTTTGGACGTTTTGGAGAACCATGATCCAGACACAGACAGTTCTTTGATTGATGAATCTCTGTCAGAAGAAATCAAACGATCATTGGCAACATTAACAGAAAGAGAACGTGAAATTATCGTGCTTTTCTTTGGCTTAGGTTCCAATCACCAATTGTCGTTAGAGGAAATCGGAGAAAAATTCAATTTAACACGTGAGCGCGTTCGTCAGATCAAAGATAAAGCTCTTCAACGTTTGAGACACACTTCAAGAAGCAAAATCTTAAAATCCTATTTGGGTTAACAAGAGATACTTATTAGACATTTTGGCAATCCCAATCAGAAATGGTTGGGATTTTTTGTTCCTAATTTTTGGCCAATAAAAAAGGGTTGCCTACTACGCAGGCAACCCTTCTATTTTCCAGGACTCCTGTTATTTAGAATCCGGCATCAAAATAAATTCAAAAAGTCGATCTCTTTTCAAATATTTTCCGGCAACATCCTGCACCGACTTCGAAGTTACCTTCTTCAAATTGTCTATTCTACGTGTATATCGTGCAAGATCAAGATCATTCTGATAAGAACTTGATATATAATTCAGCCAATAACCATTTTCACGAAGATTTAACTCATTTTGTCGCTGCTGTTCTGCTAGGAACTTTTCGATATCTCCATTTTCAGGGCCTTTTTCCTGAATCTTTTTTACTTCATCCAAGGCCGAAGTGATTAAAGCATCAGCCTTATCTACTGCCGAACCAAAACCAATGGAAAAAGCATAACGTGCTTTTGGCAGCTTACTGAAACTCGCCCGAGCGCCCACGCCGTAAACTCCACCTTCTTTTTCACGGAGTCTTTCCAACAATTTGATCGTCAACACACTCTCCAAGGCTTCCATATTCACATTTTCAATTTCATTATAGGTATAGTCCCCATAGTAGGCCAATTGCGTACTTGCCTTCTCCTCTTTGCCTTTATGAACAACTACGCGCTCGCCCTTGCTCGGCTCCAGAATATTTAAATCCTTGTAGCTTTCTCCTCTTTTAAGGGCCGGCAATGAAGCCAGGTAGGTTTCTAAATAAGGCTTGATCTGATTCTCGTCAAATGACCCCACAATTGTAAACACAAAATCCGAAGCATCAGCAAATCGTTCTTTGTAAATTGCCAAAGCACGTTCCCGATCAATTTTATTGATCGTTTCTACCGTTGGGTTTTGCCGGCGGACATTGTTGCCATAAAGCACTTCTTTCACTTTATCCGAGAATACATTATTTGGATTGCTCAACCTATTTTCCAAAGATCCTTTTGCCCGGGTCATGGTACTCTGGAAAATATCCTGATCCAATCGAGGCTCGGTAAAATAACCATAAATCAATTCAAAAGCATTCTTCAAGCCTTCTTTATCTGTACTACCTGAAATACCTTCGTAACGTTCGGAGATATACGGAGAGATGGAGACATCTTTTCCTGAAAGATACTTCGTAAGCTCAACGTTGTTCATTTGTCCAACGCCGCTTGCATCAATTAAAGAAGACGCATTGGAGGCTGAGAAGTAGTCTGCATCACTATAGCCTGATGTTCCACCCGGACTATACGCCATAATCTGTATCTCATCATTTTTAAAGTCCGTAGGCTTTAAGATTACTTTCACACCATTGCTTAAGATCAATTCTTTCGCTTGAACGGCGTCAATACTTTTTGACGATACAACAGTGCCTTTTACGGGCTCTTTTGAAAGCAAGGGAAGATTGGAAACTTTATCTTCATATGCTGTCACGGGACTCTCTTCCACTGCCTTTACCCAGCCCATCACGGTAGACTCAGCGGGTAAATTGGCCTTATCCTTTTCTGGCCCCATAACTAAAACATCGCGATTCAGATCGGTATAATATTTTTTCACCAAACCATTCACTTCCGACAGTTTCAAGGTTGGTAACAGCTGTTTTGTCAAACGATAAGCGTTTTCATTACTTAAAGCAGGTTCATCATCAATAAAATAATTGAGATAACGGTTTACATAGCTATCCGACTTCTTTTTATCACGCTCGATAAATGACATCTCGTTACCCTTTTTCATATCGGCGATGGCACGATCCAACTCCGTCTGTGTAAAACCGTATTTTTGAATGCGCTCAAATTCGGTTAACATCGCTTTAAATCCGGATTCCAACTCGCCTGGTTTAGGCACTACCAACAATGAAAAAGTATTAAGGTTAGCTACAAAATCGCTGATACTTCCACCTGCCTGCATAAAAGGAGGGTTCGGTTGTTGCATCAATTCAGAAAAACGCCCCGCGATCATCTGATTGAACACATTCTTCAACAGCTCGTTTCTGTAATCTCCTACCGTGGAAACCTTTTCTTTTTCGCTTTTGATCAAAATCTGTGCAACAGTGTAGGGCAGTTCCGGATCTGAAATAGCCAAGAACTGGTTCTTGTTTAACAGATCGACCCGATATTTTTTACGCTCCAACGCTTTTTTGGGCATTTTCATATCGGAAAACAATACTTTCACCCTTTCTTCCATCTCCTTGGGATCAATATCTCCAACGATGATCAGGGCCTGTAAATCCGGGCGATACCAGTCTTCATGGAATTTGCGTATTTCTGTGTAGGGAAATGTTTTCAGTATCTGTTCAGTTCCGATCGGCAAACGCTTGGAGTAAAGGGAACCATTGAGCAACATCGGAAAGTATTGATCCTGTAAACGCTGCTGTACTCCTCTTCCACCTCGTTTTTCTTCGAGAATAACACCCCGTTCTTTATCAATTTCTTCGCCATCCAACAAAGCGTCCTGAGCCCAATCGCGCATTACCTGCAAACCATTTTTTAAAAGTTCAGGATCGTCAGAAGGAATGGGCAGCTGATAAACGGTCTGATCAAAGCTGGTATAGGCATTGAGGTCCGATCCAAATCGAACCCCCGCTTTCTGCAGGTAGTTAACCAATTCATTCTTTGGAAAGTGCTTCAGGCCATTGAAGTTCATATGTTCTAAAAAATGGGCCAAACCAAGCTGTTTTTCATTTTCTAGAATAGAGCCGGCCTTCATGCCCAAATACATGGTAACACGACCTTTAGGCTCGCTATTTTTACGAATAAAGTATGTAAATCCATTTTTCAGTTTCCCTGTGATGACTTCATTATCGAAGGGTAATTTTTGATTCAGGGCCAAACTATCTTGGGATAGAATCGCGCGCGCTTCCGCAGTTAACGTGGTTGGCATTTTTGCTTCTGCTATATAGAACGTAGCCGGTAATAGAAAAGCTAATGCGAGTGGTTTAATGAATTTCATACAAAAAAATGTCTTTTTTCAGTTATTTTTGCTAATTGTTTTATATTAGGGTAAACGGAACAGGAGATCAATTGTCCCGATAAATCGTAAAATACAGATTAATACTTTTTTCATTATCCAAGGAGGAATCGGGACCCGCTATAAGGGAACGTCTCTTTGTATTACTTATAATCTGTAAAAATTCCACTTAAAAATACAGAATAACTTTCGAAAAGAACAACAGTTAATTGTAATTTTGTTGCAAATGGATTTTGAAAACTGGACTGATATAAAAAAAGAATTCGAACAATTCTTAAAGTTCGAAAGAGGCTTAAGCGTTAATTCAATTGATGCTTACTTAAATGACGTATCCAAATTTCAGATCTACTGCGAAGACAATCATTTGGTTTTAAATACTGTAACGAGAAAAAATATACAGGAGTTTTTGGCTTGGTTGCAGGAGTTTAATATTTCACCCTTCACACAATCCAGGCTGATCTCTGGCCTGAAGACTTTCTTTAGCTTTTTGATGATCGAGCATGAATTCGTCCACAATCCGACAGATCTTCTTCAGGCGCCACGCTTGGCACGCAAGCTGCCCAGCGTTTTGAGCATACATGAGATCGATCAATTGATCGCGGCAATCGATCTTTCTTCACCCGAGGGTGAGCGCAATAAAACGATCATCGAAATCTTATACGGATGCGGTCTCCGTGTTTCCGAACTTGTCACACTCAAGATATCGAACCTTTTTTTAGATGTTGAATTTATCAAAGTTGAGGGCAAGGGAAGCAAAGAACGCCTCATTCCAATTGGTCAACACGCCATTAAACACCTCCGTATCTACTTAGAAACGATCAGACCTCATATCAAGATTAAGGCCGGAAATGAAGATATTGTATTCCTCAACAGAAGAGGCGCCGCATTATCTCGGGTAATGATATTCCTGATCATCAAAGAACTTGCCTTAAAAATCGGTTTACAAAAAACCATCAGCCCACATACCTTTAGGCATAGTTTTGCATCACATTTAGTGGAAGGCGGGGCAGATCTAAGAGCTGTACAAGATATGCTCGGTCATGAAAGCATTACCACGACCGAAATATACACACACATCGATAGGGACTACCTTCATTCCGTTATTACGCAATATCATCCACGGTCGTGATGAATGTCCGATCACCTTTTGCCAGCTCGGTCATCCAAATGAACTATACTGCTTTATTCAGGGGCAATCGTGCTAGCCTCCTCTCATTCCACATTGCCCGCCCGATGCTAAGCATATATGGAAACTATTATAGCATTGACGTAAAAAAATAGAGAATTGACAAAAGCTAAACGCTAAAATACTGACGATAAGATGCCTTAAAAATTGATTGCTAAAAGATATAATTTTATCACAAAGATTGTTTGTAAGATCTAGAAAATAGTATATCTTTGCCAGACGTTCCCGTAGTTCAATGGATAGAATTTCAGATTCCGGTTCTGACGATGTGGGTTCGACCCCCGCCGGGAACACATCCTATTTAACAACAAAGACTATCCTAGGATAGTCTTTGTTGTTTAGAAGCTCTTTTGCAATAACTTGTGTTGCGAAGCCGTAAAAATATTCCGGAAGATGATATTGATTTCATGGTCAATGGCGGCCCCCGAAATTCCGGTGTGTGGATAGAGTCTTATCGTATTTGTTAAGATAGATTCCACAAAATCTCTACTTTGTATCCCTATCTGTTCATAAATCGCTGCATTATCATTTCCATCGTGAAGATTTTCCCAAGAAAGAGCGGCCAAATTCATGATTGCTTCCCTCCGATTAACATAATCTTGCTGAAATTCATCGAGTACCCTAAACGCTTCTTTACTTTCAGTCTTCTCCCATTTGGATTGATTGCTTTTTAACACAAATAGTTTTTCGATTAAATCCAAAAAGCGCTTATACATTCCCGTAAAGTTGGCCAGTAAAGTCAATTCCGCAAAAGGCATAAAGGGATATTGATACAACAGCTCGCGACGTGTACTTTTTGCCGCATCAATCTCAAAAGACTGCCTGCTATCAACGAGAACGTCTTCCAGCGAAAAAGAATGCGAAGCTGTAGCTTCCAATCCAAATGTATCCCAGTCATAGTGAATCAGTACATGATCCCGATCGACAAAAAATGATTTTATCAGCGGTTCACCTTTTTCGTCCAAAACGGGTTTTCCCGCCTCCTGAATTGCGGCATTTAATGTGAAGTGCGTTAAATGTGGCGCTCCGGTAGCATATCTCCAGAAACCACGGAGTCGATAGTGGTCCCCTTCACGCGTAGCAGTACCAGATGCCTGTCCACTACCTCCGAAACAAACCCGATCCGTTTCGAAAATTTGATTTCCTATAAGGGGATCAATAAAACCGACAAACAGATTTGCTCCTGAACATAAGGTTACTGTCCAGGCTAATCCCCCATCCCAATAAGCCAGATCAGCCAATAAACTGAGTCCTTCAGGTACACTTAACCCCAATCCACCTAATGCACGGGGAACCCAAATCTTAAACCACTTCCGACGGTAAATCAGCTGCAATTGTCCATCTGGCAACGTTTTCTGCTGAATTCCTTTTGCCTGATTATCTTTCAGTATAGCGATATCTTCGCTATTGAATTGCATATCTTTCTTCACGTATTATTCTCCTCCAATTAAAATACCCACTAAATGCCATAACAAATAAAAATAACGTCAAGCCCGAATAAAGAAACAGCCCTTTATGGATCAGTAAAGGAATTGCCATCAGATTACTGATATTCAACAATATCCAGTTTTCTATCTTCCGCTTTGCCAATAACCACATCCCTGCCCAAGCTGTACAGGAAACTGCAGAATCCCAAAGCGGTACATCAGAATCTGTTAAGTGTACCAATCCGAAATAAAACAACAGAAAACCGACAGCACATATGCCACCTACTATCCACCATTCTTTCGGCTCACAGTGTGTTATGGGCGTAGCTACATCACGACTATATTTCCAATAGATCCAGCCATAGATGCTCATGATCAAATAATAGAGATGTAGCAATATTTCGGCATATAGTTTCGCATGGAATAATACGTAAACAGAAATTAAGATACCAATAATCCCAAAAATGTAATTGATCGATTTATTTTGCCGGGAAAACCAAACTTGTAAAACACCAAAGGATACCCCTAACCATTCCGCAATGGTGGCCTGTTGAATCTGTTTTACAAAAGCTTCGAAAATTGTTTCAGAAGTCATCGCCTTGTTTATTATATCGTGTCATTCATAATAAACCTATGGGAGAGAAACGGCTATTTTTTATTGAAATTAAATCCCTACGCCAGCATTACCTGGATCAGGTATATAAAAGCGATTGTACAAGGAGGTACAATCGCTTTTATTGGGTATAATCTCAGCCGAGAATGACCATGGTCATTCCAAGCACCCCATAAGTATATTTTCGGTCGAATTGATTATTCTATATCAATCAATTTCAACGCTTTGTGCGTACGCGTACGCGTTTCTTTACAAAGTTGCGCATCATCGTTCAATGATTTCCCGTGTGAAGGGATCATTTCACGTAGTTTTTTACGGTATTCATCTGATTTGGCACGTTCAGGGAAACATCTCTTCAACAAGCTGATCATAATAGCTACTGACGTCGAAGCTCCAGGAGAAGCTCCTAATAGCGCAGCAATAGAACCATCGGCACTCGAAACGACCTCTGTACCAAATTCTAAAATTCCACCTTTCTTTTCATCTTTCTTGATGACCTGAACACGTTGTCCTGCTTTCTCGATAACCCAATCCTCCAATTTAGCTGTAGGCATAAATTGTTTTAAAGACTCCAGTTTATCTTTTGGTGACTTCATGACTTCAGTAATAAGATACTTCGTCAACGGTAAGTTGTCAAGTCCGGCTGATAACATCGGACGGATATTGGACAATTTGATAGAAGCCGGTAAATCGAAGTAAGACCCCTGTTTTAAGAATTTAGTTGAGAAACCTGCATATGGTCCAAACAATAACGCTTGCTTGCCATCAATATAACGTGTATCTAAGTGCGGTACAGACATTGGAGGCGCACCGACAGAAGCTTTACCATACACCTTCGCATGGTGTGTATTAATGATCTCTTCATTCACACAACGCAGCCATTGGCCTCCCACCGGGAATCCGCCATAGCCTTTCGCTTCGGGTATTCCAGATTTTTCCAACAATAACAACGAGTGCCCACCGGCTCCAATAAATACAAATTTTGCCTTGATTTCTCGCTTTGTTCCTGTCTTTAAATCTTTGACTTCCACTTCCCAGCGACCGTCATCTTCACGTTCGATGTCAATTACTTCGTGGTTTAAGGAAATCGAAATATTTTCTTTATTTTCAAGATTAGCGATCAAATCACGTGTCAACGACCCAAAATTTACATCAGTACCCAGATCCATTTTTGTCGCAGCGATTTTTTCGTCTGCCGCACGTCCTTCCATCATCAATGGAATCCACGATTTCAACAATGCTGTATCTTCGGTATATTCCATCCCTTTGAACAAGTTTTGGGTCGTTAGTGTTTCCCATCTTGTCTTTAGAAATTTAGCGTCTTTTTCACCAAAAACCGCACTCATGTGTGGAATACTACGGATAAAATTTTCAGGTTGGGCAATAATGCCTTTATCAACGAGGTAGGACCAAAATTGCTTAGAGACTTCAAATTGCTCGGCAATTTTCACTGCTTTATCAATCTTGACAGAACCATCTTTCTGTTCGGGGGTATAATTTAACTCGCATAAAGCAGAGTGACCCGTGCCAGCATTATTCCATGCGTCAGAACTTTCAGCAGCCACAACATCCAAACGCTCAAGAATTTCAATATTAACGTCTGGGCTTAATTCATTGATTAGAGTACCCAAAGTAGCACTCATAATACCGGCGCCGATCAGAACAACGTCAACTTCTTTATTTGATTTTTTGCTCATGTTTTTGTGATTGATGCAAATTTAATATAGTTTTTGGTAAACGTCCAAGTCTTTTGTCAAAAAACTGTACTTTTTAGAACCACTTATTCAAAAATACCATTGATTTATTAAAATAATCCTAAGTGAGCAATCGCTTACCGTAAAATTCTAAAAATGTTACCTTAAAACACTCCCCCACTCCAAGATAAACACCGGGTCAGCACACAATGTTTTTCTATTTTAAACCGTTATTTATCGAAAGATTTTGTGTTATAATATAGTTTTAACATTTTTGCAGAACGTCGATAGGCAATAGTGTACACGATGGCTAAAAAATAAGATCATTTATTCGCTCATATTATAGCATCGAGAAAAACACAAAGACTGTGGCATAACCAAGATAAACCTAATGGAAGCGAGTTCATGTATCGTGTTGAATTCCAAGATCAGACGGGCCGTGAGCGAAAGAAAGCACGAGGAAAATGGTCATAAATGCCATAGTGTAATTAATTGAAGAACAAATAACTTATACAGATGAAAATACTTGAAGGAAAAATTGCTTTAGTAACAGGAGCATCAAAAGGAATCGGAAGGAAAATTGCAGAAGTCTTTGCACAACATGGTGCTAACGTCGCTTTTACGTATCTTTCTTCTGTCGAAAAAGGACAGGCGTTGGAGCAGGAGCTTCAGGCTTTTGGCACCAAAGTGATTGGTTATCGCTCTGACGCTTCAAAATTTGAAGAAGCAGAACAATTGATCAATGCGATCGTCGCTGATTTTGGCGGATTAGATATTGTTGTCAATAATGCTGGTATCACAAAAGACGGCCTGTTAATGCGTATGACCGAAGAGAATTGGGATGATGTATTAAATGTGAACTTAAAATCTGTCTTTAACGTTACAAAAGCTGCTTCAAAAATTATGATGAAAAACCGTAAAGGTTCATTTATCAATATGTCATCCGTTGTTGGCGTTCAAGGAAATGCTGGTCAGGCAAATTATGCTGCATCAAAAGCTGGTATCATTGGGTTCACAAAATCGGTCGCTAAAGAAATAGGTTCTCGTAATATCCGTGCAAACGTAGTTGCTCCAGGCTTTATACGTACCGAAATGACAGATGTATTGGATCCTAAAGTCGTGGCAGGATGGGAAGCTGGAATTCCATTGAAACGTGCTGGCCAACCAGAAGATGTTGCCAATGCATGTCTTTATTTAGCATCTGACTTATCGGCATACGTAACCGGACAGGTTCTTCCTGTTGATGGTGGTATGTTATAAAAAATAACAGGCTTAGGTCAAGTTTTCTTACCTTGACCTAAGCCTGTTCTCTAGTTATGTTTTACGACGATCCCGATCTATCTACCCCTCTAACCTGGATATACCGGACAAAGACACTATACTTCTCCTTCTATTTACAGAATTTTCTGTCTCCGCATACCTGTATTGTTAATAATACCAAACATCTTCAATAGGCTTCTGATAAGAAGGAATCTATAGATCGCCTCCAATATTTACAAATTTTCGTTAATTTTGTCGATCAAATTTAAATGCTATGGCGAACTGGAAGGATTTTTTTGAAATTAAAACCGAGGATGATTTTAATCAGCATTGTTTAGATACCTACCAATTCCAGAGCCAGCATTGTAAGGTTTATCGTGACTATATCAGCCTCCTCGGCAGAGAAAAAGACCTTATTCAGCACTATACGGATATTCCTTTTATGCCTATTGAATTTTTTAAGACGCAACAGGTTATTGCTGAAGGAATGGAGGCTGAAATCGTATTCTCGAGTTCGGGTACAACGGGTATGGTCACCTCAAAACATTTAGTCGCTGACCTCCGTATTTACGAACGCACTTTCCGTCGGATTTTTGAAGACTTCTATGGTCCACTAAGCCATATCGCCGTACTGGCCCTTCTACCCTCATACCTTGAAAGAAGCGGTTCATCTTTAATCTACATGATTGATGATCTCATGAAGCAAAGTGAGCAGCCTGAAAGCAATTATTTTCTCTATAACCACCAAGAGCTTTACGATACACTTGTGGCGCTCAAAAATAAAGGCACAAAAACAATCCTTTTCGGCGTAACGTACGCCCTACTCGACTTCATTGAACAATACGCCTTTGAATTTCCTGAACTGATTATTATGGAAACTGGCGGAATGAAAGGTAAACGCAAGGAAATGGTCAAACAGGAAATCCATAAACTCCTGGAAGAAGCCTTTTCCGTCCATGGAATCCATTCGGAATATGGCATGACAGAATTACTCTCACAAGGTTATTCTTCAGGTCAGGGAATTTTCCATCTTCCCAAATGGATGAAAATCTTGATTCGCGACACCAATGATCCATTGAGCCTAATTCCCATGAATAAAACTGGTGGTATCAACGTCATCGACCTTGCGAATCGTTACTCGTGTTCATTTATAGCCACGCAGGATTTGGGTAAAGTATATCCAGATGGATCTTTTGAAATATTAGGACGTTTTGACCAAAGTGATATCAGGGGATGTAATTTGTTGGTTCAATAATGATCCAACATGATTCAGCACGGGTTTTGTGATGACCCTTTATATTCCCAAATAAATGAAAGCGTAGGTGGTGAAACACATAGGGCAATTTAATTAAACCACCTGTTCATGATGTGTGAACAGGTGGTTTTTCATTCGAAATATGATCTTTATTTCAGACTCGGATCTTCAAAGGTGTTGCCCGATCGCATATCCCCCGAATCATATCCCTTTTTAAACCATTCCATACGTTGAGCGGACGTACCATGCGTAAATGATTCAGGAACAGCATAGCCCTGTGCTTCTGTCTGTAATTTATCATCTCCCACTGCTTCGGCAGCTTTCATACCGTCCATAATATCATTATAATCGATTTTTATATCGGTATATTCATTGAGATAATGCGCCCATACTCCAGCATAAAAATCAGCTTGCAGTTCGGTCATCACAGAGATCCGGTTATTTTCGCGTTCACTCATTTGCCCACGGGCCTGATTGGTCTTTGGTAATAAACCCACCAACTGTTGGATATGGTGTCCAACCTCATGGGCAATTACATACGCCATGGCGAACTCTCCCTTCGCCCCGAATTTATCCGACAGTTCTTTACTAAAGCTCAGATCCAGGTAAATCTTTTGATCGCCAGGACAATAAAAAGGTCCGTAAGAGGCCTGTCCCATGCCACAACCATCCGTTTGTGTACCACCATCATAAAAAACAAGGGTAGTAGGCGTATAACTCTTCTGCATCTGCTCTTTAAACAGCTTTGCCCAAACATCCTCTGTACTTTGGAGTACAGTCAAGGAGAATTCGGTTAGCCTTTTTTCTTCAGGATTTAACTCACGTGGCTGCCCGGACTGTTCGGTTTGCGCCCCCATATTTTGAGCCTGCTGTAAGAGTTGACTCGGATCTCCACCCATCAAAAATCCAATGACCAAAACAATAATTCCACCAATTCCTCCTAAAGCAATTTTTCCTCCCCCCGACATTCCTCTGCGGTCTTCAAAATTACCACTTTGTTTACCTCCTTGCCATTTCATAGTATTTCTATATTACAGTTAATAATCTTTTCTAATGTTGGATAAACACAAATTCGGTACCAATGTTCTACATGAAGTAGATTTATTTGAAGAAAAAACTCATGCTACAATTTACATCATAGCTCGCTCATATCATAAATTTACCGGTAAGAAAAGATAGTCATTAGCAAAAACAATGCTTTAAAGGGACAAAAACAGGAGTTATTTCTCTAAGTCGTGATATTCGTCATTGTACATCAAAACAAATTTGGCTAAGTTTGGGCTTTCAAAAAAACTGACATGAAATTAGAAGAACAATTACAAGCGAGAGCTGGCGGAAAATGTGAGCTGACAGGCGAAGATGCCACTTTAATTGCTTATACATTACCACCGGAAATAACATCAAATTTGGACAATACTTTACTGATTTCAGAAACATTGGTCAATCAGCTCAACAAAACGGAGCAATTAAATCCGGACGATTGGAAATTCCTTCCAAATGCAATGTGGTCCGAGAACCCATCGGTACAAATTGTATGCTGGCGTATGTTAAACCGACTAAAAAATGAAGGTTGGGCGTCTGAAGCATTGGATATTCTATATTTAGACGATGAGACACTAGCTGAAGCTAAGAAAACTGGAGACCATGAAAATGACGGCTATGTTTCATTTCATGAAGATAGCATCGGGCAACGACTATTGGAGGGCGACACTGTTGTTCTGACAAAAACGCTTGATGTGAAAGGTTCCTCTTTAAAAGCGACTTTAGGTACCGTGGTTAAGAATATTAGACTGGTAGCAGACAATATCGAGCAAATTGAGGGAAAGATTGAGGGCCAAACCATCGTGATACTGACCAAATATCTCCGTAAACAAAATTAAAATAGACTTTTCGTCTAAATAATTAAGGCTTAAACTGGAGAACTCCCGTTTAAGCCTTAATTATTTAAATAGATACTAGTTGCCACTATTGCGGATAATTCCGCACAAATTCGAAACGATAGTTTGGATGTTGTTTGAGACTATCGATCAAGTCCGATAATAGCCGCTGCCCTTTTTTCGTTTGGTACATATTGTCATGAGTCAATAGCACAACATTGTTCTTTGTATAAGACGTACCTTTGCGGAGTAAATTCTTCATTTGGGTATACAATTGATTCACCGATAGGTCCGGTTTCCCCGTAACACCATTAATCTTCCACTCACAATCCCAACCAATTACTTTATAACCATTCTGGTGTAGTAGCTCGGCCGTCGAAGCCCCGCTTTTCAAATCAACCTTTTTGCGGTCTCCGATATACCAGATATTTCGCCCCGGCAGCCGCACTATCTTATGTGTTAAGCCCAGCGATTGCTCAGCAAGTTCAAAATCTTCAAAGGCCGTCTGCGCATTCGAATAGAACGTACTGTACTTATTATGTGCATGCCAGTAACTGTGGTTGTAACAATCTACTAATGGATTATTTTTATAACGTTCTGTAAAGCCGTGTAACTTCTTACTCATCTTGTCATGATTGCCAATCAGAAAAGCATTGATTTTAATGCCTTTTGCTGTCGCAATGGAATCAAGGTGCTGACTTCCATTTAAGGGTCCATCGTCAAAAGTGAGATAAATGTAACGTGGAGAAACAGTATCAGTCAACAATACCGTTGTATCTTTAGCTCCTTTGTAGTCCACATCTTCTTCCATTTTTGTAATGGTGTCTTTCCGTAGCGAATCTACTTTACTTATTGAATCCTGCACGGCAAGTAAACTATCCTTTTTTGGTGGCATAGAGTCAACAGCCCCCACATTTTGAACCTTATTTGTCCCACTTTGATTGCAGGAGTAAAATCCCAAAATAGATATACTTAACCCTACCCATACAACACCCGAATTAACTACTTTTCTCATTACAAAAATTAACTTACCATCACAATTATTTCACAAATACTCAAAATCATCTAAAATAAGCTGATTTCAGTCCCGTGTTGCGCAAAATTAATATATTTTTCATTAATAAAGCTGTTATGTTATTTAATTTATTGTGCATGGCACTCAAAGCGTCATGATTTCGCATGCCTCCAGCGCTACGAAAGCAGACCAGCTGTTATTTCCGGCCAAAAAAAAGGAACCTATGTTGATATAGATTCCTTTTTTATTCTGTTATTCAGCTACT
The DNA here is from genome assembly GCF_002377215.1 of Sphingobacterium sp. UBA3519. NCBI lineage: Bacteria > Pseudomonadati > Bacteroidota > Sphingobacteriia > Sphingobacteriales > Sphingobacteriaceae > Sphingobacterium > Sphingobacterium sp. UBA3519. The sequence goes on from NZ_DFPI01000025.1 coordinate 97,324, forward strand.
CAATTAATCCCGATGTCTTCCGCCATGACCGTTACCTCGCCCGTGTCCATGTCCCTGATCATTGCCACGCCCGTGACCACCTTCGCGACCTCGTCCATAACCGCGGTCGTTTCCTCTATCGTATCCCCGACGCTCACCCCATGAATGTTCGCGGCTTACCCGACGCTCGCTTGCAAATGAATATCCACCACCATGATGACTGTCTCGAATGGCGACCTGCCTTCCCCGATAACCGCCATAACGGCTTCTGTAGCGATCGTGATGATGCCAAGGTGTGCGATCGTTGATTACTACTTTATGCACCCGATAAAAATCGTAATGTCTATATCGTCTCGGTAAACTTGCTCTTCTTATCCAGCCGCCGTTATCATAATAAACGTAACATCTCGCGGGTACATCGTAATACATATTGTATTCTGGCATATAATAATAACGCGCGTAATCATAACCCGCTGGTCCCCAACTAGGCTGACTTCCAATATTGACACTGATACTCACTTGCGCCTGTGCAGCTCCCGCCGTAAAAAGGCCTGCAATGATCGCCGCCGCATAAAACAATTTTTTCATAAGTAGCTCCTCCCTTAGTTTGTAATTTCTTCTTTACAATACGACAACAAACAGTATGCAAAAGATTAATGTTCAAATGTTAATTTTTGTTAACGCAACAATAAAAACCTCATTTTGAACAGGTTGAAAATAGTGTAATTCACAAAATACCCCAAACCTTTTTGAAGGATCCGTTGTTCAGATTGATAGGACTTTAATGAATAATTACCATGAGTATATATAACGTAGGCATATTTGTCGGCAGCTTGAGAAAGGAATCTTTCAATAAAAAGATCGCACAGTTTATCCTCGACCAGGAGGAATCGAAATTTAGCTATCGCATGATTGATATCGGCGATCTCCCCTTATATAATCAGGATTTTGACGATGCTGGTAACCCACCGGCTAGCTATACCCGTTTCCGTCAAGAGGTCGCGTCCTTGGATGCTGTGCTTTTTGTTACCGCAGAGTATAACCGTTCGATTCCGGCGGTATTAAAGAATGCGATTGACGTGGGTTCGAGACCCTATGGAAAAAATAAATGGGATGGTAAACCTGGCGCAATAATTTCCTCATCAACGGGAGTTTATGGGGGCTTTGGGGCCAACCATCATTTGCGTCAATCACTTGTCTTCGTCAATATCCCAACGATGCAGCAACCTGAAGCTTATCTGGGCGATATCGGCAGCTGTATCGGTCCAAGTGGAACAGTGGAATTAGCAAAAACCAAAGATTTTCTCCGCAGCTTTAAAACAGCATTTGAGCAATGGGCTGAGCGAATCATTCATACAAAAAGGCAGAATTAAGTTCTGCCCTTTTGTATGAATGATCAAATTAAACTAGTCTTGTTCATCACTGAGGTCATAGTTCCAATGCTGTAATTTTTCCTGTAAGATCCGCGATATCTTATTGAAATAGCGCTTTTGCTTATAGCCCATTACCCATTGTACCCCCTGTACAGCATTGGTACAGAAAATCTCATCTGCCCGTTTCATGATTTCGGGGCTTATCTGTGCTTCCACCACTTCTATACCTTCATCCTGTGCCATGTCCATGACTACCCGACGCATCACCCCTTCAATACATCCTTCGGATAATGCTGGTGTATAAAGCACCTTTTCATAATAGACAAAGATATTTGAAATTAAGGATTCACATAGGTAACCTTCCTGATTTAGAATTAACACATCATCAAAAGCCATTTTCTTTTTATAGATGCCAGCTAACACATAAATCTGCGCATTTAAAGATTTAATCTTTGAAAGATCGCTATAAGGTTTTTTGAATTCATTGTACAGCCCTACAATCAAACCGACCTTCTTATCGCGAAGATTAGGTTCTATGCGCTGCACCTGCAAAACAAAACCAGGTTTATTACTCGTCGGACTATACAATCCGCCACCAGATCTAAATACGATCAACCGGATACGAACCTGCTGTCCCAACATATTGTTTTTACGGATTAATTCTTCGGATCTCGAACGAATAAAAAATGCATCGAAAAGGTTTGCATCATCCAAATGAATCAACTCCATTCCTTTTTGTAAACGCTCGACATGAAAATTTAGAAAGCGGATATCACCATCCTTATACAACATCGTTTCGAACAGTCCGTCCCCATAACGAAAACCTCTATTCTCAATGCTAAATATTTCCTGATCTTCCGGCACTACATTGCCATTGAAATTGATATAGTTTGTTGGCATCTTAATTTTGTTCTAAATTTTAATCATGTTCTATAGCCATTGAATTTGCCGCATATCCGCGCCACTTTTCTAAAGCTAAACGAAAATCTTCCGGATATGGTACCTCAAAATACATATTTTCTTTTGTAGAAGGATGAATAAATCCCAATACTTGCGCATGAAGTGCTTGTCGCGGCAGCAATGAAAAACAGTTATCCACAAACTGCTTGTACTTTGAAAACACGGTACCTTTTAAAATCTTATCGCCGCCATACATGGCATCATTAAATAGCGGATGACCAATAGATTGCATATGCGTACGAATTTGATGTGTACGTCCCGTTTCTAATTGACATTCTATTAGGGTAACATAGCCCAGTCGCTCCAAAACTCGGTAATGTGTCACTGACCAACGCCCCTTGTCTTCACTATCATACATCGCCATGATACGTCTGTCTTTTAGATGACGTCCAATATAACCTGTGATTGTTCCGTCCTCTTTTAAATCTCCCCAAACTAATGCAATATATTTACGGGTAATGCTGTGATCGAAAAACTGCTTTGCCAAAAAGGCCATTGATTTTTCATTTTTAGCAATGACCAATAATCCGGAGGTGTCTTTATCGATTCGATGCACTAAACCCGGGCGATCGGAGTTTCCAGGTAGCTGTGGCAGCTGCTGTATATGATACGTTAATGCATTGACCAAGGTTCCTGTATAATTATTATATCCTGGATGCACGACCATTCCCGCCTCCTTATTCACGATCAACACATCGTCATCCTCGTATTTGATATCTAATGGAATGTTTTCAGGATAAACTTCGTTATCCCGTGGCGGATCAGGTAGCACTAATGTAATCACATCATCAGGTCTAACCTTATAGCTCGCCTTGATCTCCTTACCGTTAACCATGACAGAACCAGCTTCAATAGCATGCTGAATTTTGCTCCGCGTAGCATTTTCCACCCTGTTCATCAGATATTTATCAATGCGGAGTAATGCTTGCCCCTTATCCACCTCAATACGTAGATGCTCAAATAATTCCTGTTCTTCCTGATCTTGCGATCCAATTTGTTCTGTCATGCTACAAAAATAAACCAAATGAAACAATTTTCGTTAAATTTGTTTTCATTTAATGTTATGTTGCCGTTCAAAATCCATAGTCCCGAAACTGAATTGTGCCTTCCGGCCTGGGAGAAGAAGCATATTAAAGTAACGCTTAAGCGGGATGACCTCATACATCCGTTTATTTCGGGCAATAAATGGCGAAAATTAAAATATAATCTGGAAGAAGCAGTGCAGCTAGGGAAAAGCCATCTGGTTACATTTGGCGGGGCATGGAGCAACCATCTTTTGGCTACTGCTTGCGCCGGCGCTACCTTCAAGTTTAAAACAACTGCTTTTGTTAGAGGTGAAGAAGGGGTTAACAACCCTGTTTTAACGATGTGTCGTCTTTTTGGGATGCAGCTTATTTACGTCGACCGCGAATCTTACCGAAATAAAGAAAATTTATACGAGCGTTATTTTGGTCAGGATCCGACGACATTCTATATACATGAAGGCGGTTACGGTATGCTCGGAGCGAAAGGTTGCGCCGAAATCGTTGACGAACTCCAACATGAATATCAGCATATTTTTACAGCCTGTGGTACAGGAACAACATTAGCGGGAATAGGCAATGCTGTCGAAAAACGAGATCTATTTACCCATGTACATGGCGTTCCTGTTTTAAAAAATGGTGGCTTTATTCAAACGGAAGTCGATCAACTTTACCCCAACATCCCCCCGCCTATTTTACACCTTGATTATCATTTTGGTGGTTATGCCAAATCCAACGCCGACTTGCTCGTCTTCGTTCAACATTTTATAGCATCCACAGGAATAATGATTGAACCTACTTATACCGGCAAATTGCTCTATGCCGTGGATGACCTGATCAAAAAGGACTACTTTACCCCCGCCGATCAGGTACTCGTAATACATACCGGCGGACTTACAGGCCTACTTGGCATGTACGAACGTTTTAATTTTCTTGATCTACATCAATAAATAAAGCAGAACACCCCACAGAGACATTTGATTGACATTTATTCAGCAATTATATTGTAAGTTTGACCCGATTTAAAAATAAATCAAATCGAAAACATGCGAAAACCATGATTTTCCAAAGGTAACAGCGAGGCCAGTATGGGGTATTTTTAACCCTATGCAGCACCTCATAAATTAATGATATAAAGATGAAAATATTAGCATTTGCAGGCACAAGCAACAAAAACTCAATCAACAAAACATTTGTCACAAGTACTTCAAAATACTACAAGGAAGCCGACGATACCATCGAATTGCTAGACTTAAACCATTTTGAAATGCCGATCTATTCTTACGACAAAGAAGTCGAGTTGGGCATTCCTCAATTAGCGCATGACTTTGCAGCTAAAATGGATGCCGCAGATTTCCTGTTGATTTCTTTGGCCGAACATAATGGATCCTATACCACAGCTTACAAAAATATCGTTGACTGGGTTTCACGGATTCCTAACCGTAAATTATTCAACGGCAAACCTGTTTTCTTATTGGCAACTGCCCCTGGTCCAATGGGAGGTGCCACAGTTTTGAACACTGCTGTCAATCGAATCACTTGGGACGGTGCCGATATATTAGATTCCTTTTCTCTTCCCGAATTCCACAAAAACTTTGAAGAAGGTAAAGGTATTATCGACCCGACTTTAAGAAGTCAATTAGAAGCTAAAGTACGTAAAACAAAACGTGCACTTGCCGAAAAATTATCCGTTCAGGGTTAACAAAAGATTAACAAATAATCATTGTAAAAACCTCTTTTAATATGTAAATTGAAAACCTATTAAAAGAGGTTTTTTGATATGGCAAAAAAAATATTACTACTTGTAGGAGACTTTGTAGAAGACTACGAAGCAATGGTTCCATTTCAAGCAATGGGTTCTATAGGGATAACGGTAGATGCAATTGCTCCAGACCGCAAAAGCGGGGATGTAGTTCCCACAGCAGTACATGATTTCACTGGTGATCAGACCTACAAAGAATTGCGCGGGCATAATTTCGCAATCAATAAAGATTTCGACCAGGTAAATGTTGAAGACTATGACGGTCTATATATTGCTGGCGGACGATCGGCAGAATATATTCGACTCAACAAACGTGTTTTGGAGATTACGAAACACTTCTTTGAGCACAACAAACCTGTGGCGGCAATATGTCATGGTATCCAGGTGTTAACAGCTGCAAAAGTACTCGCAGGTCGTACATTGACAGCCTATGTTGCTGTAGGTCCAGACATCGAACTAGCGGGCGGCACATGGAAAAATATCCCTGCCGATCAAGCGGTCGTAGACGGAAATTTGGTCACCTCTCCTGCTTGGCCAGGACATCAGGCAATTTTAAAAGAGTTTTATAAGTTATTAGGTATTACTATTACAATTTAAGTGTTTTTTAATGAAGAAGAATAAAAGGTTATGGCTTTTGGTCATACCGATTTTAGTGCTGCTGGGTTTTATTTTAAAAGATAGCTTCAATCAGAAAAGTATTGAAGATTTACCGGGAGGTTTTAAGGAAGTCGCTTTCGTCAGAAATGAACAAAATAAAGGCGGTATCATACGCATCTATGCCGTTACAGTAGGTGACCTGTTGAACGCAGATTATACAGGCTGTCTTGACTTGATGCCTGTCAATGATTACGGAAGCACAACAACGGTGTATTTCTTTGATCGAAGCGCTCCTTATCCGACAAGCTTATCAATTGACACACCCCATTTTGACACGACAAAATACAAAGCTATTCAAATTTCCAAAAAGTACGGAAAGAAGAAATAGACGAAATCAAACATAATGACATGTCCCTCAAAGTCTGCAAGACTTTGGGGGATTTTTTTTCCATGCAGTGCACGACCTTGTAGCGGTTATTTCTAGGGAAGAAGAATGATGGCAAAAATGCACCTTAAAACGACGCTCGAAATACATCAACAAAAAATAACTTAATAATTCTTTAACACAAAAAAGTTCGATTATCCCCTGCAGAGCTATAGTTTTGCTTTTTAAATTTACGTATATTTAGCTATGGCGAAAAAATTTATTCCTAGAGACGTTAGTTGGTTGAGCTTTAATGGCAGAGTACTTCAGGAAGCTGCGGATGAGACTGTCCCTTTACCCTTAAGAATCAAATTTTTAGGTATATTTTCCAATAACCTCGATGAATTTTTCCGCGTGCGTGTTGCAGGTCTAAAACGGGCTATAGACCTCAAAGATAAAAGTGCCAATCAATCCTTCTATGAAGATCCTCAGCTTATCCTAGAAGAGCTCAATATCCGGGTCATCAAGCAGCAAAAGAAATTTGACAGTACCTGGAATCGTATCCAAAAAGATATGGCCAAACAAAATGTCTATATTAAGACCAGTGAGGAACTCAACCCCGAACAACAGAAGTTTGTGAGTGACTATTATCAGGATGACGTAGAATCGAACGTCATTCCGCTGATATTGGACGATGTGCGGCCTATGCCTTATATTCGGGATAAGAGCCTTTATTTGGGCATTGCGATGGGAAAACAGGAATGGCAGTACGAAACCAAATTTGCACTCATCGAAATCCCGACCAGTCAAAATGGACGCTTCGTCCAGTTGCCATCGCCAAAAGATGAAAAACACATCATACTTTTGGAGGATGTTATCAAGTTTAATCTTCCTCTGATATTCTCCTATTTCGGTTTTGATGTATTCAATGCACATGTATTTAAAGTCACAAAAGACGCCGAATTTGACATTGACAATGACATCAACACGACGCTGGTCGAAAAGATAAGCAAAGGGGTAAAAAACAGAAGAAAAGGTAAACCTACCCGATTTATTTTTGATCAAGAGATGGACCATAAATTGGTAGAATTCCTGATCAAGAAACTTAACCTTTCAAAAAAAGACAGCATCATTCCAGGACAAAAAATACACAACTTCAAACACTTCATGGATTTTCCCAATGTGTTTAAATCCTATAATCAGCCCTTGGAACGGACGTCCTTTCCACACCCCTATTTCAAGAACTACGAACGTGTAACGGATACTGTATTGAAAAAAGATGTGCTGCTCTCCTTCCCCTATCATGAGTTTAGACCGATCATTGATCTACTTCGTGAAGCAGCGATGGATCCAGATGTGAAAACCATCCAGATTACGGCATACCGCTTAGCCTCGAATTCAAAAATTGCAAATGCCCTGATTAACGCGGCCCGCAATGGAAAGGAAGTCACCGTGATGCTTGAACTTCGGGCAAGATTTGATGAAGAAAACAATTTGGACTGGAAAGAGAAACTTGAACTGGAAGGCATCAAGGTATTGACCGGTATCCCAAATAAAAAGGTCCATGCAAAACTATGCGTCATCAAAAAACGTATTGGAATGAAAACGATCCAGTATGGTTTTGTCAGCACAGGAAATATCAATGAAAAAACGGCTAAATTATACGGAGATTACTGCCTATTAACGAGTAATAGGGATGTTATTGCCGATATAAATAAGGTTTTCAATTACCTGAGACGTCCTAAGTCAAATCCGGCTGAAATTATCAAAAATTGCAAAAGTCTGTTGATATGCCCAACGGATATGCGCAGGGAACTTCTACACTACATCGATCAGGAGATTACCGAAGCCAAGGCTGGTCGAAAAGCATATATTATTGTCAAGGTAAACTCACTGAGCGATAAAGAAATGATTAAAAAGCTCTATGATGCCGCAACAGCTGGTGTCAAAATAGACCTTATCATCCGGGGAATCTACTGTGCAACAAATCAAAAAACCTTTAAATTGCAAATGAATGCCATTTCAATCGTCGATGAGTATTTGGAACATGCACGTGTGATGTATTTCTACAACGCTGGCCGAGAGCAGCTATTTATTTCCTCGGCAGATTGGATGACAAGAAACTTGGATCATCGCATCGAAGCAGCGGTCAAAATAACAAGTAAAAAAATCAAGGAAGATTTAAAAGAAATGCTTCAGATCCAGCTCAATGATAATGTCAAGGCCCGTATACTCAACAATTCACTGAGCAATCATTACGTTGAGAATAAAAAGGCGCCATGCCGTTCGCAGATTGAAATATACAATTATCTGAGAAAAAAATTAGCGGATCATTAGTGGGCTGTTGATCAATACGAGCACAAATTGGTCAATAAGCTGAATTCAAGATCATTCTTGTCATTACGAACGAGAATAACGTTTTATATTATATTAATTAAGACACAAGTTGTATCTTCATTCCATGAAATTTAACTTGTGTCTTATATTTGCCTTAAGCCTTTCCACGCTTTCTCTCAGTGCGCAGGAAAAGACCATGCCTTCAGATTTTGTATACGTCAAGGACATTATTCCAACAATAAGTTTAGAAATGCGTTATTTTGGTAGCCACAACTTCACCGGAAGGCCAATTCAAGGTTATGAAAAACCAGTCGCTATTTTAACGAAGCGCGCAGCGCTAGCACTGCAGCAGGTCGAGAACCATTTAAATAAAAAAGGTCTTGGCCTGAAAATATTCGATGCCTACCGTCCGCAACGTGCTGTTGACAACTTTAAAACATGGTCCTTAAACACCAAAGATACCATCGCAAAAAGGGAATTCTACCCGCTTATCAATAAGAAGAACTTGTTCAATCTAGGCTTTATTGCCTCCAAATCAGGCCACAGCCGTGGCAGTACAGTCGATCTAACGCTCATTAGCTTAAAAGATCATAAGGAGATTGATATGGGTGGACCTTTTGATTTTTTCGGCGCAGTCTCCCATCATCACTATGCGCATCTGACCGTCCAACAGAAAGAAAACCGGAAGATTTTAAAAGAAGCGATGGCTAAATTTGGCTTCAAAGCTTATGATAAGGAATGGTGGCATTACACTTTGCAAGATGAACCTTATCGTAAAACCTATTTTGATTTTATCGTAAAATAAACATGTCTGTAAAGGAAACTCCCATCAAAAACAAGGGTTTTTATGTCTTTCATTTTAAGGGCAACAAATCGAAACCTGTCTTTAGTTCCGAGCAGCAGCAGATTTTAACAAAAGGTGACCTCTATTCGCTCTGTTTAATAAAAAAAGGTGAGACTTCCTTCATGATTAATAATGAACGGGTACAAGTTGCTCAAAATCACCTATTGTTAACCAATCCATCCTCCCGAGTGAATGGCTCTTCGGTCGTCAAATCTTGGGATTGTGAGGTATATTTGATTTTCTTTACGCTGGATTTTAGCTTCAAACTGGATTTTCAAGAAGATTTCTTCGAGGTCACCAAAAAATCTCTTGCCTTAAGTGACAGTTACATCTGGTCGCTATCGAACCAAGATTCGATCAACTTATCTAACTTATTTAAACAGTTTATTCATTACGACCGACAAGACTCTAGCTACCTTTTCCAACATCAGATTATTAAGTCATTAACAGAAATATTATTTTGTGAAATAGCCCGTCTAGGAAGCCAAAATATGCGAAATACACCCGCTATTCCCTCCCGGAAAAGAGAGATTCTGGCCAATTTCCATTTGCTATTAAAAAAGTCGTTTCATAAAGAACACATGGTGCAATTTTATGCGATGGAACTTGGCATCACAGCGAAACACCTATCGGTGATTACCAAGGAACTAACTGGAAAATCAGCAATAGAACTTATTCAGAACGTTTTAGTGGAGGAAGCAAAATCATTACTTTGCCAGGGGCTTCCTATCGGAGAAATTGCAGTGAAATTACATTTCTCGGATCAATCTTTTTTTGGTAAATTCTTTAAGCGAAATGTTGGAATCTCGCCTAAAGAATTTCGTCAGAATCTCTACTTAAACAAAGTCGATTAAATCGAAGATGCTTGTAAATTGCTGGTCTGCAGCTCCAGTATCCTGCAATTTATCCTCGCCCCAAGTCTGCCCTTTCAACCATAAGGTTTGGCAGCCAACCGCTTTGGCAGGTACCATATCTTTACTATAGGAATCACCCACCACCAATACCTCTTGTGCAGGAAGTCCTATTTTAGTTACACCTAAGGCATAAATGGCAGGATCAGGTTTGCGCACACCGACGACAGCCGACTCCACAACTTCCTGAAAATAAGACAGAATCCCAAAATCATCAAGGACCGATTTTAAATTACCATAAAAATTGGAAACCATGACAATCGGATATTTTTCATGGAGTGAATTTAACAGTGGTTTTACCTCTTCAACCGTATTCTTCGCCAATGAATAACCGTCAAAGGCTATTCTATGCGCTAATGATCGGTCTAAGTCGTACCCTGCAGCAATAAGATAATCAAATTGCACATTGAGCTTTGCTTCAAGCACTTCCAAAAAATTAAACTGCGGTTTAATAATAGGTTGTAAAGCCATCTGACGTTCCGCGTAGGTATAGGCCTCCTGAAAAGCGTTCAAATTTACGGGAACCTGATATTTTTCATAACCCGACCAGATAACAGCTCCCCAGTGGCCGCCATTGGTGTCTAAGGTTCCACCATAATCAAAAATAATTCCTTTAATATTAAACTTATCCATGTTATTTCTTTTTTACTAAACTCATCCACCCCAAACCGATCATAATCCACACAATTTCCCTAATTCGTGTCACAACACCCATAAAAATACCGACTTTCGCAGGCAATCCTATACTCATTACGGCCATTGCCAATCCACCTTCCCGGGTTCCCAACTGCATTGGAAAGAAAAAAACAAGATTGGCAAATAGGGAAGATCCTGAGCTAATGATCATAGCATCAATAAAATCAATATTGATATCTAAAGCCAAACCAATAAAATAAATCTCAAAACAGCCTACAACGCGTGCTACAAATTCCCAAAAAAGCGCCGTATAGAAACGATCACGACGATTTTGAAAGAGGTTTTTCACCTGTTGATCGACGTCATTCAAAGTTTCATATTTCGTATCCAGTACATCACCCACTTTCTTGCCTACCAAAGGCAGTTTAGACAAGGCTTTCAATAGTGAAACGGTAATTCCCTTCTTATAAAATTTTGTAAATAGCCAAGTACAGATGATAGCCATTACAAAAATCGCAGCACAGGCCACATTGACCATCGTGCTAGCAGGCACAAACCAAAGAATTAGAAAAACAGAAGCGACCCAAAATAAAATATGCGATAGGATGTGCATGACACCGTATAACAGCACAGATGAACCTGCCTTCGAACCACCGACATAGTTTTTAAGCTCCATAATACGATAAGGCTCCCCTCCTAACGCAACAAATGGTGTTATATAATTGATGGCATACCCCGATATTGTCAATTGTAAGACCTTCCAAAAAGGGACGTTTGTCTGTGGCAATTCCGGTTCCTGAATAATTGCCTTAAATGCCATAGCATTCATCCAGTAGAGTACTGCCCAGCTACCAAGTACAGGCAGAAACCACCAGCCAATATTTTCAAGGTTGTTCCAAATCTCATCAATTCCCATTGCATGAATCATATAGGCCAGTGTACCTATACCGATCAGCATAAAGAGCACTTTATAGATTTTGCTACCCATAGGTTGGATCATTTGTTAATTTATCAACAAAATAGCCACTTACCTTTTCTTGTCGGTTACACATATAGATCAATATCGGATTTAGGACAAACATGTCAAAGAAAAAGTAAATCCAAGGTTGGCCGATAAACAACCAAACAAATAGGAAAATCACCCTTGTATTGAACTGTACAATATTTGTATACTTCATCAATGGTTTATTTTGAGTTCTAAAGTCGACCATTAATTGTTTTGGCAATTCGTCTTTATAGCGACTTTTCACTAGGCGCAGTAGCTTTTGCAGTTTTGGCGAAAGCTTTTCCTGGTTTCGTGTATAGCCCATATAGCCATTTAACACAAATTTGCTGAAAAAATTCTTGCTCCAGGACAAGGCATCGTAGTCAACTTTCAAATCACGTGTATTGTCCAGCTCACTTCCAGCTTTACCTTTTATAAAATACAAATGCACGTTACGATAATAATCAGCCATTGCTGACTGAAGCATATGCGATACACCTGCAAGCACACAAAATACCCATAGCCATTGTGGCCACCCCTCGTTAATACTGCGTAAACAGATCGCAATATGAATAGAAGCAAACCAAAAATCGCCAGCAAAACCATCCAAGATACGACCAAAGCGACTTTTATTGTCCGTCATTCTGGCCAGCTGTCCATCGGCACTATCTAGAGAATTGGCAAAAACCAATAAAAGCATGCCGATCACATTAATCCATAACGCCGGGTAATAGAATAAAATACCCGCCGCAACGCCAAAGAAAATACTAATAATGGTTACAGCGTTGGGTGTAATACCAATTTTTGCACAGACTTGCGCAATGCGATAACCTATAGGTCGATAAAACCAAATATCAATTCGTTCCTCAGTATCATTAGATTTTAAAGATTGTTCGAATGCACTCAAATTATCTTCTTCGATTACATTAACTTGTTCTTTCTGCATTGTGGTTCTTTTCAGTAAATTTATGGTAAACCATTTGAGCAATGGCCTCTGCAGCCTCTGCCCGACAAGGCGCAAAACTTGGCCAGTCATTTAAGTCAATAATATGGAAGTCTCCATTTGCATCAATAATCACGTCGCCGCCGTAGATATGTACATCCAGGACTTCTGCCGCACGATTAGCGACTTCTTTTAGCTTGTCGAGATCAAAAGGAAAGTGTACGACCTCATCATTAATTTGTTCATACAAATCATATTTGTGATGATTGTGTTCATAGGGGTAAAAATAAAAAAAGAAATCCGTTCCCCGCACCGCATAAAATTTTAGTAGGTCTCCGGCAAGATGTTCAGAAATCACCGCCTCTTTAATCCCGCGGAGCGCATATTCATTCAAGATATGTTGCGCTTCTTTCAGACTAGCGGCAAAAGTAACATCTTCTTTATGAATGGCGTGAAAGTCGCCACGTTTGATCCACACACCCTTTCCTTTCAGTTTCTCAAAAATAGATTGAATATCGGCAACCGTAGAGATCACGATACTTTTCGGATAAGGAACTCCACCTTCCAAAAGCTTAAGGGTCATATTTTTCCGAAAGCAATTTTCAATTCCAAATCCAGAATTCAAAACATTGACCCCATTATTTTGAAGAGATTGCAACTTTTTCACTAAAGTCTTTGTTCTCCCCATAGTCAGAATATTATCCTGCTTCACGGATGCTGAAGACAAAAATTCATCCTCGTTACAAAGCTCTACCGAGGCACCTTTTTCAGTCAGTTTTAAAACTACTTCATTGAATATGGCGGCATCATTCCCCACATGGTTGGGTGAAAAGCGATTTTTTCGAGTTACGCCTAAAATAGAAATCATATCGCTCATTTTACTAACTAACCTCCTCACTCAAAAATTGTTCTGCGACAACACGATCTTTTAAATGATCAATATCGACCACCTTTTCAAATACAAATGCTTCTACTTGTAAATCGTTTTCCAATAGAGCACGCTGAAAATTACGCATTCTGGAATTACCTGCTTCGACGGAGCTCAACGCACAGTCCATCGCCGCCTGACGAAAGCAGTAAATTCCCCCAGAAACGTACTTCGTTTTGGCGGTTGCCGTATCCAAAAAAGCTTCCACCCGAAGCTGCGAATTGGTGTTCACATAGAGCGGACTCTCATCGTCAACAAAAGGAGTTACAGCCATAAAAGCATCGGCCTGTTGATGTTGCTGAAATGCTTCTAAATAGGCATGAAATTCATGTGGCCTAAAAACCGTATCTGTTGTGGTCAGACAACAGGACGACCAATCGGGGTTGTTTTTGACAAGCAAGGCAAAACTATGCAATGAACTTGCAGTATCTTCCTCTATAAGCAGGATAGGTAATTCAAACGTCGTTTTTTCCAAAAACAATTTCAGCTCCGGAGATTGTTTATTGATAATAACATGAACTCTTTGCGCTCCTTCTTTAACAAACACGCGAATCAATCGTTCAATTAATGGAACTCCATGTAATGGTAGCAAGGGTTTCGGTAAATTGAACCCCTCTTTTCGCAATCGAGAACCTTCTCCCGCCGCTATAATTGCAAATTCCATTTCTTCTAATTGCAAAATAAAATCATTTATAAAAAAGCAAAACCCCCGTCACTATCTCAGCGTTCGTAAGCGCAAAAGTCTACAGAGGGTTATATCACAAATCTTCAATACCGTAAAGATGTTGAAGAAAAAGGGGAAAAACTGTTTTTAGACAATTGTTTCCCCGCTCTTATTAAGTTAGCTTATTGAATACTATCGACTAGCTCCTGGTAATAATCCAGTCCTAAATGTGTGATTAAATCTTCACCCATAATGTGACGCAATGTATTTTGCAATTTCATCAATTGTTTGAAGATATCGTGTTCAGGAGGCAATCCTGGAGCTGTTTGAGGCGACTTCAAGTAGAATGACAACCACTCTTGAATACCCGACATGCCTGCACGTTGCGCCAAGTCAATAAACAAAGCCAAATCCAAGGCAACCGGTGCTGCTAAAATTGAATCGCGGCATAAGAAATTGATTTTAATCTGCATTTTGTAGCCCAACCAACCGAAAATATCGATGTTGTCCCAAGATTCTTTATTATCACCGTGTGGAGGATAATAGTTGATACGTACTTTATGGTAAAGGTCACCGTATAACTCAGGGTTCTTTTTCGCATCTAGAATTTCTTCCAATACCGATAATTTAGACACTTCTTTTGTTTTGAAATTTTCAGGATCATCCAATACTAATCCGTCACGGTTACCTAAGATATTCGTCGAAAACCAACCTTCAACACCCAAAGCTCTCGCTTGAAGACCAGGTGCCACAATTGTTTTCATCAATGTTTGACCTGTTTTAAAATCTTTACCTGCAATTGCTACACCATTTTCATGCGCCAACTCAACAATCGCTGGAACGTCACATGTTAAATTTGGTGCACCATTGACATACGGAGCGCCCTCTTTCAATGCCGCATAACAATAGATCATACTCGGTGGAATACGTTGATCATCATTATCTAACGCTTCCTCTAATTTAGCTAAGGTTGAAAAAGCTTCGTTTGTCTCAATATAACGCTCTGTAGATCCACACCATACCAAGACAATACGGTCTAATCCGTTTTTCTCTTTGAATTCACGAATATCACGTTGTACAGCATCTGCCAATTCACGGCGAGTTTTTTCAGATTTGATGTGCGTTCCGTCCAAATTTTTCACAAAATTACGGTCAAACACAGCTTTCATCGGTTGGATAGCCTCCAATTCAGCCTTAACAGCATCCAATTGACCTTGCTCCAATACCTGTGCTTTTGATGCAGCCTCATATACGTTATCTTCGTATACGTCCCAGCCACCAAAAACAACATCTTCCAGTTTTGCTAAAGGGACGAAATCTTTAATTAATGGATTTCTGTTCTCAGTGCGTTTACCCAGACGGATTCTGCTCAATTGAGAAACAGATCCGATTGGTTTTGAAAAACCTTTGTTTATAGATGCCACACCAGCGATTAATGTTGTAGCCACAGCACCTAATCCCGGAATAAGAATACCCAATTTTCCATTGGCATCTTTCACTTGTTGTCCCATATTAATTCTATATACTTAAATTGTTATTTAATTGATGTATTATGATAAAATAATTCTTAAAATTAGCTTAAAAAAACATATTTCATACCACCCCGCACTTAATTTATAAAATCGTGACAAATAGCGATACGAAGCCCATTCGAAACCTTAAGAAATAATCCGAAAATGAATTATTATTTAGTATTCTACTAGTCCATCTAACTGGAATTTAACGTTTTTAGCTAAAGTTGTTAACCAAAAAACAATTGTCCTTAATTTTACTCAATATATCAAGATTCGAAAACTAATCCAAATTCAATCCAAAAAAAGTTTTTCTTTCTTAAAAATTGGTCAATTTTTCTTTTTCTATTTCCCATAAATATGACAATAAAATTGGAAAATGGTTTTAGTAGCACTAACTTTAGCCTAAAATCTAAATACAGGCAATGAGTCTATCGTTCAATTTATAAACCAACAGCATTTGACCTGCGCATTGTTATTGGATAAATGGTCTGCCAATCGGTAGCGCGATGACAAATTTAACGGTATCCCCTATAGCCTAAGGTGCATAAGAGTATCCATAACATTGCAACGAACGAAACCAAGTGTAAAGTAGAGTTTTACACCAAAGAATGTACTGAACAAATAATTATCTGAATGAAAAATACAATTTCGTGCCTAACTTTGGCGCTTTTAAGCGCAAGCCAGTTACATGCTCAAACCGCTGCCGACTCGGCTTATGTTAGAGATCATTATGAAAAGACCGAAGTAGCAATCCCCATGCGAGATGGGAAAAAATTATTTACTGCGATCTACAGTCCAAAAGACAAATCGAAGAAATATCCAGTTTTGCTCAATAGAACGCCCTACACGGTTTCTCCTTATGGACAAAACGAATACAAAAAAAGCCTGGGCAACTTTCCGACGATGATGCGTGAAGGCTATATTTTCGTCTACCAAGATGTGCGGGGCAAGTGGATGAGCGAAGGTGAATTTGAAGATGTACGTCCGACCACCTACAGCAAAGACAAAAATGCCATCGATGAAAGTACAGATACCTATGATGCGCTTGAATGGCTACAGAAAAATCTCAAAAACTATAATGGCAAAGCCGGACTCTATGGGATCTCCTATCCAGGCTTCTATTCTACCGTTGGATTGGTCAAAACGCACCCGAGCTTGAAAGCGGTCTCCCCACAAGCTCCGGTAACAGACTGGTATATCGGCGATGACTTCCACCATAATGGCGTACTGTTTCTTCAGGATGCATTCACCTTCATGTCAACCTTTGGTGTCCCGCGTCCAAAACCCATCACCCCAGATCAATTCAAGAGCAAAATTCAGATTAAAGAAGCCGATAAATACAACTTCTTTTTAGAAGCCGGAACAGCATGGGAACTGAAGGAAAAGTATTTTGGTGACTCCGTACAGTTTTGGAATGACCTGTTTAAACATCCCGACTATGATAATTTTTGGAAGTCGCGTGTGATCACCAATTCTTTACAGGAGGTAAAACCAGCGGTGATGGTCGTCGGTGGTTTCTTTGACGCGGAAGATGCTTATGGAACATTTAAGACCTATCAATCGATTGAGGATAAAAGTAAAAAAAACAACTCGATTTTAGTCGCGGGACCTTGGTATCATGGCGGCTGGGTTCGTGCAGAAGGAAACTATTTAGGTGATATCCAATTTGAGAAAAAAACCAGCGTTACCTATCAGGAACAATTTGAACAGCCTTTTTTCAAATATTATCTAAAAGATGAAGGGAACTTCGCACCATCGGAAGCGAACATTTTTGTCTCTGGAAGCAATGAATGGAAACATTTCGAACAATGGCCACCCAAAAATGTAGAAACAAAAAAACTATACTTCCAACCTCAGGGGAAACTTGGATTTGACAAAGTTCAACGTACAGATTCTTGGGATGAATATGTCACTGACCCCAATAAACCGGTTCCGCACCAGGGTGGGCTAATCCAAAACCGAACGCGGGAGTATATGGTAGATGATCAGCGTTTCGCCGCTAGTCGCCCTGATGTCATGGTTTATCAAACGGAACCGTTGACAGAAGACCTGACTATAGTTGGCCCCATCAAAAATTTCCTTAAGGTTTCTTCAACAGGTACAGATGCAGATTATGTTGTCAAACTGATTGATGTCTACCCGAACGATGCAGCAAGTTATCAAGGAAAAACAATGGCTGGATACCAGATGATGGTACGTGGTGAGATCATGGCCGGGAAATACCGAAATGGTTTTGAAAAAGCGCAGGCCCTGACTCCAGGAATGGTCGAAAAGGTGAATTTTGAAATGCCAGATGTTGCGCATACGTTCAAAAAAGGACATCGCATTATGGTTCAGGTACAAAACTCCTGGTTTCCGCTGGCAGAACGAAATCCACAGGTGTTTTTAGCGCCTTATACAGCTACCAAAGCTGACTTCCGTAAAGCCACACAACGTATTTTTCACGATGTGAACAATGCCACGTACATCGAATTTTCTGTCCTCAAAGATTAACGGTTAAATTTGAATAATAGCGTTTAAGAGCGAATTGAATAAGGCTACATCAGCTAAACAGCTGTGCCTGATGTAGCCTTATCTTTAATCTTCCGCTACATACTTATCTTCCCCGGCCTTCCATCCTGCAAACAATAAAAGTACGATACTGCCCGCTAAAAAATAGAAGGAGTAATTCCAGGTAGCATCTATTTCGTGCAGCTTACCGAATACCGGCGGGCCAAAAGCTGCAATCAGATAACTAACAGACTGGGCCATGCCCGATATTTTAATCGCATTCGCCGTTGACCTCGCCCGCAGGGTAAAGAAAAGAATAGACAAACTGAAAGAAAGTCCATTGGAAAGTCCCAACAATATGGCGGCAACATAAATTCCCTGAAGTTTGTAATGCCAAAATATAAAGATACTTCCAAACATGCCTATCGCAACAGCCGCTGCCATTAGACGCTGATCCTTCATCCGATGTGCCAAAATAGGCCCAATAAACATTATGGGAATCATGGCAATTTGGATCAAAAAAAGCAACCAGCCCGTATCCTCCGCTGGCATACCATAATCGACCAATACTTTAGGTAACCAAGAAATCAAACTGTAGTAAATTAAGGACTGAATACCCATAAATAAGCTGATATACCAAGCTAATCTTGACCTAAAGATATGTCCGATTCCACTTGTCGCCGGTCTATTTTCAGTGATACCCTGTGCTTTCTTTCGGCTTAAAGCATCAAAGGAAACAACGATAAGGGATAACAAGGCTAAAATCACCCAAACCCCCAAGGAACCCTGCCACCCGAGACCAGTCCATTCGCCCAATCGTAAACTAAACCCCGAAGCAAAAGCTGCGGTCAGATTCATTGCTACGGCAAAAATGCCTGTCATCAGTCCAATCTGCTTTGGAAAATTTGTTTTTATATAACCGGGCGTAACGACATTGCCCACACAGATCCCAAGTCCGATTAAAAAAGACCCCACAAACAGCGTTGGCATATTGCCCCAAACCCGAAGCACAATTCCTACACTCAACGCCATTAAACCGAGTAATAAAAAACGGTGCATGCCCAGTTTATGTGAATATCGGCTCACTGCTACAGAACAGCTCGCAAACATAAAAAGAGGTATTGCCGTCAATAGACTGCTTTGAAAACTATTTAATTGCAAATCTTCACTGATTTGCCCCAGTACAGGGCCAACGGCTGTGATTGGCGACCGCAGATTGGTGGAGACTAAAACAACAACCAATATGGGTAACCAGGTCCAAGACACAGCTGCGGATATTTTTATATTTTCTTTCATCATAAAACCACACTATACATGTAAACCAAACTATACACGTAATGAATGCTTGCAAAGGTATGTTTGGAATTTTAATTAAATTTGCCATTAATTTAATTTAAAACGACATGGATCAGACAAATCATACGTTGATAATTGAAGGCATCCAGAAATCAACCTATGTCTGGTTTGAAGAAAACTGGATACACGACGACGAGTTACACAGTCATCGGAAAGGTCAATTGATTTATGTTGAGCAGGGTTTTCAATACCTTACCGTTGCAGGAAAAATGTACCTACTCCCCCAAAATCACGTTGCTTGGATTCCTTCAGGTGCATTACATAAGACCAACTCCCACTCGGAACGCATTAAGCTTATGGTCCTTTTTTTTGATCCCCCACAATTTGACAGCTCACAAGAGCATTTGTTTTTCAATCAGGTACAGCTATTTTCGGCGCCTAAAGTATTACGGGAAATGATTTTATATACCGAAAAATGGTCAAAATTGAGAGAAGAAAATGAACAGGAAAGAGTTTTCCTCGGTGCTTTACTCCATGAACTCCCCTATTTCTGCTCACAATTACTCCACTTAGAAATTACCCTTCCGCATGAAAGCAGGCTTCAAACGGTCTTAAATCACCTACATGACCATTACACAGAAGCCATCACGTTAGACGAGATTGCCATGCTGTCCAATCTTTCGCTCCGAACTATTGAACGCCTTTTTAAAAAAGAAACCGGAATGACGCTTGCAAAATATCAGCAGCTCCTTCGCATTATCAAGAGTTTGGAGCTTTTGAGCACAAAACAATTCACCATCTCTCAAATTGCGTATAAAGTCGGTTATAAAAGCGTCCAAGCATTTACCAATAGCTTTTATGCCGTGATGAAATATAGGCCTTCAAACTTCATGGCGGGCTAGTTTTGGCGTATCCACAGGTAATTTTGTAGCTGTTCAGCTACAAAATTCAGGACGTTTAAAAAAAATAGTAACGAATATTTGCACAGGTGTAATATTTACACTATCTTTGTATCATCATAATTTAGGTTTATAATTGGTTATTTAAGGTTTTCATTCTCCCCGTTTGAAAACCTTTTTTTATTTATTTTCACCGTCCCTCAAATCATTTCGCTACTCCGCAAACGTAATAATTTCCCTTTTAGACCCAAACAAAAGCAGCTGATCGCATGTTCTCAAAAAATAGCGTTCAAATTAATTCTCAAAAAATTCAAGATATTCTTTAACAATACTGTATTTTTAACGAATATATTCGGATGAGAAAGGTCACGCGAATAGAAAAGAGTTCAAATATTATATTGAAAAAATAATCTAAACATATATGGCAGAACATGGGGATTTGCAAATCGCAATACTAATCGATGCGGACAATGTATCTTATCGAAAGATCGAAGAGATTTTGAATGAAGTCAAAAGATATGGAATTCCGACCATCAAACGCATCTACGGAGACTGGACCAACCCATATGTTGAAAAATGGAAGGATAAACTCCTTACCCATGCAATTACCCCCATACAACAATACAGTTATACACAAGGCAAAAATTCTACTGACTCGGCATTAATTATTGATGCCATGGATATTCTGCATTCAGACCGAGTTGATGGGTTTTGTATTGTATCCAGCGACAGCGATTTCACCCGACTGGCTACACGTCTTCGAGAATCCGGTAAACTGGTCATCGGTATCGGCGAGAAAAAGACCCCCAAACCCTTTATTGCCTCCTGCGACAAGTTCATCTACGTCGAAATTTTTGAGAAAAATCAAAAGAAAGAAACGGTCGCAAAGAAAAAGCAACAAAATCAGCCCAAACCTGCTCCCGTTGACAATCCAACAAGTATTGCCGTATTGGACGAGGAGACTTTGGAACTTTTAAAGGACACGGTGGATGATACTGCAGATGAAAATGGCTGGGCATTCCTGGGTGAGATCGGAAGTCTTTTCAACAAAAGAAAGCCTGATTTTGATGCGCGCAACTATGGATACGACAAGATGTCTCATCTTTTCAAAGCTTACAAAGAAGATTTTGAAATTGAGGAACGAAACACCGACAAATCGCGCATAAAACACTATTACATCCGTAATATTATTAAACGGCCTTTAGCAATGGCCAGCCCAGCTACAGCAGTGGACACCGAGCACAAAACTCCTGCTACTCCTACTCCTTCCGTACCCTCTACAGAAACTACGGAAAAAACTGCAAATCAAAACACCAGAAAGAAAGGGCGGCAAGATAAGAAACGTCAGGATAAAACAAACTCTGAGCCGATACAAAACGAGGCTCCAAAAGTTCAGGAAATTCAGGAGCAAAAAACAGAAACGCCCCCCCCTACAGCTGACACTCCGCCCACGAACATGTTGTTTCCTTCTGAAGGTAACAAGATCACTACAGATGACGTAAAAAAATCGCAAATACGGATCACGAAAGAATTTAAACCCCTATTCCCAACCAAATCCCAAAAATTAAGGATTATGATCAACGCTGGAGAATATGAATGTAATTTTACCTATCGCGGCAGAGGGTTTCATGTGCTTAAATTAGGAAAAGATGCGGCGACCAAACTTGGCCTTTCCGAGGGGATACAAATACAAATAGTCAGACTGAACGAAGTTAGCTTTAGCCTTCAAAATAAATCAGTTTAATATCATTCAGGGGAATTATCTTCTGTATCATACGATAATAGGACAACAATACATTGTCCTATTATCGTATTAAAGCCTTATGCAGGAGGTTTGTCGTATTGAAATAACAACTAGCGTCCACCAGCAAATTCCATCGTAAAATGGTAGTTCTCATCGATGGCCATTGGCTTACGATCCACTTTACGAAAA
Source organism: Sphingobacterium sp. UBA3519 (assembly GCF_002377215.1). Classification (NCBI taxonomy): domain Bacteria; kingdom Pseudomonadati; phylum Bacteroidota; class Sphingobacteriia; order Sphingobacteriales; family Sphingobacteriaceae; genus Sphingobacterium; species Sphingobacterium sp. UBA3519. Next base: position 119,761 of record NZ_DFPI01000025.1, read on the forward strand.
TCGCGTGCTTCTTCAGTCCACAGGAAAGGGTAAAATGAAAAAACTTGATTGCCGCTCAGGAGTTTGACCTCTTCGCTCCAGTCTTTCCATTTAAATGTTTCGTAAAACTGTCTAATATCCCCTTTCAATGCCCAAAAAATAAAGTCCGAATAGCCACATTCCAAACTCTCCCATTGTAAGGTATCTTGTGCGAAATAATAGACCTGTCCAATAGCATCTCCCAGCGCACCGGCATTAATAGCGAAATAACCACCTAGAACATCGTCTGCAATCAGCAAAAAACCACCTTTTTCGCCTTCCTTGTCAAAACTTTTCCCTTTATTCCATTCCATAATCCCTCGGTCCAACTGCGACGAGCCTGAGCCTAAAATCCGCAACCAGCCCCCATCGATTAAAATACCACCAGTTTGATGAATAATGGCTCCCATAGGCGATTTTGTGGTAATTTGGGCCCTTAAAAGTTCCTCATCAGCCCGCTTAGGGTTTCGAGGAAGCACTTCATAAGCATTCGTCGCTTCTTTCATCCAACTTTCTACCAACTTCCATCCCGAATTACTTGTATCAATCAGTTCTTTTAGACTTTTCATTTCCTATGTGTTTTATGCAGCGACCAGCTAGTCTACCGGTCGAATTCGAACGCTATCCAGCTATTCATTGTGCCGAAATTACCATAATTCTTTATCGCATCCAAATTACAGCAGACCCAAGAGCAAATCGAAGAAAATATTCTTCGAAAACATACACCTAAAGATTAGGAACCTTGTGTCTATTTTAACTAATTTTAAGTCATGCAACATGAATTAGAAAAACTCAGATACCCTATAGGTCGCTTTGCGATACCCGATGTCATCGACAAATCCCTGTTGAATGACTGGATCAAAACAATTGCCGACTTTCCGGCCCGGTTAAAATCCGAAGTCGGCGATCTAACAGACGACGTACTGGAAAAACGCTACCGTCCCGAAGGCTGGACGATTCGTCAGGTCGTTCATCACTGCGCCGACAGCCACATGAACAGCTTTGTCCGTTTTAAATTAGCCCTCACAGAAGAAGACCCAACCATCAAATTATATGAGGAGAAATTGTGGGCCGAGCTTCCCGACGCAAAAAATATTCCAATAGAAAGCTCAATCAAATTGCTCGAAGGTCTACATGAACGCTGGGTTATTTTGTTGAAAAGTTTAACTGGCGAACAGCTTGAAAGAGGTTTTATTCATCCTGCGACCAAAAGGTTGATTTCTTTAAAGATCAATATTGGCCTCTATGCCTGGCATTGCAATCACCACCTGATGCACATTGTCAATGCTAAAAACCATTGATGGGCATCACATATCGCAATGATCATTTCACTTACAGTCAATAGATCATTGCGATAAATTTACTTTATTGCCGTCACCTTACGATAATGACATCGCCCATATAAAGGCCAGCAATCCGGCGGCAACCAGTCCAATAACACCCGATACCACAAAGGATAGGAAATAATATCCTACCGTCCGTGTTTGCTTCTTTAAACGATGAACAATGCCTGCAGATAACGTATAAAGTGTTCCAAATCCAAAAAAAACAATCAGGATCAAGTCGATCAGAATGCCACTAAAATCTATATTTGCTGATGATAACATAATTTACTTTTTCTTTTTAAACAGTTTGCCAAAAAAGGACGAGCTAGCACCTAAGTCTTCAGACTGATTATCCCATTGCAATAAATCCAGTTCGATATCCAGTTCATTGTTTTTTGCAAAATCAAGCCAATGGACATATTTTTCCTGATTTCTAAATGTAGGATCATTCTTGTAATAATCCAATAAGCGAGCAGTGGCACTTTCGTAAACACCATAGTCGTTGGCTCGTTCAAAATAGTGGATCGCCTTTTTACTGTCCTTTTTAAATTTAAGTCCCTGATCATAGAGTAATCCATAATAAATATTGGAATAACTATTTTCTTTATCCCTTTTCAAATAAACCAATAGACGATCGTAATCCTCCAAACTGTAATAGATAGAAGCTATATTGCTATTGTTCTCAACTAATTTTAATTCAGCTTTCTGATAATAGCTGAGGGCTTTTTCCAGATCTTCTTCGACATAGGTTCCACTTGAATAAAAGTAGCCTAAATTGGACAAAGCATAGCCATTACCCAACTCTGCTCCTTTCATGTAGGCATTAAATGACTTTTCCAGGTCCTTTTTATAGCCGATGCCATACTGAAAGAGGTAGCCAATTGCATTCCATGCAGCGGAATAATCTTTTTGGGCCGCTTGTTCATAATATTGAATTCCTTTGTCCAAATCTAAAAAAGGATTGTCTTCGCTATCAGTATCCGTATAGATATTCCCCAATTCATGCATGCTGCTTTCATTATTCTGGTCAGCAGAAAAGGTAAAATAGCGTATCGCCATTTCGACATCGCCTTGTCGGCAACAGTCCAAGGCCATATGATATAGCGTATAACTATCATAACTGGATTCAAAATTATCGCCCTTCGCAGCCTTCCACCCTTCAAAAAAACGATTACATACTTCAAAATCTTCCCCAGACAATTGATCCAGCTTCTTCAGAAACTGACCATATTGATCTTCCTGAATTACTTCCACACCATCGTAGCCCTTTTTATACAACAGGTCACCTTGCAACAACATCAGATCCTGATAGTGATTAACGCTTGCGCATACATAATCGTAGGCGGAACTGAGCGTCCTTTCCACTGCGTCAAAATAGTAATATCTTCCCGCATGGTCTTTCAGAATAAAATAATCCATCACAGCAGCATATACAATTTTCACATAGTGCGTTGAGAGCGGGACCAGCCACACCTTTTCAGCAGCCTGATAAATTCCCCTCCCGGTTGCTGTTTCGATAATATAGCAATCCCAGGCGCCATTACCAAAATCAGCCCACCCTTGAATGGACCGAATTGCCAAATCTTGCAGTACAAAGGCGCGGGCTTCCAGGTCATACAAACGGATGCCGCCGGAATCAGCAAAAAATAATGCGCTTCGGCCATTTCCGGCATTGAGTACAGCAACATCTTTGACCAAGATAGTTCCATCGGGAGACAAAACTGATTTTTTCTTTTTATTATTCAAATTGACTGCATAAAAATCAAACAGTAATTCGCTCAGTGCACTACTGGCAAAAGCGCCAAGCAAAATACCGCTATTGGAATAATAATGACGCAGTTTATTTCCCCCAATCTCTTGATAGATAAATCCATCATAATCAATTTCAAACGGTTTGTCCGCACCGGCAGCATTGAACAGCTGGCCTTGAGCATTGATGATATAATATTGCTGATCTTTCTTCCCCTGATAATAACCGTAAGCAAAATCTTCGAGTTCATCATATTCAAGTGGTATGATTATTTCTCCGTTCCCGACGTTGACTAATCCATATTTTTTAGCTAAGCTCACCTTACCAACCGTTGATCCGGTTCCATATTGGGCTGGCGCCGCCGATGAATAAACACAGGAAATAGTTTCTTCTCCACCCCTATTCAAATAACCGAACAACTCATTCTTCTGTATGACTGCGATACCTTCACACTCAAAAGTACCAATTTCCTGATAGCTAGCTTCGACCTTCACCTCCCCTTTTGCATTGCGTATCCCCCAAAGCCCCTGATCTTCAAAAAATTGATTATCCAGACTATCAATCGCGTCTCTATTCCACCAGCCTAAGCCATAGTTGCTCCATTCCAGTTCGAGCATCGCTAAAAAAGAAGTATAACCAGCGGACACCAAAATAAACTCAAGCTCAGCTAAGGATTGTTTTTCGATTGCTTTTTCATAGAGCAAATTCTTCTCAAGGATTTCAATTGCAAAATCTTTGGCCTGTTGGCTATGTTTAACATCGCTCATGTTAAATACATCACTTGCGTTCAGCTGGAAATAATCGAAGGGTAAACCGTCCAAAAAATCGAACAGTTTCCCGATAGCTGCCATGGCCAGCGCATCTGAATTTAACCCATATTCATGAATGAGCAAATCATACAACGCACGAAGCTTTCTGACTCCCGGTTCCTTTTCGGAGTAAACTAAGGTACCTTTTGCTTTCGGATTAGCAGCAAATAGGGGTAAAAAAAGGGGTGGAATCACATAGTTCCATTCTCCTAAATAATGAGGGAAGTAATCTTGATCCTTCTTATCTGTATTGTAAATATATATGCGATGAGCCATTTTCTATGCAATTTCCTTACTATTGATCAATTTCAACAGCATTTTCTTTAGCAAAATTGAACCAAAATCCGTATTTATCCGCGTCTGAAGCCGCTCCATGCGCTCCATAGAGTTGTAGCAAACGATTAACGGCATAGGCGTACACGCTATTTTCATTGGCTTTTTCATAGTTGCGGATCGCTTTTTGTAAGTTTTGCTTTACACCAAAGCCTTCCTCATAAAGAATCCCATAATAAATAGCAGAAAATTGATTGGTTGTATCCTTTTTCAAATAACGCAATAAGTTCGCATAATCTTGCCCTTGATAGTAGATTTCTGCGATTTGAGCATCATTATAAATCCCCGCTTTCTCTGCTTGTTTAAAATAATCTAGGGCCAAGGCATAATCTTGTTCCACATATTCACCCTCGTAATACCAGTTACCCAGGTTGCTCATGGCCTGCGCTTCACCCAGCGCAGCAGACTTTTGATAGGCCTTTAAGGCTTTGGATACATCAAAGGCTACACCATGGCCTGTGGCATATAAAAATCCCCAATTGTTCCATGCCTGCGCATGATCCTGAGCCATGGCCTTTTCATAAAAAGACTTTCCTTTTTCGATATCCATCCCCTCATAGTCATCATCCGTAAAGATATTTCCAAGCAGATATTGACAGTCTGCACTACCCCGATCTGCCCCAATGCTGAGCAGTCGAATGGCATCTGAAATCTTTCCCTCCGCTTCCAGCGTCTTACCATTTTCCAACAGCGTTTCATTGTCAAAATACTGTTCGTAGCCGTCGCCCTTACGCCTGATAGAACTGAACAAAATAACTTTGATCACGCCCCCGGAGCTGGTATCGCTCGGAATATAAATAGCCATATGCTGTTTCGGGAATCTCGACAACATTTCGATTTAAATCCAAATTAAACAACTTATCCCCTTTGAATAAAAGCAACAGTTCACCTTCGGCCGCTTCTGGTTTTGGGTAATGAAAGGGCGAACAGATATAATCATACAGCTCACTCCAGACGTTAAGCTTCGTATCGAAATAACGCATTCCATGTGCACAGTGTATGCGCATAAAATCCAAAAAGCAATGTTCGATTTTCTGATAGGCAATAGCAGGTTCAAGTAACCATTCCCCTCGATGAGCGTCATAAATCCCCTGTCCTTGGGCACAACCAACGACAAAGATATCTTTACGGTACTGCTGTATATGATCGACTAGAACCTGATCAATCGTTAAATCAGCCAATCGGAATAAGCCTAGTTCAAGCGAATAGATCTGCCATCTTTTATTTTTGAGATACGCAATACTTCGATAGTCGTCCAACACTATAATCCGGTCAATTCCTTCATCCAAAATATTACCATCGGGTTGAATGACGGCAATTTTTGACTGTAGCTTATTGGGTTTAATCCAAAAATAGCGATTGGCTAGCGGCTCCAGGCTACCTTCCAAAAAAGTCCCTAAAAACTGACCATCCATTAGGTAATAGTTCCTTTTTATCGTTCCTTTTTGCCGGCTATAGAACAACTTGTTATAGTCAAACATAAACGACTCGGCTGCGGGATCTGAAATAATCAATCGTCCTTCGGCCGAAAGGAGCATGTGGCTATCCCCCTGTCTTGCATTTAAAAAGCCATAGGCGATCCAGTCGAGTTCATCATATAATGCAGGTATGCTCAGCTGTTTGGTATCAATATGCAGTACCCCACGTTTTCCTGCCACTTCCACTTCAGCGTAATTGTTCCCGTTGATATGCCGGGCATCAAAGGCCTCCACATATTGACATGGAATTAATATAGTGCCACTCGTATCAATATAACCAAAAAGGCCATCGCGTTCAACAACGGCGATCCCCTGTTCATTGAATTCGAATATTTCATCGTAAATCGCCTCAACCAAAATATCCCCCTTGGCATTCTTTATTCCCTGCTTTCCTACTGCCTCAAAAACCTCAGGGTCTGGCTCTTTCAGAACGTCTTCTTCCCATAAACCCAATCCATAATCAATCCAATCGGTTTGAAGGGCATCTAAAAAAGAAGTATAACCAGACGCTTTCACAAGCGGGTCCAGCGGATCTAAGGACTGTTCTTCGACAGCTTGTTCAAACAATAAGGCTTGCATTTTAATTTCTTCCACCCAATCTTTGGCTTGCTCCACATCTTTTTCCGCATTCATGGTAAAAACATCGCGTCCATCGATCTGCAAGGTATCAAAAGGTAGCGCTTCCAAAAATTCAAACATGTTGTTGACAGGCTCATAATAGCTTTTTTTATAATGCAATTGATACCTATCAGCCAACAACGCATAAAAATAGCGAAGTCTTGCGATCCCATCTTCCTTGTTGGCATAAAGCTGAGAACCTTTGGAACGGATATTGGCGGAAAATAATGGCCGCATGAGGATGGGAATTTCATAATTCCATTCAGCCAGGTAAGTGGGATATATTTCTTTGGTCCTGAGATTTACATTATAAATATAAATACGATGTGCCATACTTTATTTCTTCTGTTTTTTGTTGTATCACATTGATCCGTTCCATACGACAAGAATCATGCGAATGCCGTAAAAATACCGTATTTATCGATTTTTTCGATTAGCGGAAAACAGGGATTTTTTTCTCCCCCTATTTTCGGCAACTTTGGATTGGATTTTGTAACAGAAAGAACAATGAATCATTTCAAATACAGTTATTATAGCAGTGCATTAGCACTCCTCGCGTTACAAATCGCTTGTCAGGAAAAACCAAAACAAGCTGAAGCACCTGTAAGTTCAAGCAAGGCCATGGAAAAAGCTGTCGAGGATACTGCCCCAAAAAAAAGTATCTCGTTAAAAACTTCCAAACTGGATAGCATTGACCAAGCAAATGCACAAAGCGTACTGGAATCTGACGAAATCACCAAAGCTTATGTAAACTTAAGTGCTCGAGACAGTATGATCCGCTTACATGCCAATATACGTATCGATCATCGCTTCTTTGGATACGAAGAGGCAGATAAACAGGCTACGAAGTTGCTTTTGTTTTCCATCTTTACAAATGATGTGGAACACAATCCATTTCAACTCAAATTGGGTGCATACTATGATACCTCCGACTTAGAAAGTAAAGGTTTAAAACTAAAATATGCTGGCCTAAAGGGCGACTTTGTAGCAGCGAAAATCATAGACGCCACCGATACACCGGTAGGCACCGTCTACTTCGAAAGAAAATGGGTTGAGATTGAATAACAAAAACCGTTTCTCAATCTATATGTTTATGAGTAACAACAATAATTGCGAAAAATAACGATGAAGGTAATCTTAAAGACTATGTTTCTGTCCTGCATGGTATTGTTTTTCAGCTGCCAGCAAAAGAATGGAGCCAAAAAATCAGCTGCCGCATTCAGCAGCACCGCCAGCATAGACTCCATAAAGAAACAAAAAGAGCTAACATCCATATCCGATGATAACCTTTCGCTCTTTAAACAGCTGTATCCTATTGCTATTCTTCGACCGGAAAGCAACGATAGTTTTAAGAAGTATGGCATCGAATTCTCAGGAATATGTTATGCATGCGATCTTGCAGAAATCAAAATGAATAAAAAACAACTGCTTTTGGTCAATGTCTGTGATTCCAATGAAATCTATCAAATCAAAGATTTCACCTATAATTTTCGTGACAGCGGCCTCACGATTAAGACTAAAAATAATGAGTTTTACTTCAAGAAAATAGAAAAAGAGCCCATTTTCGAATTAAAAATCAAGGGGGATTCTCTTTTGTTAAAAAATAAACGTGTCGCAAAATACTACACGCAGAAAGCTTTAGTCGATCAGTTCGAAGTCCATGATTGTGGTGATTTTCAGGGTTAGCCCAAACGCGACTCAGCTTGAATTAGTGCATTAAGACAGCGCTGCACCGGACATTAACGTAAGATCTTAAAAAGACCAGACAGCAATGAAAGCAGGCAGAAGCCAATTTCATGGTTGCCTGCTCCGTTCGTTAGACCTATACTTCAAAATAAAAGCCCGATTCAGTAAGTTCTTTATATTTTACCCTGTCAAAACTATAGATCTTTGCAGCCCTGGCACGCCGGTCTTTTTGCTTATCGCTGTGGTCGATCAATAAACCCATGCTGAGAATTTTTTTTCGAAAATTCCCACGGTCAATTGACCGCTGCAGAACGGTTTCATACAAATTGTGTAAATCGGGCAACGTAAACTGTTTGGGCAAGAGCTCAAAACCGATTGGTTGATAACGAATTTTACCCCTGAGCCGTTGTATGGCGGTGTTCAAGATCTGTTTATGGTCAAAAGCGAGATCCAACTTTTCGTCAATACCAAACCATTGCACCGCATCGATATCAACCCCTGCTTCCAACGTATAAGCATCGGGCCTGACAAGTGCATAATAGGCAATACTAATGACTCTTCCGCGCGGATCACGAGCTAAGTTTGAAAATGTATAAAGCTGTTCGAGGAAAATATCTTTGAGACCGGCCTCCTCCTGCAGTTTACGAAGCGCACAGTCGTCGGCGTTCTCATCTTCCTGAATAAAACCGCCAGGAAATGCCCATTTTCCCAAGAAAGGCTCTATTGCCCGTTTGGTCAATAATACCTTAAGCTGGTTTTTATCAAAGCCGAAGATTACACAGTCAACCGTAACAGCAGGTCTTGGGTAATCATATGTGTATTTTTTTTCGGAGGCTGTCATCTGCTACAAAGTTACTTCGGTTGACAATTTGATCTGGATTCCATACTTCTCCTTTAAAGCCTCAAACTGCTGTAAAGTCTGCGCTTCAAATCCAGCGATGGGCGACATACAGTCGATCAATAAGGTGATTCGTGACGTAATCGCTCGATCTTGTTCAAAATATTCCAAAATCTGCACGGTTGATGCTAAAACACAATGACTGGAAGCTTCACCGGCGATGTATATCGCATCGTAATCGCGAATTGCATCGAGCACAGCATGATTTACGAATTTATTATCGTCATATTCCGCTTTGATAATACCGTACATTTCCGTATTTGGATCTTGCCCCTTATAAACCAATATCGGTTTGACCTGACGCGCTGCACTGTGAAAATAAAGCATATTGGTAAATTGACTCTCCAGCTGCGCCCCCGAAGTCCCTTCCAGACAATGGTATGGCCAGATACACAATTGTTTTTTTCCCTCAGCTTCCAAATGCTGGAGATAATCCAGCGCTAAGGCCGTATGGTCATTCGCAGCACGCCAGATACCATCGCAGACATCGGCATGGCGAATAATGGTGAATGGCTCCGGATGATTTCCCGCACTGTCAAGCCACCAATCGGCATGGAAAATCTGCCTTATCGAGTGGCAATCGAGACTACACATGACTTGCGTTAAGGCCTCAATATTACGGTACATCCACTGCGTCAGACGTTGTACATCGGCCTTTGAACCGTTGACGGCAAGACTACCGATGGATTCCATAAAATCATTTTGGACATCGATCGCCAATAGCAAGGTTCGTTTTTTATCCAAGGCTGCTGGCTGTATATTTTCTTCCTGTGCCAACATCAACATGTTTGGAATATTATCCTTTTTGCCGCTGGCAATCTGTTGGACATCTACAATCTGATCAAATTGTGTTTTTATGTTATTCAGTTTCATAACATCTATATTTATTTCAACGCAGCCTTCATTTCGCAGAACGATGAAGCCATTAAAGCCTTCTTCCAGTGAAAAATCATCTTCACTATAGTACTTTTTTGTCCCTTGTTGCCTGTTATGAAGTGCTTGCGTCGACTTCTCGAACCATTTAAAATTAACCTTTGAATATAGGCACCGCTGCAAACTTGTGGGCAGATTGTTGTATACGTTTACGAATAATTTCGTCTATAACCGGATCGCCCGATGTACCTTTTAAAATAAACCCATCGATTTGCGCATAGGTCATACCCAATTCCTCTTCATCGGTCTGCCCCTCCCAAAGACCAGCAGATGGACTTTTATACTGAATAGATTCGGGCACCCCCAAATATTTGGCTAAGGTATATACTTCCTGTTTGGTAACCATTGCCAGCGGGTTCAGATCATAGGCACCATCGCCCCACTTCGTAAAATAACCTACAGTAGCTTCGGCCATATTCCCCGTACCAATAACAAATCTACTACCCAATTGTGCTAATTGATACAAATACGTCATACGAACACGTGGACGAATATTAGCAAGGCTCAAAGCGCGGTTAGTGGCGGTAGCTTCTGCGAAAAACTTTTCTTGATGAATGGCCAACGCATCCACCGCGGGTTGAATGTCAAATACATGAAATGGAAAATCAAATTTCTGAATAAGCTCCATGGCATGTTGATGGCTTTTACTTTTGTTCATATCACTGCCATACGGCATCAACACCAAGTGGACATCCACCTGTGCCAGCCGGCATAGGCAAGCGACAACACTGCAGTCTATTCCACCACTCATACCCAATACAAGTCCTTTGCGGTCGGCCGATTTCACCTGTTGGGCAATCCAGGATGCCATCAATTGTGCATACTGTGCAACGTTTTCATCCTGGATGAAAAACGGTTTGTTTACGCTATTTTCCATATACTCGAATTGTTTCAGTTCTTAATCTATTCCTTATTTCTTCAAAACGCGTTGTGCGTATAAATTCGCCATTCAGATAACATGTTTCCAGCAGATTTCGTTCACCCAGATCGGCGACCGTTTGCGGTGTAAGATCGTCTATCAAACGAAAATCGTCATTTTCAAAGACCACAGCGACCATCCCCTTTTGCGACTTTTTAAAGTTGCCAGTATCTGTAGCGGGACGTTTCTGTATCGCTTTAAACTCACCATTGACAATCTCAGCCGTCCCTTTTAACGCAAAGCCAAAGGTATCCCGTGTCACATACTGATAGGTATACGAACCTATGCCCAATATGGTATTCGTCGAGGCAAAACCCTTATCCAGCAAACCTTGACAGATCTTATCCGCTCGATCGACTGTAATGGAATCACCGTACACTACGCCAATATGGGGATCCAGCTCCTTAAAGCCTTTGCTGTTGGTCGTACCACCAAAAAGTTCAAACAAACGTTCGACGATACCTTTCTGCACAGTACTGCGATCAGATGCAGCATCGCCACAGATAATCTTCACAGGATCGCCACTATCGGGACGAATAACAACCTTCCCCTCCCTAGCCATAATAAGATCTTTCAATTGCGGCAATACATTGTCAACTACATTCCAGAGGTCGTAGGTATCCGATACGATGGAGATATTTCCACTTGGATACACCGTTGTGATTAAATGTCGAAATGCTTCTACCTCGTCCTCTCCGTACGAACACATTACACTGTGCTCCGTCGATGGGGTGTACATCATTACATCACTTTTTGCATGATAGTAGGATTTCAGATACTCCCGAACAGACAATGTAGCAGAGACACCGAAGCTCAACAGATGTCCCCCAGCCGTACGATAAGCCGTTTCAGGGGAACCCATACCACGCATGGAAAAATCTCCGGCCTGCGTAAAGACTTTATTGACGTCGCCCGTTCTCTCGGCAAACCCCGTCAATAACCTTTTATAGCGATCTGCGATTGTCGCTGCAGTCATCGGTGACCAGATAAAAGCCGATAATTGTGTTTCCAGGTAACCCGGAAGCCAGAAAAAATCGGGATGTGTATTTTCAATCGTAAACATTGGTACGCCGACAGGAACCAAGCTTCCTTCCTGCAACGCATTTACCTTGATTGGAAGATACCCCAGCCGATGTAAGTCGCGAATATGTTTCGAATCATGCGTCGCCGCAAACTTCGCGTTTGTATTTTCAAAAACAGTTGCAATTGCCTCTTCGTAAGCCGCCACGACCTCTTCTTCCGGTTGAGCAAAAAAGTTTGCATCAAATGAATTGGTGATTTCGGCCAAGGCTCCCTGTAATCCAAAAAATACAACATGACTAATACCTTCTATGCGAGACATGCGTGGCGTCCAAGTCTCATAAACCCATTCCGTATGTGTTGGATATTGATCCTTATGACACAATTTATAACCATCTGTCCAAAGTATTGGATTCTTGCTCATTGATTTAAACATAACTTTCAGTCGTTAAGTTGATATAATTTATTTTTGGGTGCTCGGTATCCATCATGGAATTGGTGGTAAAGACACTGGTTATTGGTGAATCATCATCCAACAGGGTCCCTTTAAAAATTCGGGCTTCACAATGTGTGACCAAAAGATAAACTGCACTGGCTCCCATTTCTTTCAATATTTTCCCGGCCCAAAGAAATGTGCCACCTGCAGAACAGAGGTCATCGACAATAATACATTTTGCGCCAAGCGGAATATCTCCAGCCTTAAGTTCCATCCCTTCTATCCGGCCTGTTTGTGGATTTCGCTTTTTCTCAAAAACACAGCTATTTTCATAGCCGCTGTTGATGTAACGTGCCGCCGCTCCTTTATCCGGGAAAACAATCCGATCATTGTCCGAAAAATCAAGCTTTTCCATCAACTGTGGCAACCAGTCCAATGCCGGATAAACCCCAACACTGTTCACTAAAAGTTCCAGGGTAACGTGGGAATGCGGTTCGACCACAAACACCTGATCAAATTGCAAACTGTTGATAAACTCCGCCACATAGTTCAATGTGAATAAATCACCTTCTATTTTGCGATCCATACGGCTATAGGGCATATAATGGATCAATAACCGACAAGTTTCAGCTTCGGTTTCATCCAACCGCTTCTTGACAAAAAGCAAGCGGATTAAGTCTCCATCTTCTTGATATGTAAATTCGACAAGGTTGTCTTTTAAGATCAACTGATCAAAATCTTTCACTTTTGTTTCCCCGTTTGGAAATTGTTCTGTGACTACCTGTTGCTTATTTAATACGATCATAGCTTTTAATTTTACTTTGTACTATTGAGTATTTTTTACTCAACAAATATGAGGATTAAATTTAAGCGCGCAAAATATATTGAGTACTTTTTACTCATAAAATCACAAAAACACCATAAAACACTATCAATCAATCAAATAATTTAGAGAAAATTAGTTTACTTAAAATTCATCCCCCATTTCTAACTATTGGTCCTAAAGCTGATCTCCTGATTCACCTATATTAAACCAAGCATACCTATACCAAGTCGTATCTCATAACAATTTTTAGTCACTATTTAGACAGTGATCATTCATTAATTATACAGTCCACACTGAGTCATCACTGAACAAGCACTGAACAAACAATGTTAAAAGGTAGAATTTGATAGCTCGCTCATCCCCGTTTGGCTACACGGCATCCCGCTCTCCGTTTGATTGACGGGCAGAAAGAAAAATACGTGCGACAAGACAGAAAAATGCGATGGAAATATGGACTGCACAGGTCCTATAGGAGATGCTCAGGTGATAAAAAACTGCTGAGCGACAGTCTCCATAAAAATTAGCTGATTATAGGGATTGAAATTTTGCGATAAAACAAGATCTTTGTCTATACCAAAGTCAAAAAATTCTTTGTCAGCAAATTTGTGAGCCGGCGGGGGACTTTAGATTACTTTAAGCATAAAGCATGGAAATAGCCAATCTTATCAAACAGGATATTGAGTCAATCTTACAGATTGAATCTCAAGACATCAAACAGTTGGTCGAGGACTATCGCGAAGACTTAATGGATTCGGAAACCTATGACGCCATTGATGCGTACAATATGCTCTATTCGAATATTTATGAAATGTCCGAGGAAGAATACCTCGATGCTTTTCGCACGTTGGGAGAGGCCTATCCGAACTTTGGCAAGGCCGATGAAAATGACGTCCAAAAATCAATCGCTGAATTGGAACGATTAAAACATGCCTTTAATGAACTACAACTCCATACTACAGAAGGCAAACAGCTGCTCGCACTACAATTAGCCGTTTTGGAACTAGATATTCAGGTCTATCGAAAGCTTACCTTGTCGCCGACTACAATGGAGATACAAGCTGAAATCAATTTATTGGAATCCGAATCGTTTGGGTTAACCAATCAGATCAATCAGTTTTTAGAGCTATACCACGATTAGTCATGCGATCATTTTATACCATAAATCGCTTAGGGTTAAAAATAGGTCTTTGCATGCTTTGCTTACTAGCCGGTCTGGCAACATCGTTATTTGCCTACCAAAACAAGATCGTTTTTCAGTCACAGCAGCAGCCGGGGAGCAGAATACCCTTTTACATCACAGAGCAAGGAACACTTTGTTATAATTTGCATGCAGACAAGTTGGGCGTATACGCCATACAGATCAATCTCAACAGGCTCTTTCCCACCGCAACGACAGCGCATCTTCGTTCAAAACATTATGAATTATCAGACAGTACAATAACAATAATCAACTATGCTGAACCAGCTATCTTTATCAACTATAGGATTGCTAACAACACCTTTGTAATAGCCAAATCCTCCAATTGGCTCGCGGACTATCAACCCGAATTTCAATTTATCGCTTTGGACAGCCTCAGACACATGGAGAATTTATTCGACACGAACGATCTGAGCGGCCTCATGCAACTGGAGGTAGCCAAGCTCCCTTTTGAAAATATACTTTTATTTTTTAGTCAGCTGCATGGATTTTCCACAGTAGAGGAATTTAGCAGCAATGCCATTCATCGGATTTTAGAAAAGGGACAGTACGCTATCGCCAAACAGTTTCACCATTTATTTCTAGCTAAAAACAGACAATTCAATGATTTCGAAATCCTGAAGATAGCAATAGAAAAAAACGACATGGATTTTATCCGTAAAACTTGTTTAAATAGCCTGAACCGACTGGGTATTGATGAAATTAAAGCTGATTATAGCTTTACACAATGCACATTACTTGGAAAAGCTATCTTAATAAAAAACAAAATAATCGTAGATTATCTTTTGCAGAACGGTGCAAACACGGAGAAAGTATACCAATATGAATCCGACGTATTATCTGCTTTTCAACTTGCCGAAAGGACCAAGTCAAAGAAAATCATGAAACTATTTCAATAAGTCATCAATAAAACAATGAAAAAGACATTTATATACCTGCTATCGCTGATTAGCTTGATGTTAGTCACACTGATCTTTGCTGAGCCAATACATGCTCAACCAAAAAAAGTGGCCCCCAAACACGCAAAAGATAATGCGAAATTGCCCCCACTCAAAGATGGTGATATGATCTTTCAGTCTTCCATTTCACCGCAATGTAAAGCGATCCAATTAGCGACGCGTTCTCCGTATTCCCATTGTGGGATTATTTTTTATGAGAACGGTAATCCTTATGTACTGGAAGCCGTACAGCCCGTAACTGTAACTAAGTTAGAACACTGGATTGCGCGAGGGGAAAAGCAGCATTACGCGGTCAAGCGCCTCAAAAATGCAGATCAGGTACTGACCAATTCGACGCTGGCCAAAATGAAATCAATCGGCAAAAATTTTCTCGGAAAAAATTACGATGCTACATTCGAATGGTCGGACGATAAAATATATTGTTCGGAATTGATCTGGAAAATATACCAACGTGGAGCAGGCATCGAAGTTGGGAAGCTGGAAAAGCTGAAAGATTTTGACCTAAGCAGCCCCGAAGTAAAAACCAAATTGAAAGAGCGTTACGGCAACAGCGTCCCGCTAAATGAAACGGTCATATCACCAGCTTCGATTTTTAATAGTGCGTTATTGATCACGATTGCGAATACGTATTAAGCATACCTACATAGTTTTTTATTTTTGAAGCAGAACCGTCTTGCCGCCGTTTAATTTACTTTCTTCGGCGGCGTCTATAAAGGCGCATATTGCCAGGGTTTCCTTTTCGTCAACCGGACTTACACCCGTTTCGAAAAATGGAAGGATCTTATCCAACAAGGGACCGTATCCCATAAATTGCCCCAAATGGACAATCTGATCTTTCAAAAAAACCGTTCCACCAAAATCATCCTTCCCCTCACGAATGCCCCGAAGTGAGGCAATTCTTCCATCCGCCCAGTTCCCAACATAAAACGAGGTACCCTGTTCCTGAACAGTCTTTACCGAAAGACACCCCGATCCCATCAACGCAAATAACATTTCAACGCCATGAATGCCGTACCAATATAAATCCTTATGTGAAGGTTCCGTTACTGCCGGACAATAGATATCTGCTCCGATAACCTTAGTCCTATCCAATTCCTGAAGACCGGTAATATAACGCAAGGAGCTTGACGAAAAAATAGGGCAACCATACTTTCTTGCAGCTTCAAAAATTTTGAAAGCGTCCGCATAGGAATTCGCTATTGGTTTGTCAATAAATAAAGGTTTCTTTGCTTTAATCACTTGAAGTGCCTGTTCCAAATGGAGATTTCCATCATTTGTCTCCAAAAGTACATAATCTACTTTCTTCAATAGTTCGGCAATACTTGATACGATCGAAACCCCGAGCTGTTGCACTTCCGCTGTAATTTTCGGAATACGCTTGATACTTAAAGGGATCGTTTTGCTTCCATAGGGGTAAGCCGCAACCACCCTGAATTTTCCATAGGGATGATTGCTGGCAGCCGTATTAATCGCTCTTGTAAAAGCAGCAGCGTGCGTAATATCCAGTCCAATGATCCCTATTTTTTTTACCTTCTCTTGCCTCGAGGACAGCTTGTTATTCGCATTAACGGCATAGGATAGTCCAAATGCAAAAGAGGACATCAAGAATTTCTTTCTATTCATTTGATTCATTCAAAAGAGAAATAGCTGCATTGACCAAAACAGCCATGGATGTTTCGAAAGCCTTTTCATCCAGATTGAACTGTGGATTATGAAGGCCATATTGCGTGGTGGAATCGTCGTTATTTGTCCCAATCAACATGAACAACGCCGGATAACGATAAGAATAATAAGCAAAATCCTCGGCCGCCATCCAGATTTCGAGATCTTGTGGCACACTATTCCCCATCGTTTCCGCAATAATTGTTTTGACTTTTTGCGTTAATGCGGGATCGTTATAAAGTGCGGGGTAACCATGCCGGACTTCAACTTCCACCTTTGCACCCAGCGATACGGGAAGCGTTGCCGCTATTTCAGCAACCATTTCCAGCGCCTCCTTGCGCCATACCTCATCCATGGTACGAAATGTTCCGGCTAATTTGACTTCCTCGGGAATAACATTGGCAGCACCATCCCCAATGAAACGACCAAAGGTCAATACAGACGGCACATCGGGGTTGGCTTTCCGGCTGACAACTTGCTGTAAGGTGGTGAGTAACTGCGCGCCGATCATAATGGAATCAACAGCCCGATGTGGCTCCGCGGCATGGCCACCACGTCCCTTAATGGTGAAATAGAATTCGTCGCTCGAGGCCATAAAGCGGCCCGAACGTAAACCGACTTTTCCTACAGAAACACGGGGACTTACATGTAACCCCAGCACAGCTTTAATCGTTCCACCAAAAGATTCCAGCATACCGGATTCCAAAACCTGAATCGCTCCGCCCGGAATCTTTTCCTCAGCAGGCTGAAATAGTAGTATAATTTTACCAGAAAACTCCGTTTTATAATCATTTAATATGGACGCCGCCCCCAAGAGATTAGCCGTATGAAAATCATGGCCACAAGCATGCATGACACCGCTATTCCTCGATTTATAGTCCACATCATTTTGCTCATGTATCGGCAAAGCATCAATATCAGCCCGTAATACCACAATATCATCGCTCGCCGATTTTTGTCCGGTCAGTACAGCCACAACACCTGTCTGAGCGACAAGCTCGAATGGTATACCCAGTTCGCGAAGTTGTTGCTGAATATAGGCACTTGTCTCGTATTCTTGAAAAGACAATTCAGGATGCTGATGGATATGTCGGCGCATTGCAACGATTTTTGGAAAAACAGTCGCTATCTTGGCATTTAATTCTTTCAATATTGGGTCGATCATCTGGATAAGTTTTAAGAGTATAACAGGTCAACAAGTTAAGCTAAAAATAACGTACATAAAAATAAAGCACCAACACCGTTATAATAATCCACCATAAGGTCGGATTCCGAAAACCACGGTAAGCGGCTTTATCCTGATCCGGTACCTGAAAAGAATCGCCCGTCAACACCAGATTTTTTAATCTTGCTTCGGCGACCGCTGGTGTCAACAAACTGACCACAGCACAAGCAAGCATACAAGTCCAGAATACAATGCCTGTTCTATTAAAAAACGGCATTTCAGGTAAGGTGTATTCCAAAAGTAAAGAAAGGGGAATTGTCAGTAAACCTGCTGTTAAAGCACCCTGCGATGTGGTTCTTTTCCAAAATACCCCCATTAAAAACATTGTTGCGATGCCTGGCGTGAAAAGACCATACAGATTCATCAAATAAAGGAAAACCGGCTTATCCGAATAACTGATCAGTACAACCGCACTCATGATCCCGAGTACGATAATAGCAACGCCGGCGCGCTTACCAAAACGGACCGCTTCGTAGTCGCTTGCATTTTTATTAATATACTGGCTATAGATATCCACGGTCAGAATTGTTGTACAGGAATTGATCGCTCCTGAAATGTGGGACATGATCGCCGAAATTAATCCTGCCATCACCAACCCTACCAGACCTTTGGGCAGTAAGGTTTCCACGAGTGTTGCAAACAGCAAATCGGGCTGATCGAGATGAGGTAGGAATTTTGGAGCCACCAATGCCGGAATAGTAATAATCAATGGAACCAAAAATTTAAGATAGTCACCAAAGATAACTCCCATACGCCCATGCCATTCATTTTTTGCCGCTAATACGCGCTGCACAATAAACTGGTTTGTCGCACAATAAAACACACTGATACACAACAATCCGCCTAAGTACATGGTCCAGGGAAAATCAGGATCAGAAGCAGGATAAAACATTTTCCAATCTTTCGATGAGTCTATGACCGACTGAAATCCCCCTGCTGCATCAATGGTGGCAAAAGTTAGTACAATTCCCCCCAACACCAAAATGACAAGCTGCACCATCTCTGTCCATATCACCGCTTTTAGCCCACCTAATACGGTATATAAACCGGTCAGAATTGCCATTCCAAAAATGCTGTATAAAATAGGAATGCCGAATAAAGCGTGCAGCGACAGACCGCCCAAATAAAGAACTGCCCCAATCTCCACAAACACATAAGTAAACAAGATCAAAATTGCATAAAGTACACGGGTAGCGTTGCCGTATCTCTTTTCGAGGTATTCAGGTATCGTATAGAAACCGTTGCGGATATAAAAGGGAAGAAATATCCACAATAATGCATTAAAACCGATTAGAATCGCGCCCCACTCCAGGGTAATGGCTACAAAACCACGACTATAAGCGGCGCCCATAGCGCCAACGAGATGATGACTGCTGATATTTGCTGCGATGATACTACCCCCGATCATCCACCAGGGCAGCTTATCGCCCGCAAGAAAATAGTCCCGCTTCGAGGCGGAGTTTTTTTTCGAAGCGTATAAGCCCAATACCACTATACCAATAATATACACGGCAAAAATAATGACGTCAATCCAATCGAGTTTCATCGGTCAATAATGTTTGAATTCCTAATTTAGTTTGTTCAATAAGTATTTCAAGACCGCCGCTGGCATAGGGGCTTTGCCACACGGCATAAATATCCTTATCATAAAGCTCTTTCGGTGCAAGGTACCCCACATACCCATTCGCGA
This sequence comes from Sphingobacterium sp. UBA3519, assembly GCF_002377215.1. Classification (NCBI taxonomy): domain Bacteria; kingdom Pseudomonadati; phylum Bacteroidota; class Sphingobacteriia; order Sphingobacteriales; family Sphingobacteriaceae; genus Sphingobacterium; species Sphingobacterium sp. UBA3519. The sequence goes on from NZ_DFPI01000025.1 coordinate 139,544, forward strand.
TATTGATAAAAACGATCGTATGATCTGGAAATTCGGCTCTTACTTCGATTTGATAACAGGAATAAGCTTCGTTGGCCTGCGCCACCAACACAGCATCTCCCATTTTCCAGATCCACACCGGAATAACAGCATCCTCTTGATCGCCGATGGATTTGCGGGTATTATATTTTCGCCAAAGGCGATCTTTCATAACACGGTCCGTACAGCCTTCGTATTCACTCAAAATTGCTTCGGGACTCGGTAGCTTTTTGTAAGGTACTTTGATCGATAATACCCTTTGCTTAAAATCGGTTGAAGCGCGCTGTTCCCGAAATCCCCAACAGGCCAGTGGCGCCCCCGAGATCAAAGATTCCTTAAAAATCCAATTTTTATGACTACGCTGTTCCTGGGCCAGCGTCGCGAGCACCGCATAGCCCAACTGCTTCCCGTTGGCTTCAACCAGTGCCGGATCTTTTACATACTGTCTCCGCGGAGCCAAATCACCGGATGCACCCTGTAAAAAAAGACAAGGCACGGATAAAGAGCGCTCTACTGTATTCCGCATCTCGCCAACAAAATCGGGCGAGAGCAAATCATTCTCGTGGGCAAAGCTGGTTGGGTGGCAGGCATAATTACAAATAACTGCTTTTAAGCTTTCAGTTTCATCATACAACCGCCCGACCAACAAGGTTGTATCCGCTTCTTTCAATGGATTGTAGCCAATCAGATAATGATCATCGACTTTCAGATCGCGGTTGCTGGCCAAATCGCATACACCATAATTCCAGGTTAGGCTGCCGTTAAACAGCCCACTTAGTGCCGTTTCGATGCAATATATCGCCTGTTGTTTGAGGAATTCAAGGTAGGGCGAAATCAGTTCACCTCCAGGTTGTGCTGCATCTGTCGAACAGATGCTTGGCCCGGCATGGGTATGCGACAGCGCAAAAATCAGCTGCGATTCAGCCAGATTAAAATGACTGAGCAGTGCTAATCGCAAATTTTGTTCATCAGCTGCATTTTTCCACCAGCCCAAATCGGCGGTTAGCAGAATTGCGGGCAAGCCATCGCAGGATTGCATAGCTAAACAATGCATCAACAGAGGTTGGTGAACAGCGGTTGCCTGGTCAAATGCAGCTGCACCCCAATTACGGGAATAGATGCCGACCGGTGGAGTAATATCACACTGGCTAAGTCCAAATCGTGCGTACAAGCTACCGGTCGTTTCTTTCAAGAGGTCTTTCTGTTTCATACATTAGGGTCTAATCAAGGACAGTCCACCATCCATCACAATTGCGGTACCAGTCATATGTTTACAATTGTCCGAACAGATCCAAAGTACCTGTTTTGCAACCTCTTCAGCTTCTATAATCTGACCAAGTGGCACCACAGCCTTTGCTTTCATTTGAAGTTCGGCATTTGATGACCAGACCACTTTGCTCAAGCCCGCATTGACATAGCCTGGTGCAATCTCGTTGACACGAATTCCGTATGCTGCATATTCAAGAGCCATGGCCTGGCAAAGCATACGCAGGCCAGCCTTAGAGACACTATATGCCGGTAAATTTTGATGTACGGCGTGTGCCGCCCAGCTGCCCATAAAAACGATCGAACCTGCGATCTCATTCTCCACAAATGACTTTGCACAGGCATTCGCCAAGAAGAATGAACCGTCGAGATTAACGGCCATTTCATTCTTCCATTCCGCATTGCTTAACGTGCTGAAATCTTTAATCGTAACGCATGCTGCATTCGCGATACAGATGGAAATTGCCCCCAGCTCCTGTCTTATCCGTGTCACCCAGGCGTCCACCTGCCCGGCATCCGCTACATCGACCTGATCATAAAATAGACGCGCTCCAGGGGCATCCAACAAGGGCCATCGCTCGCTAGCCACCTGTGGTTCAAACCGATCCGAGATGCATACAATGGCCTGCTGGGTCAAAAATGCTTCAGCCATAGCCCTTCCGATATCGCCAAGTCCCCCACTGATCAAGACGACCTTATTCTTATATTCCTCCATTATCGCTATTTTTAGACTACCAATCCCCTACACTACCGTCTTTATAAAAGGTTCGCTGCAATATTTCCTGTTGAAAAGGGTGTTTCTTTACCTCTTCTTCATTGATTTCAATACCCAAACCGGCGCGCTTATTCGGAAGGACAATCCGCCCTTTCTCTTGAACCGTAAACCCTTCGGTAACGACGTCCTGACGCCATTCGACGTCCTTATGCACACTTTCACAAATAATATAAGATGGTGTTGCAAATCCCAGCTCAATGGAAGCAGCCGTACTCACGGGGCCCTGTGGATTATGTGGTGCCATAGATACACGGTAAGCATCGGCCAAAGCTCCAATTTTACGCGCTTCAGTCAGACCGCCACAATGTGTAATATCAGGCTGTATAACACTTACGGCGCGCTTTTCGAGCATATCCCGAAAGGCATGCACTCCGATCAAACGTTCGCCTGAAGCAATAGGTGTCGTCACCGCCCGTTGAATCAAAGCAATATCTTCCATGGTCTCTGGCCAGCATGGCTCTTCAAAGAAATACAGGCCATAGGGCTCCAAGGCTTTCGCAAATTGCATCCCCATACGTGGGCTTGGCCGCGCGTGGCAATCCACCATAATATCAATATCGTCGCCGACAGCATCACGCATGGCCTTCACACAAGCTTCAGCATATTTAATGGGACGAAGACCTTCCAACGACATCGTCTCTGGAACAGCCATCGATTTAAAAGCAGTAAAACCCTCCTCAACAGCTTTTAGCGCCAGATCCCCAAATCGCTTGGCATCGTCCGGAGCAGTCTCATAAAAATCCTCCATGCGACCTCCACCTAAATGACAATACAAACGGATATAGTCACGTACACGACCTCCCCACAGCTCATGACAAGGGACATTGTGAATTTTACCTAAGATATCCCATAAGGCGATATCGATACCACTGATGGCCGTACCGCGAACGATACCGTTTCCATGCCAGAAATGTTGTCTATACATCATCTGCCACAGGTATTCAATACGACGCGGATCTTCGCCGATCAACAATTGAGAAATATCCTTGATAGCTCCGACCACACTTTGCGTATGCCATTCCAATGTGGCTTCGCCCCATCCCCAAAGCCCGGGCTGGTCGGTCATAATTTTGACAAAAATCCAATTTCGCATGCGCGCATGGCATACAAAGGTTTCAATAGCGGTTATTTTCATAGTTAGGGTTTACAAACTTTTTATTACGCGTTCAGTTGCCTCCAACGTTCTGTCGATATCATCCTCCGTATGCGCAAAGGAGATACTTCCTTGTTTAATTGGTGCCGGGAAATTGAAAATCCCCTCTTTTATGAGCTTTTTTCGATATTGGGTATCCAGCTCAAAATTGTGGTTATCCAAAATATCATGAAAATTGACTGGCGCATGGTCCATAAAATATGTACAGAAGGCAGATCCTTGGCGTGCGACATAAAACGGTACGCCTAATTTAGGAAATATTTCCTTATATCCTTGCTCCAAACGCGCACCAAGCGCCTCTACGTGCTCATAAACGCGGTGCTCAGCGCTTCCTAATTTTTTCAAAGTCGCAATCGCCGCCGCCGTCGTTAGCGGAAAAGCATTAAAGGTACCGGCAATCATAACGCGCTTCGACTTATCAGGATCCACAAAGTAATCCATATATTTTTTCTTCCCTGCAATAACCCCCAATGGGTAGCCGTTTGCAACCGCCTTTCCGAAGGTTGAAAGATCGGGCTGAATACCACAGATGGACTGATAGCCACCCAGCGCATGTCTGAATCCGGTTTTCACTTCATCAAAGATCAACAGAAATCCATGCGCGTCGGCCATGTTGCGTAAGCCTTCCAAATAACCTTCCTTTGGCTTCACAATCCCGATATTCTGAAGAATCGGTTCCAACAGAATACAGGCAACATCATATTTTTGAACCACATACAGCACACTTTCCAAATCGTTGTAGTTGACAATGTGTACTAAATCGCTGTGATTTTTGGGAACGCCAGCACTCAATGAATCGAATGGATATTCCCCCGGACTTTGATATGAACCCACATCTGCACGTTGACTGATCACATTGCAGGCCACATCGTTATGCCAGCCATTGTAGCCCCCCTGCATAACAATCACATGATCACGGCCTGTTACCGCACGAGCAATACGGATGGCATGGTAAGTCGCTTCCGATCCTGTCGTTGTAATCTGAACACTCTCCACCGAAGGAACAGACTGACAAAAAAGCTCCGCAAACTCTCCTTCGAGTAAGGTTGGCCCAGCCCCCATCAATACCTGCTGTTCCTGCAAGGTCTGTAACACTGCAGCGTTCACGTCAGGATCATTATGCCCCAGAAAGGATGCTGCAAATCCAGCCTGATAATCTATGTAGCTGTTCCCGTCAATATCTTCGACCAAACTACCATTCCCTTTGACGAAGCAGATATTCGGATCTGACTTCCGATTTAAGGACACCACTCCACCCGGTATCCATCTTGCATTCTCCCGCAGTATCGCGGCTGATTTTTCATTTTCTTGCATGCCTATTAAAAGTTTTGCTATTTGTTATTGTTATAATTGGACGATCACCGCCACACATGTTGCAGTCATCAATAATTTGTATTTAAATACACCTTATTTTATGTATACCAAATTACAATATTTTTGTATACATTTAAAATAAATTTTAAAATTTTTAAAAATGAATATTCTCATTGAAGGACTTCTTTTTCCAGAAGGCCCCGCTTTCGACCGGGAGGGTGGTATATGGCTTGTGGAGAAAGAAGCAGGAAACTTGATCTATTACAAAGACAATCAGTATAGCAGAATAGCTGTGAATGGACATCCCAACGGCATTGCAATCGATAAAAACGGCATAATATGGTTTTGCGACTCACAACAAAACAGCATCCGTTGCTATGATCCCTTCGACAAAACCTGCACAACAATAGCTACGAAAATCGCAGGAAAGCCATTAAAAATGCCCAACGACTTATGTTTTGATACCGAAGGGAACCTATTATTCTCCTGCCCGGGAAATGACCTGGAAGATGGTACAGGCTACATCTGCTGTCTACATAAACATGGTGCGCTTACGAAGATCCACACAGGTCTTTTTTACCCAAACGGATTAGCCTTTGCAGCAGACAACTGCACACTTTTTGTCGCTGAAACGGGTACAAAATGGATCTGGAAAATGCACTGGAACAGCTTGACACAACAGGTGGAGAACATCGAAAAATTCATCGAAACAGGTGGTCTTATTGGCCCAGATGGAATTGCCTTCGATCAGGATAACCAGCTTTATGCCGCTATCTATGGATCGCAACATATCCTATCCATTGATACCAAAAACAAGACGACCGAGAAAATACCTACGCCGGGAAAGAATCCGACAAATTGTGCTTTAGACCCAAAAGGCATTCAGGGACTTATGATTACAGAAGCTGAAAAAGGGCAATTGTTGCAGTGGAACAGCACAAAAAAGGGTCTATTGTAAACAATAGACCCCCTATAAAAATCCAAAAAATATTAAACCAATTCCAAGGCTTCTTGCTCGCCCCGATCCAAATGATGGACCAAAGTGGTATAAGCTTTATTCCAGTCATCCGCTTTCAACGCATCAACAATAGCGCGATGCTCCTTCTCCGTATCCAGGTAATCTTCCATCTGCCCCATAATAGCCCCGAGCTTCATATGAAATAAGGGAATGTTACTGTTCTTGTAAATAGAAATCAACCTTGAATTGCAAGTTCCCTCAATAATCCGCTCATGAAAACGAACATCCGCCTCGCAAGCACCACCATAATACCCCTTGCTGACCATCTCAGAAAAATCGTTACAGATCAGTTCCAAATCTTCGATAAGCTCTTTACTTTTCTTTGAAAACAGAATCTTTAATGCACCTATTTCCAACAACTCACGCAGCTCACGAATATCCTTCACATCTTCGACTGTCATTTTTTTCACAAAGCAGCCGCCTTTTTCACCAAACTCTACCAGACTCTCGCCTGCTAACCGCATAAAAGCCTCACGAACAGCCACTCGACTCACCGTCAACTTATCCGCCCAAGCACTCTCCACCAATCTCGCCCCTCCAGCCAGCTGACTGGACAAAATTTTCTTACGTACTTCTAAATAAACTTTATAGGCAAGCGAATCCTCTTTCATATTGTATACAATTTTATGCAAAAATAAGAATACAAAATCATTAAAAAAATTTAAACAACGTATTCTTTAATTAATCTTCCCCTCTTGGGCACCATACTGTCTCCCCGGCGACAAATAAATAGTTTCGGCTTTAGATTTCCAACTGGTTGTATGATTCCCTTTCAGGACATTTATATTAAAGCTACTATTTTTTAATGAACTTTTCATATTCCAGAAACCATCTTTCAAACCAACCACAACAACCTCATACTGCTGATCTCCCGGTACCGCAAATTCAATGGCTTCATTAAGATATTGATTTGGTTTGGCCACCACCAGTAAACGATCAGCCACCCTTATGAGGTAATAGTTTGCTTTTTCCTCAGCATACACCGGTAATTTTGAAGAACCACTCTCCGTCATCTGAAAAACCGAAGCATAACTCGCCTGATCACTTTCCTGTTTGGGCGAGACCATAATCCGTGTTCCTCTAGCCTCTGGCCAAGGAGACTTGACCTGATAAAGATCACCAAAGACAAAAGCAGTCGAATCGCCTGAATACAATTTCACCGCACAGTCTCTTAATTGCGGCTTCAGCAAATCAACATAGGTAGCACCAGCGACATTTTTAAATTGACTATGCAATACAAAACCTGTTTCACTTTGTAACGGCTTTTCAAGCGTATTGATCTGCCAGTAGGGCTCAAATTTCTGATCATTGGTCTTAAGCTCGTCCAATAGGACAATGACCGCAGGCACATCCTTCCGCTTCAAATTCAAAAACAGGAAACTTTTAGTATAGGATTTCACTTTAGCGGTATATGCAGCCGTTAGATCCACATTGAAATAGCTATAGCTCGGCTGAATGGGATCCTTACCAAATGCCGATGCCCTGATCTCTCCGGTATGGTACCAGGAGTCACTTAATACCTCCTCAACCGTACGTGGAAAACGCTGGCTAAACCGAGTACCACCATCGTTTGTTTTGGTCCTGAACAACAGCGGCTCAGCAGGATCACGCACCAAAAGCATACTATGCGCAACCGACCGCTTATTAAAGTTAAAATCATAAGGGGAGCCATAGGAAAGATACAGGCCAAGATCACCAACCTGAATACCATGATGATAGATCTGCAGCGCACCTGCATCGGCATGCTGATGATTGCCGAAATGATAACCACCACCCTTAATTTCTGCAACCACATCGGAACTTCCGTTCTCTTCGCTCCAGCCTGTCCGGGCAACCATAGACCCTAAGATGGGTCCAAAATCCTTTGTCAACGGCATTTTCTCACGGTCAAAATCCGGCTTCAATTTTGGATCATCCAAGAGGAGGAACAAGATTGGATTGTCGGGCAAACCGCCCTGCTTGACAAACTCGGCCTTGATTACCGGATTACCTGAATAGGCATAACAAAGCAACATGGTCTGCGGATTTTTCCAATAAAAATCGGCACTGCTGTTGTACTTTACATTAAACATATCCCCGTCGCGTAACATTTTTCCGTCAGGCGTTCGCATATACAGCCAGTAATACGGCATATCCTTGATGTTATCGTCAAAAACCGGATAGCCAAGCATGCGATAATACAACCAGGCTCCGTGCATTTCCCACCCAAAACGATAGCCACCGTAATCAACACCTTGATTATGGCGCGGAGACTGATACTCAAACTTGCGCATAGGCACCAACTCTTCCAATATCGAATATGAAGTATATTTGTAAGGTACAGGATCCTCATCATATAAAGCAATACTCATTGCCAGCAGATCGCGCGACACCTGCGCCTCATTCCCATGCCCATTGATAATACTTTCGATACCAAAAAAGGGAGGCCAGCCGATTTCCATATCTTGCGCCAGACGCATCATATTTTTATGCAGATTGGTCTTAACGCGCACATCCAACAACGAGTAGCACCAGTCGTACACCAGTGCACCCGTATAAATTGCACGTCCCAACTCGCGTGTAATATCACCATAGGATACATTCCCGAACTCCAACATCGTCAAGTATTGATCCGCCAGCCTGACCGCCTCTTGACCTATTTTTTCGTCACCGGACATGAGGTAATAAAACGCTTTTGATTCAATAGCACGCTCGAGCTTTTCATCGTAAAACATTTCCTTATTCGGATCAAAAATAAATTGAACAGGTTGCTGCGCAAGTGTTTTCACTTTTCCCCAAGCTTCCAGATGCTCCACCTCTTCCAGCCGCCCTTTAACAAGCAGCAAAGATTCTTTATTAACCCATAATCTGGGATGACCTGCAGGTGGAACAATCTTTGGTTTATAATTTTCCGCTGCAACCGGCGCAACTGGAGGTACAAAGGCATCGATCGAAATAGCTTTGACCTTAAAATAAGCGGGCAACTGCATACCGACTGTCTGCTTCCCTTTCTCAAAATAAAATTTACCAAGATCTTGTATCGCACCTTTAAAGCTGTCAAATACGATCCGTTTGGTCGATCGCGCAGCGCGAACATCAATCACCGCGTACAACGTCATCATACCTGTTTTATCCGCAGCCTTAATTTTATCCAAATCGGTAACCTCACCTTCTGAAACCAAGCTATAGACACCTGCCGTCGGAACATCCACCTGCACCTGCAACCTCTGTCCATTTCCCTTTATCGAAGTAACCTTTGCCTGCTGCCCATAGGACGTTCCAAGGATCGCCATAAAAGCGACCCCTAGCATAGTACCTTTAACTTTTAGCCATATCCTCGCACCCATATCCTTATTTTACTTGCAACCTTTTTACACTGATCTTCATTTCTTTCGTGGTATTATTTACACTATTGACAAATACATAAGCATTGTATTTACCATCAGCCGTTTGCAGCCATATCCCTGATTCAGCCTTCAAATTAATGGCAAAATCTGGCGCATCAATAAACGATTTGTCTTTCAAATCCACATCGTCCACAAATACACTGTATTGCAATCGCGCCAATTGTTGATCGCGCACGGTCCAAGCCTTCACGATCTTCGTTTTATTTGTCAGCCCGACAGGTAAGGTGAAGCTCGGCAAATAACTGGCATCCGTCGTGGGAGCAACCAATGAATGTGCATAAGTCACCGTTGGCAATGGCCGGTACAAATAGATCAAATCAATTTTATCCGGGTTTGCTGCAGCTTCCGTTGCTGTATACCATTTTAGATCTGCTACAGAAAAAAAGCAGGCTGCCCCATCTTTCCCGATCAAATCTAAGGCCATATCCATATTACGAATCGCATACGCTTCGGTCTTCAACGCAATTTCCTGCCCATTACTGGACCTCGCCCTGAATGTAAACGTAACCGATTTGCCTTTTGCTGCTGCCGGTATTTTGTAGCTATAACGCAGCGTTGAAGCCGAGGTGTCTTTTGTAAATTTCACCTCCGTGCTATTCCCATTTACTGTCGCGGGGTCGCCAACGACCACACCTACATCTGCCCCCGTACTACTGGTGTAGTACGATTTGTTTTCAAGCACAGTACCCTCATCACCCGCAATGCTAGCTTCCACAGCTATCGATGTGAGCTTCCCCTGATCTGGTAATATCGCCGCCGCATAAGCAAAGTCTATGGTAGCACCAACCACATTTGGCCCTAAAGAGCGCTTAATGATATCGTTTTGCAAACCATCTTTTGCTTTTGGAATTTCATAAGCTTCTTCTTTACAAGAACCTAACAGCAAGAGCCCAAATCCAATGGACAGTAGCTCTATTTTTAAATAATTTGTTTTCATCAGCTTACTTATTTTTGTACTGTCAAATAAACTTTATACGTCTTACGAACCTTTCTATTTCCAGACACGACAGTCCATTCACGTGGCGTATCCAAATTAGAAAAATCTTGTTTTCCTAAAATCTTAGGATCTAATACCGCATCGGTGACCAGTGAAAACTGTGGGTATAGATTTTTCAAATCCGTACCAAAGAGCACCTCCACTTTTATGGTTTGCTCAACGGTATCTACCAAGGCAGCTTTGGTCCGTACCGTCTGAAAATCGGCGCCCAACAGTTCAAAACTACTGACATAACATTCCGACCTGGTCGTGATCAACAAACCATCCTCATCCATTGGATAATCATCCTTACAACCGGACAAGCTAACGAACAGCATGCCGATTAAAAATAATGTATATTTCATCTTATTACAGTCAAGTGTTACCATCTTATTTCCAAGGTATATTTTGTGTTAAATTCGGATTCCGCGAACGTTCTGTTTCCGGGATTTGATAGATATAACACTTTTGATAAGTCAACTCAGACTCATTGAAGAAAAAGCGCTCCCAATTATTCCCAAAACTATCCTGGAACCATTTCCCATCACCATAAGGCTTACCAAATACGGTTTCCAGTTTACGCCATCTCCGCAGATCAAAGGCACGCTGTCCTTCACCAAACAACTCTACAATCCTTTCCTGTTCTATAGCATCAAAAAAAGCATCACGAGAAGCGGTTTTAGCACCAGCAAGCGCGGGCAAGTTACCACGGCGCCTGACCTTATTAACCAAATCAATCGCATCCGCCTGTGGACCACCAATCTCATTGGTCGCTTCAGCATACATCAGATACACGTCTGCAATGCGCATCAAAGGCCAATTGTAATTTCCGTCACTACGTGCCACACCACCATAATTGCGCACAAATTTACGCGATTGTAATCCCGAGAGATTTGTGGTATTATCGGTGAAGGAAGTTTTGTAAGAGACACCGTTAACCGTCACCGCAGCACCCCACGTTTTGTAGACAAAAGGAATATAACCTGTCGTCTCCGTAGGGCTCATACCCATAATCAGTTCATAATCCCACAACAAAGTCGCTTTCATGCGATAATCGCGATTACGGTACGACTCAGGGTTCACCGCTGAATTTGCTGTTGTACGTGCTGCCGGATTTTTCACTGGATCTAGCTGAACCATCTTGGGCAAGAAATCTCCCGTAATGGTAGATTGATAACGGTCGGCCAATTCATAACGCGGAATAGCTTGGTTCTGCCCTAAAGACACCAATGGCCCAGTCCACACACGTTGATATTCCTCACTCTGTTTTGTACCCACACCGCCATGGGTAAGCACCATGACCATTTCCTCATCTTGACTCAAGTTGCCCGTAGAAGGTATAAACATGTAGTAATAATTTGGGAGCACATCTGCCTTCCCCAATTCACCCCATGAACCCGGATCACCATTCCTAAACATTTTGATACCAAAATCATTGATCACACGCTTAAAATCCGCAGCTGCCGCCGTATAGGCCGACTTAGCGTCGGCAGCAGATTGCACAAATCCATCCAATTCGGGCCATCCATTTTTCTTCCACGAACCCCAGTACAATTGAAACTTACCACGGAAGGCCAACGCGGCAGGCTTACCGGCACGACCAATTGCAGCCCCCTTATTCGGCAATTTGTCCACAGCGTAATTTAAATCAGCCATAATGGAATCTTTCAGCTGCGCAATAGGCATTCTACGCACCGTATCAGCCTCTGCAGGCGCCGGTGCCGATTTATAAAAATAAGGTACATCGCCCCATAAGGAAATCAGTCTAAAGTAGGCAATGGCACGCAGCAATTTGGCTTCCGCCACGATTGTTTCCAAGGTCTGTTTTACAGCATCAGTTTTTGCTACGGGCAGCAAGCGCGCATTGGTATTTTCGATCACAAAGTTGGAACTGAATATAGATCCATACAATGCTCTATACATTGCCGACGCACCGGAACCATAATTCATCGGACTATTCACCGTTAATGAAATAGGCGCCGCACCGGTATTGTACACCTTCAGGTAATCACCATGACCATCAAAATGATAGTCACGATCAAAACAAGGTCTAAATATCGAATAGTTCGCCATTAAGGCAGCAAGCGCGTCATTTTCGTCCACCCAGAACGTTTCAGAGCTTGGCGTTGTTGTTGGATTTTGATTTAACAAATCTTTGCGGCACGCGGATAAACCAAGAAGCAACAAAGAAGAAATAAACACGATGTTATATATCGATTTCATAAGTTCAAATATTATAAGTCTACATTCAGTCCAACCACAAAACTCTTCGTCATCGGATAGGCATCATTGGTATAGGTACTTTTCTCCGGATCTAAGCCTTTAAAACTCGTCAAAACCGCCAAATTATCTACAGAACCGAATACACGTAACTTCTGGATCCCCAGCTTCATCAATAATTCTTTCTTAAAAGTATAGCCAAGCTGCAGATTTTTAACCCTTAAATAAGACATGTTTTGCAACCAAAATGTACTCAAGTACGCATTTGGACTCGTTGATCCCAATGTACTTGGAAGCAATTTAGGATAATCGGCATGGCGATTGTCCAGGCTCCACATATTATTCCACTGATCTTCCGTAATCGCCTGATTTGCCGTCCCTAAAAAATTTGAATTCGCTTTGTTCATCCAAAATTCTTTTCGTCCGGTAGCAGCCTGCAACAGGAAAGAGAAATCAAAACCTTTGTAGTCAACAGAACCTCTAAATCCGTAATTTACCTTTGGCCTACCCAATTGGTAAGCGGGATATGCCACGCGGTCATTCGCATCCAATTTGCCGTCACCATTGACATCTTTCAACAAAATATCTCCCGGAGAAGCCCCCTGAGGAACTGCATTATAGACATCCTGCCAAGACTGCGCAATGCCCAACGATTCGAAAGCATAGATAAAATTATAAGGCATATCAATAAATACCGAACCTCTTTGCAACTGCTCATTCCAAGACAGTAGCTTGTTCTTGTTGTAGCCCACATTAAAGTTCAGCATGTAACCCACATCACCTTTTCTATCATTCCAGATCACATTTGCTTCCAGCCCTTTATTCATCATATCGCCGATATTACGTCGCGGAGCAGCAAATAAACCCGTCAGATGCATCGATACATCCGAAGGTCTGTTCATACCGATCGTCTTTCTTTCGTAGTAATCCAACTCGGCCGTCAGTTTATTTTTAAAGAACCCAAGGTCCAAGCCCAAATTAAACACACGTGTCTTTTCCCAGGTAAGGTCATAGTTGATCAGTTTTTTATTGATCAACCCCTTGACAACAGACCCTGTTCCTGTACTATTGTCAATCAGATAGTAGGGACTGGACACCAAAGATTGTTTCTGCTCATACAAGCCTACACCACTATTATTACCCAATGAACCATAAGAAGCTCTAAATTTGGCCGAACTCAGGCTAATCTTATCCTTAAATGCCGACATAAACGCCTCATCTGAGATCCGCCACCCCACTGCCGCGGAAGGAAAAAAACCATATTGATCGCCCGGCAAGAAACGCGAAGAACCATCTACCCGGAAGTTCCCTTCAAACATATACTTTCCAAAGGCTGTATAATTTAATCGTCCGATATAAGAACGTAAACCTTCCGCCGATGATGATCCCGACACATTTTGTACATCTTCAGATGCACCATCGATTTCATGTAAACTAGGATGCAAACGATCTAAGCGACTACCCGCCAAAACACGATTGTTCCAATATTCTTCGGAATACACGGCCAAAGCAGAGAAATCATGATTAGCGCCGAACTTATGATCATAACTCAACTTGAAGTTCAGCTGTGTTTTGTAATTGTTCCGGTCTGTATTATAGATCCCATCATTTGTTGGCACAAGATCCCGGATAGACAATCCTGTCCGGATGTTATACAATTTTGTCGGCATATCTGCCTTCCATTGAAAACGCGTGTCATAATTTAGGGCATAATCCACTTTAGCCTCAAACCCTTTGAACGGCTTCCAGTTTAAATAACCATTCACCAGAGCCTGCTTTTGATTCATGTGGTTCTGGTTGCGCGTCATGTAATCCGCATAAATATTATTGGCCTGCGGACTTTCATTGTAAGACATTGCTCCACCATAAAAACCGGTCATAGGATCATAAGGCAATATACCTGCTGGCGAGGTAAACAAATCCATTCCACTTGTTGAGTTGGCAGTCATACCATCCTCGTAGTTATACCGGTAATCGGACCAATTTCCGGAGAACCGGACCCCAGCACCGATGGTATTGGTTACTTTTGTTTCGAAGTTAAATGCAGCATTATAACGTTTAAAATCATTATTGATCTGTATCCCCTTCTCATCCAGCATACCCACAGACAAATAGTAATTGTTATTTTCAGTCCCCCCATTAATGGAAACATTATAATTCCCACTTTGACCATTGCGAAGAATAACATCCCACCAATCGGTACTTGGATACAATCTCGGGTCGATCATACTTAAAGCCAACCATTCGTCGATCGTTCCATTTTTAAAATTGAATGCAGATGCAGCGGTATTATAAGCCTGGGCCCTTTGCGTAGCCGTCATTGCTTTTGCATAATTATTGACAAAATCAAAAGAGCGGGTAGGTTTCACCAGCGATTTGTTGGCACTAAAGGAAATAGCCGTCCTACTGTTTCTTTTACCAGACTTTGTCGTAATCAATACAACCCCGTTGGCCGCTCTGGAACCGTATACAGCAGCGGAAGAAGCATCTTTTAGCACGGTCACACTTTCAATATCATTCACATTCACACGGTTCATATTGACATCGGGCATTCCGTCGACCACGATCAGCGGTCCAGCACTATTGACCGTCCCCAAGCCCCGGATCAAAAGATCCGCTGCATTATTTCCGGCCATCCCTGAGTTTTGACTTACGGCCAAACCAGGAATAACACCCTGTAAGGCCTGCGAGGCATTGGAAAGCCCCCGGCTTGAAGTAGATTGGTCAAAATTGACACTGGCCACAGCACCAGTCAAGTTGCCTTTTTTCTGCTTACCATACCCCACCACAACCACTTCATCCAGCGCATTTTCGCTCGCATCAAGCACCAAAGCCTGCACGTCTTTCCCCGACACCACTTTTGTATTAAAACCGATTAACCGAAATTGAATCTGATCTGAAACCGAACCCGTTAATTTAAAACGGCCTTCTTGATCCGTAACGGTAACAGTTGCATTTTTAAGGTTACGCACTTCCACACCGGACAGTGGCTGCCCTTTGGCGTCCAGCACCTGCCCGACAAGCTGCTGCTGAAATTTAGCTAAACCCGGCGAAGGATTTAGAACATCCGAGATCGGAATCTTTCCATTATTAGGGGAAGAAGGTACATTTGCCAATGCAGCCATCGAAATAAAAGGTAGCCCTACCAACAGGCAACTCCTGTTTATTACATCCCGGATTTTAATCTGCTTTAGTATCATGAATACTCAGGTTAAAGTGGTTAAATAAATGATTTATAAGCTCTTTAGTTTATTGGTATTTTTTAAGAAAAATAATTTTCGACCCCTATGCGATCGCAATTCCTCTTCTTTACTTTATCATAGTGAATACAATAATATATATTTTTTGTATACAATTCAATATTTTTTTCACTTTTTTACAAAAATAGCCCTGCTAACAAGTTCGTGACAAATCTATAATACCACATTTTTGCCCACCAGATTATAAACTAAATCGTATTTACCTTAGGCCAATAAAATATTTTTGTATACAATTTAACTTATTTTTTGTATATTTATTTTTATTCAACTACATTTGACTAACCACATAAATCAAAGGAATAACCGTAGATCCTATATGAAAAAACACACCTATATTTGGCTTGTATCGCTGATCCCGCTGCTTTCTTCCTGTTCTTCCGAGACAGAAAGAGAACGTAAACCCATAAATAACATCCAACTGGAGCACAGCATACTATCGCTAACCAAAGAAGCTACAAAACTCCATGTGCCCTGGGATTTACAATATGACCGGGTCAATAACGCAATTCTGTTTTCTGAAATCGGAGGAAGTATACGAAGACTGGATACAAAAACAAAAGTTGTTACTTTGGTGGACAGCCTGACCGACGTATACCATCAGCGCACCCTGGGACTCTTGGGAATGGCGCTCTATCAGCCGGAACAGCAGCAAGCTTATCTTTACCTTTCTTACACCAGTAAAAAGAACAGCCTCATTTTCTCCAACCTATATCGCTACGATTATAATACGGCCGGCAAGTTGTCAAACCCAAAATTGCTTTTACAGATCCCTGGAAACACCGGACACAACGGCTCCCGAGTTATTGTTTCGACGGACAAAAAAGTGTACTGGGCGACAGGTGATGCCGCAAGTGATACCTTCGCACAAGACAGCACCTCCTTAAATGGCAAGATCTTACGCCTCAATCTCGACGGGAGCATCCCCAAAGACAATCCAATTAAAAACAGCTATGTATATGCCTGGGGATTTCGAAACATGCAAGGACTTACCCATGATGCAAAAGGCTTAATTTACACCTCCGAACATGGCGATGCC
Organism: Sphingobacterium sp. UBA3519; assembly: GCF_002377215.1. Taxonomy (NCBI): domain Bacteria; kingdom Pseudomonadati; phylum Bacteroidota; class Sphingobacteriia; order Sphingobacteriales; family Sphingobacteriaceae; genus Sphingobacterium; species Sphingobacterium sp. UBA3519. The sequence continues at coordinate 155,966 of NZ_DFPI01000025.1, forward strand.
ATCGAAGATGAAATCAACCTGATCCAACCGCTAAAAAATTATGGCTGGCCACAGATCGAAGGCATGATTGACACGGAAAAGGAAAAAGCTATCGCCAAAAGCTCGCCAAGACAGGAACCTATTAAATCGTGGACTCCAGTCGTTGCACCATCTGGTATGGCCTATTACGGTTCCAACGTTATCCCTGAATGGCAACATAGCTTATTGCTTGCGACGTTAAAAAATCAGTCTCTACGTATCCTAAAATTATCTGCCGATGGGCAGCAGATCGTCGATGAGAAGATCCTATTCAAAGATCAACTTGGCCGGCTAAGATCCGTATTGACCTTACCCAATGGGGACATTTATTTCTGTTCAAGCAACCGGGACTGGAATCCACAAAAGGGGTTTCCAAAACCCGATGACGACGTGATCTACCGACTCCTCATTACCGATAAAGCCGTTGCGCCAATGATTAAGCCCGTTGCAGCCAACGCCGTCAGCTCCCCGACCAAAAGTGGTCAAGCCTTATACGAAGCGTATTGTGCATCTTGTCATAAAGCAGATGGAAAGGGACTTACAAACACCTTCCCCCCATTAGCCAATTCATCTCTTGTCAAAGGCGACCCAACACCTTTATTGCGGGTTATCCTCCACGGACTGAAAGACAAAACAATAGCCAAGGTCAACTACGAGAGCGCAATGCCATCTTTTTCATTCCTGAAAAATGAAGAGGTCATTGAAATTACCAATTATATCCGTACACACTTTGGAAATTCTGCACCTAAAATCAACCAACAGCATTTAACCTCATTACGATAAATCTCATGGAAAACAACCTCGAGCCAAAACCCTCTTTGTTTAAAAATTGGCTATCCATCTTAGGTCCCGGCATCATTACCGCCGCCCTGGTTTTCGGGCCCAGCAAAATGACCATCACATCAAAAATGGGTGCAGATTATGGCTTCGCCCTATTATGGGTTGTCGTCGTCGCGATCTTTTTTATGATGGTTTTCACCAATATGGCGGCACGTATCGGCATTGCGAGAGACGAATCTTTACTTACCTTGATTCGCCAGAAATTTGGTAAAACAACCGCCATCATCATTGGCCTCGGAATCTTCCTTGTCGCAACCTGTTTTCAATCCGGAAATGCCACAGGGGTCTCCATTTCTGTTTCGGAAGCAACGGGGACAAACCCCAAAATATGGATCATCGTTTTTAATGTCATCGGCATTTTACTGTTGTTCTTCAAGTCTTTCTATGCGCTACTGGAAAAACTGATGCTAGCACTTATTATCCTTATGCTATTTGCTTTTTTATCCACAGCCATAATGACAAAGACGTCTGCACAGGACTTTTTCTTAGGTTTTATTCCAAGCCTCCCGCCTTTATCAATGGGTTTAATTATTGCTTTCACAGCGTCTTGCTTTTCGATCGTGGGAGCCTTTTATCAAAGTTATCTTGTGCAGTCAAGAAGAAAACTGTCGTCCAACAAGCAGACTTCGGAACGGCAGATAGTCGGGAGCAGAATCGGCATCATTATACTCGGGATCATGAGTGCTGCCGTGATGGTCTGCGCTGCAAATACCCTTCATCCGCAAGGCATCAGATTAAGTTCTGCCGCTGAGATGGGCCGTGCATTGGAACCGCTTTTGGGAAGCTACGCCTCACACCTCTTTTTTATCGGTCTTTTCGGCGCCTCCTTTTCTTCCTTGATCGGCAATGCTGTATTAGGCGGTTCATTACTGGGCGATACCTTTGGCTTCGGCAACAATCTCAATCACCCCAAAGTGAAACTCTTTATTTCTTTGGTCATGATTTTTGGGTCTGCCATCGCACTGATCTTCGGAAATCTCCCCTTGGAGCTTATTGTTTTTGCCCAAAGCATCACCATTTTTCTTGTTCCCTTTATTGGCATTATCCTCTTTCTGATCGCAAACGACAAAGAAATTATGGGTGCGCTCAGAAACAGCCCACTAACAAGATTATGGGCAATCCTCGGACTTCTCTTACTCGTTTTTCTTGCTTTTAGTAATTTCTATAATTTAATCAAATAATTCAGACATGGACCATAACAATTTAGCGGAATTGGAACAGCAAATACTTGCACCATCATTAGATCTAATTGAAGATATAAAAAAGATACAAGGTGATATCCTTTTCCTAGGTATTGGCGGAAAAATGGGGCCAAGCATGGCAAAACTAGCCATGAGGGCTATTCAAGCTGCAGGAATAGACAAAAAGGTCATTGGTGTTTCGCGTTTTTCAACCAAGGAACTCCAACAGGAACTGGAAGATCTAGGCATAGAGACCATCGCCTGCGACCTGCTGAATGAGGAAGAACTCAAAAAGATTCCGCAGGTTCCGAATGTCATTTACCTCGCAGGACATAAGTTCGGCACCACAGGAAATGAAGATTTCACCTGGGCAATGAACACCTATCTTCCCGGAATGGTAGCTTCTCATTTTCGAGACTCCAACATTGTTGCTTTTTCTTCGGGTAACGTACTGCCCTTTGTGCCGATAAGCAATGGCGGCGTTTCCGAGGAAAGAACTCCTGAGCCTGTCGGTGAATACGCACAATCCTGCTTGGGTAGAGAGCGCATATTCGAGTATTTTTCGAAGAAAAATGGTACACCTACCCTGATCTACAGATTGAATTATGCGGTGGATTTTCGCTATGGTGTCCTCGTAGAAATTGCAAAATCGGTCAAAGGGCAGCTCCCAATAGATTTGACAACCGAAAATGTCAATGTCATCTGGCAGGGAGATGCCAACGAAATTGCCTTAAGATCATTATTGCACTGTCAGTCTCCGGCCAAAATACTGAATGTCACGGGGCCCGAAATCCTTTCTACACGATGGATCGCAGAGCGCTTTGCTGAGCATTTCAACACTAGGCCCATCTTTGTGAATGAGCCCGCCGGAACTGCTTTACTAAACAACGCTTCCGAATGCCATCGTTTATTTGGCTACCCGAAGACAACCATACGGGAAGCGATAGACATTACAGCCAAATGGTTGATCCAAGGTGGCGAACTATGGAACAAAGACACGCACTTTCAAGAACGAAAAGGAAAATTCTAATGAAAACTTTAGACAACAAATTACAACAGTTGCTTTGGGAAGGGACGGTCATTCCGGCGCACCCCCTCGCCCTCAATGAGGACCGCAGCATTGACGAAGCACATCAACGACTCCTGACCCAGTATTACATAGCCAGTGGAGCGGGCGGAATTGCTGTCGCTGTACATTCAACCCAGTTTGAAATCCGGGACCCTGAGATCAATCTTTTTGAAACCGTGTTGAGATGGGCTAGCGAAGAAGTCGATAAAGCTGAGCTCCAACGACCATTTATCAAAATTGCGGGCATCTGCGGCGCCACAGAACAAGCGGTACAGGAGGCAACAACTGCACTTCAATACGGTTATGATATCGGACTTTTGAGTATGGGTGGACTTCAAAGCTGGACTGAAAATGCAATATTAGATCGAGTCCGGGCAATAGCAGCTATTATTCCTGTTTTTGGGTTCTATCTTCAACCCGCCGTTGGTGGCCGTATTTTCTCTTATTCCTTTTGGCAGCAGTTTGCCGAAATCGACAACGTCGTCGCGATCAAGTGCGCCTCCTTCAACCGCTACCAGACATTAGACGTCATGCGTGCTATAGCAAACTCCAGCCGGCGAGATCAAATTGCCATGTACACGGGCAATGATGACAATATTGTCAACGATCTGATGAGCGTGTATAATTTCCCCGTAGCTGGAGAAAACGTCTCCATAGAATTTAAAGGTGGTTTACTAGGTCATTGGGCCGTTTGGACGGCAAAGGCCGTTGAGCTCCTTCGGGAAATAAAATCATACAAACAGAACCCCAATAACCTCCATGCGAGCCATCTCCTAAGCAAAGCGATTGCTGTCACAGACAGTAATGCCGCATTTTTTGACTCAGCAAATGCATTCCATGGCTGTATACCAGGCTTACATGAGGTGCTCCGTAGACAAGGTTTGATGAAAGGTATCTGGTGTCTGAACCCCGACGAAAACCTTTCCATCGGACAGCAAGAAGAAATTGATCGTGTATATAAAGACTACCCTGACTTAAACGACGATGAATTTGTCAAGGAGTTTCTTAAATCTAGATCCCAATAGTCGCTTCCTTTTATAATAATCGGTTCCCTCTCAAAGGTCTCATCACCCGGGCTAGTCATAGCTAACGAGGTGATGGGACCTTCCTTTTTGCTCCAGTTCATATTTTACCAATCAATGACTGACCGGGAGGAATATCGCGCACAACAAAAGGTTTGATTTTTATAACTTTGCGTCATGACAACTTCTGAAAATATAATTGATTTCTATCAACGGGTATTTCGAGAATCCAATTACCCAATAGGCTCCTCGCCCGAACAAATTTCTCATTTTAACGTATTTTCACGTGAGCATTGTCCCTTAAAATCACCGTACAATAGAAAAGATTATTTCAAAATATCCCTTATGATCGGCGAGGGTCAACTGCATTATGGCGATCAATGGATCCCTATTGACCGTCCAGCGCTTGTATTTTCAAGTCCGCTTGTTCCCTACTCTTGGGAAACAGACAATCCCGATCAAAAAGGATGGTTCTGTCTTTTTACACAAAAATTCATTCAGGAGGACAAACATTACAACCACAACATCCTCGAAAGCCATTTTTTCAATCCGAGTGGTAGCCCCGTCTATTTCTTAACGGACGAACAGGTCGATCTTTTCGATCACATTTTTCAGCGCATCAATGCGGAACTGCTATCTGATTTTTCGTTCAAATATGAAATTATCCGGAATCAGTTGCAGTTACTCGTTTTAGAAACATTAAAACTAGCGCCAAATGAGGGAATATCACCTTACCAAAACGCCAATCAGCGTATTTCCCATCTTTTCTTAGAGCTACTGGAACGCCAATTTCCGATTGACACCGAAAATTTGCTTCGTTTTAAAAATGCAACGGATTATGCACAGCAGCTCAATATCCATGTCAATTCGCTAAACAGGGCTTTGAAACAAAATACAGGAAAAACCACACAAGAACTCATCGCACTACGCATCACACAGGAAGCAAAAGCCCTCCTCCAACATAGCAGCTGGAATATCAATGAAATCGCTTATGCCCTGGGTTTTGAGGAACCCGCAAACTTCAGTAATTATTTCAAAAAACATGCGGGCATACCGCCTTTAGCTTTTCGCAACAGGCCTGTTTGATTTTCACAATAATTTGTTTGAATTCTATATCTTTCGAAACAGGCAATGAAGCTACTTTTGTCCACATCATATTTAGCAGGTCAAAGAGAAAAAAGTGGCTGGCTGCATGAACGTCCATAGAGACGCGAAATTTAAAAAATTACAGGATGGAAAAAAACACTAAACCACAGCAATCTTTTATCCCGACGATACTAGCATTTGCACTTGTTCCGATTACGGGACTTGCGACCGATATTTATCTTCCGTCGATGCCACAAATGGCTCAGGAGCTTGGCTTGAATGAAAGCAAAATCCAGCTAACCCTTTCGCTTTTTCTAATCAGCTATGGTGTTGCTCAGTTCTTTACAGGAGCGTTGGTTGACGCTTGGGGAAGATATCGCATCAACCTGATATCACTTTTCCTTTTCATTGTCAGTTTCTGGATTACAGCAAGCACGCAAGATATTTGGGTTATTTACCTGATGCGTATTCTACAGGGCATCTTATCGGCATTCGTGGTCATCTCAAAAAGAGCCTATTTTGTGGATGTCTACGAAGGTGAACAGCGCAAGCACTACCTCAGCATTATGACCATCGTCTGGTCGATCGGTCCGATTGTCGCTCCTTTTATTGGCGGCTACCTTCAGACACAATTTGGTTGGCGTTCTAACTTTATGGTTCTGGCCGTTTACAGTGCTGTACTTTTCATCCTTGAACTGATCTTTTCTGGCGAAACAATCAAACAGAAGAAACCTCTCCATATCAACTACCTGATTGGCGAATTTAAAATGATGCTTAAAAGCAATGATTTTACCTTCGGTATAGTCATGTGCGGTATATCCTACGGTCTTGTCATGTTCTACAACCTCAGCGGTCCCTTTTTTATTGAACACCAGCTGGGCTATAGCGCAATCACAACCGGTTATACCTCGCTAATTATGGGCTTAGCTTGGATGTGTGGTGGTTTTATTGGTAAAGCCCTTATTAAAAGAGCCTTGGTTCCGAAGTTGAGAATCGCCAACTTCATTCAGATCAGCCTGATTGTATGTATGCTCTTGGTTTCACCTTACCTGTCAAATCTCTATACATTGACATTTTTCGCATTTGCTGTACATTGTACAGCAGGATTTATTTTTAACAATTATTTCAGCTACTGTTTAGGGAGGTTTCCATTGTCGGCAGGTATCGCCGGCGGATTGGTTGGCGGAATTACCTACCTGCTGACCTCTTCACTCAGTTACATCACGGTAAGCTTGGTAAACCCTTCTTCGCAGTTTCAGATTGGATTAGGTTATGGCATATTTGCGCTGTTGGGATTGACCACTTTATACGTTATTCATAAGTTGGTCAAAAGCGTATAAGCTATGGGCAGGTTCTTTCAGCGACAGGGCAATATTAACCTGTAGCTGGACAGCTACAAAACTATACTTAAAAGTTGAATTATTTTTAAAATAGTATTAAAAACAACTATATTTGTTGCATCATAATTTAGGTTTATAATTGGTTATTTAAGGTTTTCATTCTCCCCGTTTGAAAACCTTTTTTTTTGACCGAAAAAAAATTCAGTCTGCTGTCCTCGCTGCTGCTGACCAAATCACGAAAACCCTTGCTTATTTTTCTAAATTGCTACTTTCCTTTACACCGAATTTTTCAACATAGGTACGTGGACTCTCCTTATAGAATTTCTTAAATGATTTGCTAAAATACTTTGGATCATTGAACCCGACCTGATAAGCCACCTCGCTGATACTCAAACCTGTATCGTTCACCAAAATATAGGCTGCTTTCTTGAGACGGACCATATTAATAAATTCAACCAGATTCAGTCCCGTTTGCTGCTTAATCTTGCGGTACAAAACAGAGCGGCTCACACCGATGGCTTTTGTAAGATCAAGCACGCCAAAATCTTCGCAGCCCAGATTTTCTTCAACAATCTTCAACACTTGATCCAAGAAACGAGTTCTTTCGGGCAGATCTGTTCCCTGCGCTCCAAGAAGATAATGCTGTACAAATTTTTCCTCCAACCTTTTCCGCGTCTGTAAGATGTTAGAAATTTTCTGAATGAGGTGCGGCATACTGAAGGGCTTGGTAATGTAATCATCTGTACCGATTTCAAATGCCTCTGTGATATAAGGATCAGCTGTGCGGGCTGTCAAAAGAATCACCGGAATATGATTTGAACTGCTATCATTTTTAATCTGCTGCAAAAGTGTGATTCCGTCACAGTTGGGCATCGTTACATCCGAAATGATAATATCGGGCTGTTTTGTTTGCACCAATTCCAGGGCCTCAATACCATCGTTGGCTTCCAAAACAATATATTTTTTTCGTAAATTTTCACATAGAAAACAACGTAGCTCCACATTGTCCTCGGCAACAAGTATGATGGGTTTATCTTCCTCCGCCGCAGGACGCTCAATTGCTGTTTTTGTAGTATCCACATAGGGCATACCGGCATCTGCTGGGTCAGCGCATATCATCCCTGGAGTATCCGTTAAGACCGGTAGCTCTTCGATGACGACAGCGCTCTGGGGCAGGCTGATCCGAAATACCGTATTGTAGTCTGTCGTTTCCTGTACCATATTGCTTTCAACAGTGAGTTTCCCGCCGTGCAACTGGACAATGGAACGGCAAAGTGCCAAACCTATTCCACCGTTGGTAGCCGACAAGCCTTTTGTATTGGCCTGATAAAATTGTTCAAATACAAAAGGAATATCTTTGGGTGGGATTCCACGCCCGGAATCCCAAACGGAAACAAGCAATTTCTCCAACTCACCTTCCACTTCTAGCTCAACCTGTATCTTTATTTTACCCCCCTTATCCGTAAATTTAAACGCATTATAAATCAAATTGACAAGGACTTTTTCAAATTGTTCCGGATCGAAACCTGCAACGTAATTAGGACTTACCTTATTATCCAGAAAAAACTGAATATTATTTTTTTCGGCAATAAAGTGAAAATTCTGGCGAATGTTTTCCAAATACGTAGCAAGATGAACCTTTTGGCAAAACAATTTCATCTTTCCGCCTTCATGTTTTCTGAAATCAAGCAGCTGATTGACCAGATTCATCAACCGATCGGCATTTCTCGTCGCATAACCAAGGTGCTCCTGTGCATACGCTGAAAGCGATCGGTCGCCTTTTAATTGATTTAACGGCCCGATAATTAATGACAATGGCGTACGGAATTCATGGGAGATATTGGTAAAGAAATTCAGTTTTGCTTCATGGAGCTCCTCCTGTTTTTCCGAATCTATTTGCCGAATCAAAAGGTCCTGTTTCAATTTATTCCGGCCGTGGAAAAATCGGATAACCAAAAAACCGGCCGCAGCAAAAAGAAGAAAATAGCCGCTATAGGCCCACCATGTCTTCCAGGGTGCTGGCAGCACTTTAATCTTCAAAACCGTTGCCTTTTCGTTCCATACCCCATCGTTGTTGGCCCCCTTTACCCAAAGCTCGTAGGTACCAGGGTCTAAATTGGTATACGTAGCCACGGGATTGCTCACATAATTCCAGTCTTGATCAAAACCTTTCAGATAATACGCGTATTGATTTTTCTCCGGATGGACATAATTCAACACACTGAATTCGAGACTAAAAACATTTTGATTGTGATCAAGTATCAATTCATCCATCATGGATATATCTTTGGGAATAACAGCATCAATACCTGGGAGAACTGTTTTATTGAATAATTTCAGCTCTGTAAACTGAATGGGGGGAATATAATTATTGACACTTAAACTATCCGGATTAAATAGGGTGAAGCCGGAGAAACTTCCAAAGGCAAGTTTTCCGTCCCGCAACATTGCTGCTGCATTTTGAATATATTCGTTGCCAGGAAGACCATCGGTCTTCGTATAGGTGCGTACATGACCCGATAGGGGGTCGAAACAAGAAATCCCTGTATTTGTACTCAACCACAATTTGTTTTTCAGATCGCTCAACATCGCAAAAACATTGTTGATCGGCAATCCATTTCGTTCATTGAACCTTTTGAACGCTTTCTTCTCCGGAAGATAGCGATTGAGCCCGCCCATATAGGTACCGATCCAAATCTGTCCTTTTCGATCTTCATGGATACTCACAATATCATTTCCGCTAATTGAAAGAGAATCTTTCTTGTCATTTAGAAAGGAAACAAATTTATCGGTACCGGCTAGTTTTAGATTTAACCCATTGGAAGTACCGATCCATAGATTACCTTTTGAATCCTCTAGCAAAGCGCGCACCATATTGGAGCTCAATTGCTTTCCTGCAACATCAAATGTCTGGAAAGATCCCACTTTCTGGTTTTTACGAAGCACCTGTAGTCCGCCACCGAACGTGCCAATCCAAATATCGCCATTGCGATCCTCTAAGATTGCATAGACATTATTGTTTGCCAGGCCATTACTTACATTGGGATCGAAACGAAAATGTTCATAGCCTTGTTGCCCCTTTCGTCTTAAATTCAATCCACCGTCATAGGTACCTACCCATAAGTTCCCTCCCTTATCTAGACAGATGGACTTCACATTGTTATGACTTAGGCCATTCAGGTTATTTTTATCGTGACGTTCACTAAAAAACGAATTCGTACGCCGATTAAAATAATTCAATCCTCCACCCTCAGTTCCGATTACAAGTTCTCCCATTCCATTTTCAACAAAAGCGCTCACCACATTGTAACTTAAGCTATTGCGTTTAGCTTGATGGGTAAAATTCTGAAAATTGGGAATATCCTTGTCATAGATATTGACCCCTCCAAAATAGGTTCCGATCCAAATAGATCCCCTCTTATCCTGAAATATAGGACGAATGGAATTATTGCTTAAGCTATTGGGATTTCCATCGTCTGCCTGAATAAAAAGCAGTTTTCCATTTTGATAAACATATAGGCCATTGAATGTTCCGATCCAAATCTTTCCATCAACTGTTTTTTTTAAGGACCGTACATCTTGACTGGCCAAACCTGTATGATTGCCCGCTTCAGTTAACGAGGATATTTCGCCTGTATGCTCATTGATAATCCGAATCCCATTATATTTCGTGCCTACCCAGAATACACCTGGACTAACCTCCAATACGGCCTGAAACCGTTGATTAACTTTATTATCTACTGATTTCTCTTTGAAGTAAGTCCGTAGAACCTTTAAACTATTTCCATCTTTCGATGCGGCCTGCATGAGTACAATGGCATCATCAGTACAAAACCACAATCGCTTTCTGCGATCCTCATACACGGTTCGAAAATTACGATAGTATTCTTTTCCCTGGCTTCTTTCAACGGTAATCTCATTGAAGACCAATTCCGCTTCGAGATGCCGGCCCTCTTTAATCTTATACAAGCCTATATTTGTCGCAATCCAAATCTTGCCCTTGGAATCCTGAAAAATCTGATGAACGTTGACATCCATTTTTCCACTGCTACTCTCCACAGTAGGTAAGGGTATACGGATGAAATTGTCTGACGCACGATTGTATAAATTCAGTCCTGTCATTGTCCCTATCCAAAGCCGCCTTTTGTTATCTTCCGTAATCGCTTGAATAAAGTTGTGCTCTAAGGAAAGGCTATCTTGTGGATTGCTGCGGTAAATCGTAAACTTTCTGGCGTCGTACTTATTTAAGCCATCACGGGTACCGATCCACATAAAACCCAAATAATCTTGAGCAATAGCGAAAACGCTGCCCTGAGACAAACCTTCATTGACATCCAAGTGTAAAAAACGATAGTTTTTTTCCTGCGCATGCAAAACAGAAATTAACGCTAAAGCACAGCAAAAACAGCGCACAAAAACACGTAGTGGCATCATAAGGTATATAATTGAAATAGATGATAAAAATAATCATTCCATTGAATAAACACGAACAAGAATCACTTTAATCGATCTTTTAATTGTTGCTCATAAAGCGAGCCGATCGACATTATCCGGTTTTGATTTTCCCAATAACCAGCGTTTCTATTTTTCAATCTTCCAGCTACTTTCTCTCCCTTTACGCCTATGGCAAAATTTTGCCCAGAAGTCCAGGGCTGTTGTACTGCAGCACTTTTGACCGTACAATTCCATAAGACTTGTGTCACCCCAGCCCAACCGTGTCCACTCCCCCAATTACCCCGATCCTGCACATTAATTTCACCATCCGTTACGATTTGATCGTATAAGGTTCCAACAGCCCATCGATGATGTGGACCAATATCCGCATGTGTTCGTTCCGCGCTAGAAAGGCTAAAAACGTTCGGACCGAGGGTCCTGGCCCCTGTTACGTAATCATGACGACCTTCCGTCGTATAAAGTTCTTTAAATAAATTAAGCTGACCGTCATTATTGAACGAATACCTCCGCCCGCCTGTAATTTGAGATTTTCCATCCAGACACCGCGACTTCATTACTGTAATCTGTTTGGCAAAAGCACCAAGACTCACCGCCGCATAGCCAAAATAACGCGCGGTGATATTGCGCACCCAACCATTCGTTATTTTATCCATATCAATTGCAATCCAGCCGTGATTTTCGTCCGTATCACTTACAAAATCAGACTCGAACCGTATATTTTCGATCCCAACTTCACTTATACGCCCGTCGAAGGTGTAGGGAATGACGGCCACTTTTGCGTACCTCGGATCAATCGCCATCACCAGGGGATTATCAAAAAATACAGAGTCACCTCGAATGGCTAAAATAGTACGTTCAAAATTTAGCTTGTATTCCCGCGCTGTCCACTGTTTCGTCCCTTCTCTTTTTTCAATCTGGTTCATTCGAAGCGCTTCAATCCAGGCATCGTTCATTTCATACGAGAGGAGGACCTGCTCGCCCACTCTCCATTCCTTCGGACGATCGACCAGAACATAGTTAGCCCCTACAGGTCCATAGCCAGGCTTAACAAACTGTTGTCTAGCCTGGTCCACTGTATAATTACCCGTACCAGAAACTTTCAATAAGCTCCGTTGGTGCTGGCCTGCTGCTTTAAGCAGGGTTTGTCCTTCAGCATCCCCCTCACCTCTCAACACGACACCGCTGGCATGAATTTCCAAACTCCCAGGTATAGTGTACAGGCCTTTTTTTAACAAAACAGCACCTCTATAACCGTTTTTATCAGGTGGTTTTGCTGCTACGGCATCGATAGCCTGCTGTATAATTTGCTGATCATCGCCATTTACGCTGGGTTTTACCGTAACCACGACAGGAACATTGGGCAGCTTTTGATCACCTTGATGATAGCCCACATGGCTAAAGTCGGGGATGACGTTTCCTTGTGCATCCGGAAAATAGATCAATTGTCCCGCTGGATTTTTCCGGACCAGATCCGATTGCACTTTTCCGGACTGCAGCTCTTCTTGTCGATGCAGTGCTTCCAAGAAATAATAATCGGCGTAACTCAAAGGTTTATCCACTTCGGTATTGGAAGGTTTCGATCCCGTACTGTGTAATAATATAAAACCGCGATTTTTATTTGGTGGCGACATGTAATGGTCTATCAAGTTAGCCAATATGGTCTGTGCTTTTGCACGATAATCTTTCCCTTGGTTGCTATACGTGCTTAATTCCAACAGCCCCGATGCAATGACTGTCGCTGCCGACACGTCCCGTGGTTCATTTGGTATATGAGGTGCATCGAAATCCCAATAAGGGATCAAGTCTTTCGGCATATTAGGATGTGTAAACAGCCAATGCGCAACTTTTTCGGCTTGCTGCAGATATTTCGGATCGCCGGTTTCTCTGTAACACATCGTATATCCATAGAGTGCCCAGGCCTCACCCCGCGACCAGGTCGATTCGTCACTTAAGCCCTGATGGGTGTTTTTATGCTGCACAGCTCCTGTTTTCGGGTTGTAGTCTATCACATGATAAGTGCTGTAATCCGGTCTAAAATGATTTTTTAGCGTTGTGTTGGCGTGGCTCACCGCGATCTGATAATAAGTAGAGTCTCCAGTGAGTTTGGTTGCTTCAAACAGCAATTCTAGATTGAGCATGTTATCAATGATAACCGGAAAGTCCCAGCGGTGGCTATTGTGGTCCCACGAACGTATACAACCGACTGTTGGATTGAAGCGGGTTGCCAGCGTTTTGGCTGCCTGTACAAGCACCTCCCGGTACTGTGGATCTGCAGTTAAGCGATAACCATTTCCAACGCTACAGTAGATCTTAAAGCCCATATCATGGGTCTTACCATTAAATTGCTCCGCCTCGATCGACCTTGTTGTTTCCGAAGCGAGATCCTTCCATTGTTGTTTTCCCGACTTTTCGTAGAGAAACCATAGGACGCCAGGAAAAAAACCACTGGTCCAGTCCCCCCTTTTCACAGCAACCAGTTCGTTATCTGTGGAAAGCGTACGTGGCGAAACCAAGGATGAATCCCTTTTTTTCAAGAGCTGCAATTCTTTATAAAGTAGTTGAGCTTGTTGATCTGCAAGGCCCCACGCTTTTTGCAGCTGCCTGGTACTCTGTGCCTCAACGTGTTGAAAAGCGCACAGAATTCCCGTCAAAAATAGTGCTTTGGCAATGGATGGCCTTTTTAAATTTCGAAAGCGCAAAAAGAGGGTATATCTTCGCAAAGACGTCGCATTAACATTCATGTTATCTGTAGGTTTTTAAGGTGAAATGGTTAAGTTATTTTATAAAGAGCCAGGAAAATCAAAGCCATATAATCGGGTTGCGAATGGGCAAATTTCGAACAACCTCTTCTTGTTCAGGTGCATGATCAAGCTTTTTCCAAAGCTGCAGATAGTCTTTATTCTGGTAAGCTTCTGCCGAAAATACGAGTGCCGGATGCGCAATTGGCCACTGATCCCAATACATGACATCTTTCGGATACGGCCATTTTTCTTTATCTGCAATATAAGGGACCATAAAATCAACACCCGTTTTTATTGTCCGCCCATCTGACAATGTATACTGCCAAAGGGAGGTGTTGGTCTTGGACAAAATCTGGCAGATCATGGTCATCGCATCCAGATTAAACAACGCGTATCCATAAGGTTTTGTCCGCTGCAATTCTCTCGGAAAACTGCCATTAGACTCCATTTGATTCGGCAATAACACGTGCGCATAGCGATCTGCACATCTGTTGAGTAATACCGTGTCTTGCACCAAACTCGAAAATGCAGCGACCTGCATCACCCAACAGGTACCATGGTTATTGGCAGCATTCATTTCATCGATTCCATATTGATGCGTTGTAAGCCAGCGTAAATAGGTTGCAAACCAGCGATGTATGGCATCCTTAGCAGCCTGTGGAAAATTGGGGTCGTTTTCAAATATCTTTACGCCCTGTGCAACTTCCATCAGATGAATGGTATCAATAATGCCTATTCCTCGCCCTGTAAAACGCCCTTGTATAGCCTGAGCATAAAGAAGATTCGGATTCATCATCGTTTCTGCATCCACGAACCAAGCCTTTAAATGGCGAAGGGCCTGCTGTACGTATTTTTTATCCGGATTCAAACGATAGGCTGAAGCCAGTGCCCCCACAATTCGGCTGAAGCGGATCATCGCTTTACGATGTTCAACGAAATTGGCCGGACTAGTCATCCCATCCCGTTGAATATAGGGCGCAGCGGGATCTTTGGGATCGGGCCACCAATAATCACCTTCAGAATAAAAATCATGAATACCCCCGGCACTCCGAACTGCCTTATAAGCTGTCACAGTCACTGGCTTCTGCTTCATCGCCCACTTGGACTGCTTTAGGATAACAGGGCGCAGCGTCTGGATGATCTCCTGCTCAAAAACACCTTCCTTCATTTTTGCCCTCAAGAATAAAGGGAAAATTGCGATCCCAAGGAGACAGCCCATGACGCGAACAATTGATGTAAATTTCATTTTTCCTGGATTTTGATTTATAGCGGAACAATACGGTACCGTTTACCTTTTATGGTCTCAAATTGAACTTCAAACGTTTTTGGACCAGCTAAAAGGGGCAGTTTGGAAGAATCCGCTACCGTATACGGAAGTTGTTCCGGTTTATATAATAGCGCATTGTCTGTGACAGCTGCCGGATTTGATTCGACACCGACAACTTTAACGGGTAAAGGTGTACGCAAACGACAAACACCACCAATATTGGACACGATCATTGCTTCGGTCAATACGTTATTTTTCCAGGCAATATCTACGGTAAAGTTTCCCCTGGCCTTAATTCCTTTTATCGTCCCAGCAGACCATTCATCAGGTAGGGCCGGTAACAAGTGGACGGCTCCATCATGACTCTGCAGCAACATTTCAGTCATTCCCGCCGTAGCACCAAAATTCCCATCTATTTGAAAAGGTGGATGTGCATCAAATAGATTCGGATAGGCTCCGCCACCGCTCATCTGCGCACGGTCCAATTTGGGATCAATAAAATTTAAGGCATCCTTGAGGATTTTATAGGCATGATTTCCATCCTGAAGCCTCGCCCACCAATTTGTCTTCCAGGCCATCGACCAGCCGGTACTCACATCGCCCCTTAAAAGCAATGAACGCTTGGAGGCCGCAGCCAAAGCCTTGTTTTCTGCAAGGCTGATCTGATTGCCCGGGTATAATCCAAATAGGTGGGAAATATGCCGATGCTGGTCCTTTGGATCATCCCAATCTTTAAACCATTCCTGCAATTGTCCATATTGCCCCACCTGATAGGGATAAAGCTTCTCCTTCGCTTGTTCTAGTGCTGATTTAAATTCAGGATCAACGTTCAGTATAGCACAGGAGTGAATAACAGCTGTGAAAAGCTCCCGAATGATCGCCATGTCCATGGTAGAGGCCATGGTCAATTGATATTCCTTACCTGCTATTTTAATTGTATTTTCAGGTGAAGTGGACGGATTGGTGACGAGATATTTATTTCCGAGATCCGCAATCAGCCATTGCAACATAAATTGGGCTGCCCCTTTCATCAAGGGGTAGGCCTTCTCCTTCAAGAACGTTTTGTCACCCGTAAAACGGTAGTGTTCCCATAGATGTGTGCTCAACCAGGCTCCTGCCATAGGCCATGCCGACCAGCGCGGCATTCCTTTGGGATCCCAATCGTATCCGCCCGGAGGGGAAGTTTTGGCCCATAGATCGGAATTATGATGAACAACCCAGCCCTTATCGATATTGTAATTTATCGATGCTGTTTTGGCCCCATTGATAGCCAGCTCATCCATAAAATCAAACAAGGGTTGATGACATTCTGCAAGATTGGTATTTTCCGCGAGCCAATAATTCATTTCTGTATTGATATTGGTCGTGTAATTACTTCCCCAGGGCGGCTGCACATGATCATTCCAGATCCCCTGTAAATTAGCTGGTCTCCCTCCTTGTCTGGAACTGGCAATCAACAAGTACCGTCCAAAATGATAATACAGTGTCAGCAGCCCCAAATCGGCCGGTCCTTTGGAAAACTGTATGATACGTTGATCTGTAGGCAATTTATCATGCGCAGAGGTACCAGCCAGCTCAAAGGCTACTCGATTGAATAGTGCTTGATAATCTTTTTGATGATCGGAGAGTATGGTCTGAAAATTCTTTTTGGAGACAGTATGCATGCGGTTTTTTGCGAGCAGCGTGGCATCTTTACCTTCCTGACTCGGCGACTTATCAAAACCGTTAAAGCTTGTCGCTTCCGTCAAAAATAAAATCACCTCATCGGCGCCTATGATCTTAAGCTTATCCCCCTCTTTTTTTACCACACCACCGATATTCTTTACGCTTACCTGCATCGCAAAAGCCATCCCTTTTCCGCCAATACTGTCGTACACAACTTGTTGGGGTTCATAATCCCTATTGGCGACAAAACTTGGTGCTTTACCCTGCAAGGTCAGCTGATTATTCCCTTGCGCTGAAACACTGTATTTTAGCTTACTGGTTAAGGAAAGGTCGAATGTAATTGATTTTTTCTTGTCGGCCTTCAGTCGAACAACCAATGCTTTATCCGGAAAGCTGACAAAACTTTCTCTTAGGTATTGAACACCTTGATAGGAATAACTGACCAGATTGATCGCTCGCTCCAGATCCAGCTCCCGTTTGTAATCTTTTATCTTTTTTTCGTCCTGGTGAAAATCCAACCATAAATCGCCCATAGGTAAATACCGGGCAGAATAAGGTCCTTGCATTTTCTTCCAAAGAACTGCTGCCTCTTCATATTTTCCAGCAAAGATGGCTTGGCGCACCTGGGGTAAAACCTGCGGGCCGTTTGCATTATTGCCCGCATCGGGTTCACCCGACCATAGGGTATTATCATTAATTTGAAACCTATCTTTACTTAGCCCACCAAAGACCATCGCTCCTGTAGTGCCATTGCCTAGCGGTAGTGCCTCCTCCCAGAGCGAGGCCGGTTGATCATACCAAAGCTTGAGCTGCGGCGAATTGCCTTGTGCACGGCATGGCGCAAGCGACCCCATAAGGCCGAGCAGTAAAAAGAAGTTCAAATGATTCGTTGCTTTTAACATCTTGTGTTATTTTTCTATCGTTAACAAGGTACTTTTTGATCCTTCCATCCGGCCTGATACCACAGCGCTTCCCGAAGGCAGTCGAAGCTTAATCAATGCACGACCATTGTAGGCCTGCACTTTTTTCGACCCCGTAGAAGTGCCTTGGTCGACGATCAACTGACCATCGCCGGTCGAACCAAAATAGATCCAATCCTTTGCATCGAGACAGGGGGTATTGGTATTATCCACAATTTGAGCTTGCACAGTGATCATATCGCCTTCCGTGGCAATTTTTTCCACAAGAAGTTTTGCCGGTTTACCCCACTTTTTTGTCTGATACTGCTGTTCAATTTCATCCACGAGAATTTCCCGGCCGTTTTTCGCGACAGCTTTAATCTGATTGCTTCCTTCGTTCAGTTTCACCATCCAGCGCAAACCTGCCGCTGGAAAATCTTGGCTATTTCTTTTCTTTAGTCCTTGACTTTTGCCATTGACAAAAAGCTCAACCTCCTTGGCATTGGAATACACCTTGATCATTTTCGACTCGTCTTTTTCACCCCAACGGACCGGCCAGCTATGGCCATAAATATGCAACATTGGCTTCTCGGTCCAATACGACTGGAATACGTAGTACGATTCTTTTTTGGTAAAATCCCGTTCAACAACACCCTTCTGATTGACATAAGGCACAGGATTGTCTGGCCGGACCGGAGTTGAAAAATCTTTAAATGGCCAGTAGGCTGTTCCCGTGAGCCAAGGCATGGTTTCCTGTTCCTTTAAGTGCCAATCGATGAGATTACAGATGTAGCTTTCACTCCAATCGCCATCTTTAGAAACGCGTGCTGCTCCACCAATGAGCGACGCATCGCCTGCCCGTTCATCTGTTGTACCATCACCTTTGATTTTAGCTAGAGCACGGTCAGGGTCCTCTGCATGTCGTCTTGCATGACTATCCCCGCCCCACTCCACATGAAGGAAATGCTTTACCTTTTTCATTTCTTCCTCGGAGGCTGCTTTATAGTCGGTATAAACGCCTCTATACCAACCCGCCCAAATGGACGGAGAATAAACATCAACAATATCTTTACAGAAATCACAACGTCGTATCGCTGTTTTCCGGCTTGGGTCCAATTGATGAGCTAAGCCATTGAGTTCACTCATATAAGCTCTTATCTTCGCCTGATCAAACTCCGTAAAATCACCGGGCCAATCATTTTCGTTGCCGAGGCCCCAAATAATGACCGATGGATGATTATAATGCTGTTCAATCATATTGGTTAACATCCGTTTTCCCTGAAGCTGATAGACCTCTCCACCCAATCCACCTCTGCACCATGGAATCTCTTCCCAAACCAAAATACCCAGACTATCGCAGGCCTCAAGCACTTTACGACTCTGCTGATAATGTCCCAAGCGTATAAAGTTTACACCCATCTCTTTCATCAGGGTCATCTCCTGTAAGGTCTGATCGTCAGTCATTGCTGCAGCAACTCCGGCATGGTCTTCATGACGATGGGTACCGCGAAGCAAAAGTCTTTTCCCGTTCAGCAGAAAAGGACCTTTTTCTTTAAACGCTACATGTCTAAAGCCAAAGACACTCTCTTCCTTAAATACTTGTCCATTGCTTTTGATTGTCGTAACTAAACGGTATAAAGCCGGTTGATCAGGGCTCCAAAGCTGTGGCTTCTTGACCATGAATTGTCCAAATTCAAGATTTAATGCGCCCTTATTAACCTGTGGTTGCTGGGTTTGCACGATTTTTCCAGCGGGGTCGTAGAGCTGCATTTCGACTTCAAAATTAGTCTGAGCCGAAAATGGCATCAGTCGTCCATGGACGTTGGCTACCCCCTGCCTGCCATCAGCCCCTACTGACGCCTCAACAAATACACGTTCCAAGGCTGTCTGCGGAACATATTTCAGGTTTAGATGTCTGTAAATACCGCCATAGACGTTAAAATCAGACAGATTGGAGGGAATCATTTCTAAATCACGCGAATTATCCACACGAATTGAAAGCGGTATTTTACCCTTAAACTGTTTTTTAAAAGCAGCTGTTTTTTTAAACTTTTCAACCGCATCCGTAATGTCCACAGTCCATTCGTCGTATCCACCAACGTGCTCCCCAACTTTAACGGTATGGATATAAACAGCTGTCTTTTGTCCGGCTCCTTCAAAATGAAGGAGAGTGTGACCATTTAAATAGGGGTTGTCGATCTCCAGCGATTTTCTATACCAACTGGGTCCCTGATAATAATTGATAGCTGGATCAACAGCGTCCAGCGCATTATAACAATGCGGTAGATCAACCTGCTGCCACAATGGAACAGATTCGGGATTACCGACTCCCACCGGCCTTACAGCTTCCCAGATTCCACCCAGATCGCTCTTTAAGAAATCCCAGCCATGATCAATCCGCTTAACTTCCTGAGCGTGGAGCTGAGCAACTCCAAAAGTCAACAACAACGCAACTATTTTATTCAATCTACTTTTCTTCATTATGCTATTTTAGTATCTGCTTTCCATCTTATCGGCCTTACTCGTCCAAAGCTCCAGTTTTCATGTTCTTTGCTCCGGGCCCTTTTTCGCGCTTAAATTTGCCAGCCACTTCGATTTTAATCACTGTAGCAACAGAATCAATGGCCTGCTCAGGCACGGCAATCTGAATACCATTGGCATTCGATTTTACCTTTAACACTTGATTATTGGCTAAAAGGCTCGCTTTTACAACTTTATTTTCAATCGGAAGTTCAACTAGGCCATTTTTTGGCCAGTCAAATACAGAGACATACAAATAAGTCCGCTTTCCATCTTCCTTTAGGGTACACCGCCCCCATTCAAATGGCTGTAAAGGACTACTCTTGGTTGCGTAGATCGCTTCACTATTGACTTTCATCCATTTGCCAATTACAGCCAGACGTTCTATACTCTCCTGGGGGAAGGATCCGTCGGGTTTTGGGCCAACGTTCAACAGGTAATTTCCACCTTTGGAAGCAATATCAACGAGATTGCGGATCAAGGTTTCGGCAGACTTCCATTTATGATCCGATGTGCGGTAGCCCCAAGTACCGTTCATGGTCATACAGGTTTCCCAATGTTTGCCTTCGAGTTCACTCCAATCTGGAATTTTTTGCTCCGGCGTTTTGGTATCGCCGGGGAAATTAGGCCGTTTCAATCGATCATTCGTGATAATATTGGGTTGTAATGCCAATTGGTCCTGAAGCATATTTGCGGCTTCGTCGGTCATATTGGTTGGCGTATCCCACCATAGCACAGCAATATCGCCATAGTTACTCAACAATTCTTTGACCTGAGGTACAGATACATTTTTAATATAGTCACTAAAACTCGCTGTTTCTTGTTTGGGATCCCAATGGCCATGATGTGCTAGCGTGTAGTCATCGATACGGGTTGAATCTGGATTAGGCCAGCCTTCTCGCATTAACTTACGAGCAGCCGACCCACCAGGGTTATTCCAATCCTGCGCCTGTGAGTAATAAAAGCCAAGCTTCAGTCCATATTTTCGGCAGGCATCGGCCAAAGGTTTCAAGACGTCTTTGCCATAGGGCGTAGCGTCCACCATATTCCACTTACTCGCTTTTGTTTCAAAGAGTGCAAAACCATCGTGGTGTTTGGCTGTGATAATCAAATATTTCATGCCCGCATCTTTCGCCATGCGTACCCATTCGTCTGGATTATAGGCGATGGGATTAAATTGTTTCGCCATGGCCTGATATTCATCAACTGGAATTTTTGATCGGTTCATAATCCATTCTGCTCCACCACGTGCCTGTTCGTGTCCCTTATAAACACCGCCGAACTGTGCATATACTCCCCAATGGATAAACATACCAAACCGGGCTTCCTCCCACCATTTCATGCGTACACTATCTGGTAAGCGATTTACTTGCGCATACAATAATCCCGTGCTCATTCCCACGATGAGGATAAGTGCCAGCAACATTTTATATATAGCTTTCATACCTAAATTTTCACAGTTCTTCATTTAGAAACCTGGTGTTTGTTTAAAATTGTCATTACCTAAACTTTTGGCCATATCTACCTCAGATTGAGGGACTGGCCATAAGGTATCTCTTGCCATAAATAACCGTGAAGCGCCATCTGGATCCTTGGTTTTATCCATCACCTCTTTGATTATCCCCCAGCGTTTCAAGTCAAAATAACGTTGACCTTCCAAAGCCAGTTCAATCCGCCGTTCATGACGGATAATATCGCGGAATTCATTTTTTGTCAAGGAACCACTAAACTGTACGAGCGGCATTTTCACATCAGCCCTAGATCTTACCTTATTTAATGCATCCACAGCTGTTTGATCAGGCCCTGCACTTTCATTCTTCGCTTCTGCATACATCAATAAAATATCGGCATAGCGCAAGAATACCCAATCCTGATCGCTTTGTGTCGCGTAACTTGTTGGCCATTTCGATTCGTTGATATACTTTCTCGGTAAAAAACCACCCAACACGCCCTCGGCAACGGGATCAAAAGCGGAAGATGCTGTAGTTCCGCGCCATACACCGCGGTACATAATTGTTGACTTCAACCGTGGATCTCTATTTTCGTAAGGATTTTTAGCATCGTAAACTGTCGATTCTTTAATATCCTTTCCATCGATGGCATAATAAGAATCAACCAGATAACCCAGCGGTTGTATGGTCTTCAGATAAGAATACATCATATCTGCCGGACTATACATATTGGGTGGTAAAAATCGAGCGGAAAACATGATTTCGGGATTATTATTTTGTCCCGGCTTTCGGAACAGATCGCGGTATCCACCCTGATAGATCGAAAACTTGTTTTCATCCATAACAATCTTCGCTGTTGCAGCTGCCTCAGCCCATTTTTTCACCGTCAACAACACCTTTGTTTTGTACCCCAGTGCAGATCCCCGCACAGCATGTCCTTTATACCCTGTATTTGGCAGTTTTTCACTCGCATAATCTAAATCTGCCAAAATCGCTTCGATAATGTTGGTTTTAGGTGTTCTACCGAGCCGAATACTCGCATCGTCCATGCCCAGAGGTTCTAAAGTCAATGGCACATCACCGTACAGATTGGTCAACAAAAAGTAGTAATGGGCGCGGATAAAACGAGCCTCTGCTTTATATCGGTCACGGTCCTGCTGGCTCATGCTTGTAATACGGTCAATATTGGCAATCAATTTATTGCATGCTGAAATGGCCTGATACGAAATCTCATAGCCCTCAGATTGCATGCCACCCGTTGTCGAGGTGATTCCGGATCGCGAAATAATATTGAAGTTATTGGAGGTACTGGACACAAAAGCATCGTCTGAAAGCCCATCCCAAAACATACTTGCTCCACCCCAACCACCACGTGCATTGGATGAAGACGTCGAATTGTATCCTCGGCAAAGAAATTCATAACAGCCCGAGAGTGCCAAATCAGCATCAGTCTGCGTTTTCCAGAAGGTTGACTCCGAAATTTTATCCGTTGGATTTTTATTTAAAAAATCTTTTGTACAGCTACCCAATGCAGCTAAGGCTGCTAAGCTTAAATATAGATATGTTTTTTTTACGCTCTTTTTCATCTGTAATTTTTTTTTAGTTACCACTCGATTAGAATGTGATGCTCGCCCCAAATGCGAATACTTTATTCTGCGGATGAGTCACATAACGTCCTGATGTTGCACCACCGCTTGATGAAACACCACGTTCGGGATCTAAACCAGGGAACTTGGAGAATGTGAGCAGGTTATCCGCCGCAAAATAAATGCGAAGGCCAGAAATACCAGCTTTGGACAAGGTGCTCTGTGGAATAGCATAGCCTACCTGAATATTTTTAAGGCGCAAGAAGGATCCATCTTTTAAAAAGAAAGTCGATGCAGTCCGTACATTATTTGCCGCAGGGGTATTTTCAGCACCCACTATTGGAAGCGATGCATTCGGATTCTCTGGAGTCCAAGCGTTCATCCAGTCGCGAGTGAACGTTCCGCCTTGCCTAAAGGGCACGATTCCCCACTCACTCACAAATATTTTTTGTCCCTGGGAACCAAAGAAAAAGGCTGTAAAATCAAAGTTCTTCCAAACAGCCGTTGCATTAAAGGAGTAATCGAAATCTGGATACGCTCCGGGCACGACAATTCGATCATTATTGTCCACAACTTTATCTCCATTAACGTCAGCAAATTTCAGATAGCCCGGTTGTGCCGGAATCTGTTGCACTGGAGAAGCTGCCACCTCTTCCTTCGAACGGAATATGCCCGTGTTCTCCAAAAGGTAAAAACTACCATAAGGTAAACCTTCCCGGATAATGGTATTGCCCGAGATACGTTCGGCCCCATATTTCATCACCTTGTTGCGATTGGCCTGAATATTTCCATTGAGGGTCAAGGATACCGCTCCAATTTTATCACGGTATTGAAGGCCGAGCTCTATACCTCTGTTACGCAATTCACCATAATTTACGGTCGGTGCAGTCAATCCAATATAAGAAGGGAAAGCTGTAGATGCAGATAAAATATCGGATGTTACTTTGTTATACCAATCGAAAGAAGCGGTCAATTTGTTGTTCCATAAACCGATATCTACACCGAAATCCAAGACTTTGGTACTTTCCCATTTGATCCGGTCATTGGCCATGGCTACCTGACGAGCTCCCTGTTGGAGCGTTTCATCAAAAGGATAAGCAAAAGAGGAATTGTAAACAATCTGATATGGGTAGTTACCAATATTTTGATTACCCAATGTTCCAATGGAGGATCTTAACTTTAGTTCATTAACAACTTCTTTCAATTTCGGACCAAAAAAGTTCTCATCCGAGACTTTCCAACCACCAGATAATGAAGGGAAAAACGCCCATTTTCTATTTTCAGGGAAACGTGAAGAGGCGTCATAACGTGCATTCCCTTCGAGTAGATACTTGCCTTTATAGTCATAGTTTAACCGACCATAATAAGACCTCAATGACCACTCATTGGTGACACCATTATTTGATTGTTGTCCAGCTCCGCCACCATCGAGCTCAAGCAGGTCATTGTTGGGAAATTGCAACCTACTTCCGAACAATTTTTGTGTTTTATTATATTCTGCCTGGGTTCCTGCCAGTACTTTCATGTTATGATTTCCAAAAGACTTATCGTAAGTCAATTGCGTATACCCGACTGGATATACATTGTTGTCGTCTGTTACTTCTAGCCCCTGACCACCTACATCAAGTTGTCTGGCGGGTAGGTCATCCGGTTTGGCGAACCACATGTATTGATTAATCACAGGTTTGTTGGTATAATTTTTTGTAAAACCATACGTCAACCCGCCGCTCGTCTTCCAATCCAGTCCATCCAATATTTTCACATTTAAAAAAATATTGCCTTGCATAAAATAATTGTTCAGTCTTGTAAATGCATTTTCAGCAACTGCAACAGGGTTTTTATTTGGGGATTGAAAAGGATATGCCCTAGACGAATAACGACCACTACCATCTGGTAATACAGGTCCATAAAGTGGTGATTGACTAATGGTAGACAAAAACTGATCCTCACTACCATTTCTAGGATATTTCCGATCCCCATAATTCAAGGTGATACTTGAACCAAAACTTATCCGATCATTTATTTTAGAGCCTAGGTTAAGCTGTAGATTATACTTTTTAAAAGAAG
The DNA here is from genome assembly GCF_002377215.1 of Sphingobacterium sp. UBA3519. Taxonomy (NCBI): domain Bacteria; kingdom Pseudomonadati; phylum Bacteroidota; class Sphingobacteriia; order Sphingobacteriales; family Sphingobacteriaceae; genus Sphingobacterium; species Sphingobacterium sp. UBA3519. The sequence goes on from NZ_DFPI01000025.1 coordinate 181,173, forward strand.
TCCCGATCATAATATCAGGCTGATTGACGTAGCCCAATATAACGTTGTAATTTGTTCCTCCGGCACCACCGCTTAAGCTTAAATTGTGCGTTTGCACCGGGACAGTTCTAAAGACAGCATCTAACCAGTTAAAATCGGGATATAATCTTTTATCTGTTGCATTTTTGTAGGCATCAATCATCTCCTGGCTAAAGGAAGCATTTGGATTTGTGACACCCGAGTTTTTATTTGCCTGATTATACAAGGTCATGTAATCAACGGAATTATATACGAGGTCTGGAAGAGCTGAGGCCTTGGTAATTCCGACATTATAATCGTAGCTCAGTTGTGTTTTTCCAGCTTTACCCTGTTTTGTCGTCACAAGAATGACTCCATTTGCTGCTCTTGCCCCATAGATAGCAGCTGAAGCGGCATCTTTCAATACGGTGATATTCTCGATTGCTTGGGGATTCAAATTTTCCAAACTACCGGGGATACCATCTACGATAACCAGTGGAGCAGAAGAGGCGCCGTAGGAACCCAATCCCCGTACCTGGAGATTCACATTTTCATTCCCCGCTTCTCCCGATCCTTGGGTAACACGAAGTCCGGGCATGCGACCTTGAAGTAACTGCGTTGGATTTGTAGCGATACGTTTGTTAAGCACCTTTCCATCGACAGCAGCAACAGCACCCGTTAGATTACTTTTTTTCTGGGTACCATAGCCTACTACAACCACTTCGTCAATCAGGCTACTGGACTCCTGCAGTACAAGATTAATGTGATCTTTCTTATCGACCTGGACTTCGGTTTTCTCTTTGCCTACCAGCGAAAATATCAGGACATCAATATCTCGCGCAAGAATCTGATAATTGCCGGCCCCATCGGTTACAGTGCCGTTTTTCACCCCCTTTATTTGTACGGTAACCCCCGCAAGAGGCTCGCCTGTTGAGGAGCTTACTTTTCCGGATATCTTTATTTGCGACTGGGCAAGCACCGCCGGTGCAGACATGCTCATCAACGAAAATAAAAGCAACCCCTTACCTACCGTTTTGGTCATCGGTGTTATCATAGTTGTTTTGGTTTATTTGGTTATTTAACGAAGTAAATGAACTCAAATATCAAAAATCGTTTACAGCAAAAGGAGTATTTTTTGTTCAAATTAGTGGAATAAATGGCTTCATTCCTGATTTTCAACACAATTAAATGGTTTTTAAAAAAAAAGAAAAATACCCCCCCCTTGGCAGCTGCTAATTTTTCTTCCAACAATCGATCGGTTGATCTTCAAAATAAGCTAGCGATCTGCCAGAGCATCCTACAACGCTAGAGATTATCAATTTTGCAATAAAATCGATATATTGCCCACAAATCAATTTAAAGTGAGGGAGTCGATGACAACAAAAAAATATAGGAACGTCTATATCTTTTGGTTTTGCAGCATGTTATTTTTTTTACTGCCCGAGGGTTACTGTCAAACAATCATACCCACAGGTACGCCTTTTGTCAAACAATACAAAAAAGACCAATACAAGGCTGGAAATCAAAACTGGTCTTTGGCAGTCGACAAAGATGGTCGTATTTATAGTGCCAATACCGAAGGTCTATTGCAGTTCGACGGACAATATTGGCGCATCTTTCCGCTTCCTAATCATTCCACGGTACGAAGTGTCGCAATCGGTAAAGATGGCAAGATTTACACCGGTGGAAGAGGTGAATTTGGCTATTGGACTTCCAAACCCTTTGGAAACTTGACTTATCAAAGTCTCTCTAAGCTGGTACAGGACAAAACCTACTTTCCAAACGAGGAAATCTGGAAAATCATTGTTGAAGACCAACGGGTATTTTTTCATACATTTTCGAAATCCTATATCTGGGAAAACAATCGTATACGGCAATTAACGGCTAAAGGTGAGCCTTTTTTATTTCCGCATCAGCTCAACAATAAATTATTTTTTGAACAACTACCAAGTGGTCTGCATGAATTTAAACAGGATAAATTAATTCCTGTAAAAGGAAAAGATGTCTTGAAAGACAAAAATGTACTTGCCATCTTACCTTACGACGCAACGACTTCGCTTATTGCGACCTCGCGAAACGGCCTCTACCTGATGAAAGCCGATGGAACAATCCTACCCTGGGCTGCTCCGGCAAATCAGCTCTTAAGCCAGTCACAAATAAACAATGGCTTATACCTCTACGATGGACAATATGCTTTTGGCACCATCCAAAACGGTGTTATTATCATCAATAAAAATGGGCAGGTCATTCAACATATCAATAAAAACAATGGTCTCCAAAACAATACTGTACTCAGCATTGTCAAGGACAATCAGAAGAATATCTGGGTGGGACTTGATAATGGCATTGACCGTATTGAAATCAATTCCCCATTATCATTCTACACTGATTTTGTCGGAAAAATAGGTACCGTTTATACATCGATCATCTATCAGGGAAAAATCTATCTTGGAACTAATAAGGGCTTATTTTCAAGTGAATGGAAGGGATTGACCAATTACAATTCATTAAATTTCTCTCAGATTCCAAATTCAAATGGTCAGGTTTGGACATTAGCACAATTTGGTGATGAGTTGATCTGTGGACATAATGACGGAACCTTCAAATTAGATAACGGGAAGCTTGAAAAGATCTCTCAGATTACCGGAGGATGGGTTTTCAAACCTATTTTTGGAACAAAAAATATTCTTCAGGGGAACTATACAGGCTTATCGAAATTCACGTTCGATGGTATACACCTAGCGTTCGTTCAGCAGTTCACAGGCGTTAAAGAACCGGTTCGATTCTTGGCGCAAAAAGATAACCATGCCTTTTGGATTGGCGATTGGGGACAGATACAACTACTCGGACTTGATGCGAATTTCCAGCAGGCAAAGATTTTATTTTCCTCCAAACAGGATAGTATCGCTTCAAAGAGGCAATTTACGGGGATTTATACCTTAGAAAATAATCTTGTATTTGCTACAGACAGCGGATTTCTCCAATTCGACAATATTGTAAAAAAATTCAGCTATGCCAATGAATTAAACACAGCGTTAGGCAGCTATAAAAATTCAAATAAGGTCATACCGATCAATACAAACAGCTACTGGTTTATTCAGAAGACTAAAATTGCTAAAGTAGATTTTGACAGTAAGGGCGAACTACATATTGACTCCAATCTGCTCAGTCCCTTACAGGATCGAATGATGAATAACTATGAAAACATTCTTCCGATTGAAAACCAATACTATCTCATTGGTTTAGATGATGGATTTGCGATCTACCGTCATGCCGATAAATCACAAAAATACAGGTTGCCACTTCCGCAAATAGCGCAACTTGTCAACTTGACAACAGGCCAGGCTATTATCCCAGATTCAGCGTTTAAACTATCATCATCGGACAATAATCTTAGAATTAGCTTTTCAAGTCCATATTATTCGACTTCGCCACTTCAATACCAATATTATCTCGAAGGTTACTCAGACAATTGGTCCGAATGGAGTGAAACTGCCTATCAAGATTTCACAAATCTACCTTATGGAGAGTTTCAAATTAAAATCAGGGCGAAGGACAATATGGGGTCAGTTTCGGAAGTCCAGACATTTTCATTTACCATTCGGCATCCATGGTTTCTTTCTTGGTGGGCGAAGTTATTTTATACACTCGTCCTGATAACGCTCATCTATTTAGCTTACAGGTTTAATCTTCAACGGGAGCGCAAGCGTCAGTTTCAAATACGGCGAAAATGGCTAGAAGAGAAAAAGATTGCCTTGGAACGCGAAACAGAGCAAAAAGAAAAGGACTGGATTAAACTTAAAAACCAGCAATTAGAAGATCAGCTTCAATTAAAAAATAAAGAACTTGCCAATGCGGCACTCAATATCGTTTACAAAAATGAGATGTTGAACAATTTACACGCCGAGCTCAAACAGCTTAAAGATGCTGATGGCAACAAGCTGAGTTCGGATGAATTGAAAAAGATAAACAAGCTTATCGATGATGCCCATAACGACGATCGTGACTGGCATATTTTTGAAAGAAGCTTTAACGAATCACATGAGAATTTTTTCAAGAAATTGAAACAAGAGTTTCCTGATCTCGTCCCCAATGATCTGAAACTATGTGCCTATTTAAGGCTCAATATGTCGAGTAAGGAAATTGCCTCATTACTCAACATTAGTACACGCGGTGTCGAGATTAGACGCTATCGACTACGCAAAAAGTTAGGCATTCCAACAGACAAAAACCTTTCTGAATTCCTGATGGAACGTTAAATTTTCATCACAGACACTACATCATTACCACACACGAGCTTTAGTGTATAAAACACACTAAAGCTCGTGTTATTTCAGTAAAAACAACAACACAAAATACTGATTATCAAAAATATAAAACACAATAAAAGGTAGCCTGAGCAAGCCGAAATTTCATGTAGTAGCGATGTGAATATGTTAAATTTTGGCAAAGTTGTACTACATCAACATATTTGCTTCAGGGAAATAACCAACGTATTTTAAACAAACACCAAAAATTAACGATATGAGGAATCTATCCGCATTATTTTTGACATCCATGGTCGTATCGGTTGCCTATGGACAAACTTCGGTACAAGGAGTGGTCAAAGATGGCACAAGCATGATATCCATGCCTGGCGTCACCATTAGTATCAAAGGGAAAGCAGTATCTACAAAAACCGACGCAACGGGGAAATTTCAAATCAATGCCTCTCCTACCGACTCACTGGTCTTTAACTTTCTGGGTTATCGCACACAAACGGTATACATTGGTAATCAAACGCAACTCAATGTATTCTTAGAAAATCAAAATCAAGCATTGGAAGAGGTTGTTGTTATCGGTTATGGTACACAAAAGAAAGCAGATCTGACCGGATCGATCAGCTCCTTGAAATCATCCGATATCACGAAGCAACCTGCCATGTCGGCCATGCAATCCATCCAAGGTAAAGCTGCAGGTATCAATATTATTGCAAATGAAGCTCCGGGGTCATCACCCAATGTCATTATCAGGGGCTTAGGAACTGCATTATCAGGACGGAATCCACTCTATATTGTCGACGGAATTGCACAAACAGATATTAATAATATCAACCCATCCGATATTGAATCTATGGATGTTTTAAAAGATGCATCCTCCGCATCTATTTACGGTCTTCGGGCGGCTAATGGCGTTATTATCGTGACGACGAAGAAAGGTAAAGCCGGAACAACAAACATCAATTATGAAAGCTTTGCGGGTATAAAAAACGTATTGAACCGCGTGAAAATGGCCAACGCTGATCAGTTTAGAATATTTGCAAATGAATACCTCACCTCGACCAATGGGTCTTACCGTTTAGCTGAGAATCAAAAATATAATACAGATTGGTATGACGAATTATTACGTACAGGTTCTGTATTTAATAATGCTGTTAATATTTCTGGTGGAACTGAGAAAGTTGATTACTTCGTATCAGCAAACAATTATACCGAAAATGGTATTCTTGAAGGCTCCAAATTTGTAAGAAATACCATACGCAATAACAACGTATATAAATTTTTAAACAACCGCCTAAAGTTCAGCCAAAATTTAAATCTTACATTAACAAATGCAACACCTAAGCCTTATAGTGCTTTCACCACGGCTTACCGTCAGTCGCCACTTGCGCCCGTTATGTTTGATAATGGCCGTTACGGTTTAGGTCGTGTAAATACAACAACAGGTGTCGCTGGCATTGAGGCCGCACCAGGCCAAGCCATCGGAAATCTAAATTCTATTGGAAATCCAGTGTATGAGGTTTTACGCCAAAATGAAAGAACAAATACGCTACGCTTACAAGGAAGTTTTGAGGGAGAATTTAAGATTACAGATTATCTGAAAATCAATTCGCGTATTGGCGGGAATAAATTTTATTCGAAACAACGGATTTTTAATAATGTAAAAGATCAATGGTTAAATGCTAATACTTTATTGAATGAATCTGATTTCATCAAATTAAAGGAAAACAATCCAAAAGCGCTTGATTATGTAGACAACAGCTTGAAATATGAAAATCTAGAACAATTCCGCTGGTCTATCGAGAATTTCTTAACATTTAACAAGAATTTTGACAAGCATCATATTGAGGCGGTTGTGGGGATGTCGCGAGAGAAATACGACATAAACAGCATGAGTAGCCAAACGGGTTATAATGTACCTGAACAAGAGCAATACTGGAATATCAATCTTGCAAAAGGAACAACCAATTATGGTATTGTTGCGCTGCAAACCTCTTATACCCCAAGAGCATTAGCTTCGTATTTTGGACGTTTGCAGTACAATTACGATAGCAAATATTATTTAACGGCAACATTGCGTAGAGATGGATCAAGTGTTTTCCGTAATACAGGAAAATACTGGGGTACATTCCCATCGGTGGGATTAGGTTGGACGGTAACCAACGAAAGCTTTATGAAAGATGCCAGCTGGATTAATTTATTGAAAGTGCGCGGAAACTGGGGTAAATTAGGTAACCAAGATATCCCGCTAAATGTTTCCACAATTTTAACAAGTCCAGAAAGTTCAAATTACAACTACGTTTTTGGTCCTGAACAGAATATGGTTTATGGAAGCGCATATGGCACTCCAGCCGTAAATCTAACCTGGGAAGTAACCAGAGAAACGGGCGCTGGCGTAGACTTTGCGTTTCTAAACAATCAGCTTTCAGGATCCATTGACTACTATCATAAGCTGAATACCAATACTATTCTTGATGTCACACCGACTTACACCTCTCCATCCGAAAAAAACTTCTATGCGCATGGTGCTAAAGTATTAAACCAAGGTGTGGAAGTGGCCTTAAATTGGAACAAAAGTATAAGTCCGGAGTTCAGTTATACATTCGGTGTTAATTATTCATACAATAAAAATAAAGTAACGGAAGTGGTCCCGGCTTATGACCGTGCTACTGGAGGCAGTTTAAATAATGGGGAGATTACCAAACAGCTTCGCGTTGGACAACCGATCTATGGCTGGTGGATGTTTGAGGCAAATGGTGTCTTTCAAGATGCGGAAGATGTAAAAAATTACCCATCGTTTGGTGCTGCAAAACCTGGCTATCTGAAGTACAAGGATCAAAATGAAGATGGTGTCATCGATTCCCGCGACAAGGTTTTCTTTGGATCATTTTTACCGACTTCAACATATGGTATCAATGTTGGTGTTAATTATAAAGCTATTGATTTTAATGTTTCCGGATATGGTGTCGCAGGCAATAAGGTTTACAATGGTTTAAATAGCGTTCGTTCCAATGCAGGTGAGAACATCGCGTTATCAACTTTTGAAAATCGCTGGACTGGCGCAGGTTCAACCAATGAACATCCCGGTGCAGAAAGAGCATATTGGGCTTCGAGTTATTTCCTCGAATCGGGCGCTTATTTCCGTATCAATAATATCACTGTAGGATACACTTTCAATAACTTATATAGCTCGAGATCTAAATTAAGATTATATGTTACTGCTCAGAATCCATTTATATTTACGAATTATAGTGGTTTCTCTCCTGAACTTGCCGGCGACGGTAGTCCAAATTTAACTTCTGGTATTGAGCTTTCAGCTTATCCAACGACACGTAATTTCTTATTTGGACTTAACATGCAATTTTAATCACCTTAGTTTTGAAGACAATGAAAATTAACAAACTTTATATAGCAATTCTTCTTAGTGGGGGCATTGCATTGCAAGGCTGTAAAGACAACAACTTCTTAGATGTACCTTCTAAAGAATATGTTGAAGCCGAAGACAGTGAAGAAATCTACACACCCGAGCAATTTGTCAATGGTGTATATGGAATGTTTACTGATTGGGATTATTCTTTCTCTTACATCGGTATCACGGACATGCTTTCCGATAATGCGGATAAAGGTAGTTCAGCGACAGATGCCGGTGGTGACAAGTTAAGTTTAGACGAGTTGACTTACACTTCAACAACGGGTTCCTTTCTTTCCATGTGGACACGTTGGTATAAATCCATAGGGCGGGCTACACAAGCTATTGCATACACAGAAAAATTTGGACTGACAGACGAAGCTTATAAAAACAGATTGATTGCCGAAGCTCGTTTTCTGCGTGCATTGAACTATTTCTATCTTGTCCGCGGATGGGGCGATGTTCCTATCCAAGAACGTGATTTAATAAAAAGAGAACCCGCAGCTGAAGTTTACGCCTATATTGAAGCGGATTTACAATTTGCTATCAACAATCTTCCACTCAAATCTGCTTATGCTGCAAAAGATTTAGGTAGAGCGACCAAAGGTGCCGCACAAGGGTTATTGTCGAAAGTCTATTTGTATCAAAGCAAATGGCAACAAGCTGCCGACATGGCGAAAACTGTCATCACATCTGGAGGATATAGTCTCGAACCGGATTACGCAACAATTTGGCGTTTGGCAGGGGAAAATGGTCCCGAATCATTATTTGAATTTCAAGCAAGGGGCACCTCTATCGCACATGGTATCCAACAATATAGTCAAGTACAGGCACCTCGTGGAGGAGCGGTCAACTTAGGCTGGGGTTTTAATATCCCAAGTCAAAATCTATTGGATGCATTCAATGCCGAAAAAGATAATATCCGCCGGGATGCTACAATTATTTTCAGAGGTGAAACCCTCTATGATGGCCGTCTGATTGACAATGGTGTAGAAAACCCAATGTATAATGAAAAAGCGTATTCCTCAGCAAATGGAGGTGCCGCTGACGGTGATAAAAACGTACGTTACCTCCGTCTGGGTGAAATTTATCTTATCCTGGCCGAAGCCGCAAATGAGGTTGGCAATAGCAGTGAAGCGCTGAATGCATTGAATACCGTGCGCACACGTGTAAAATTAGCCAACGTAACAACAACCGACCAAGCGCAGCTCCGTCAATTGATCTGGAAAGAAAGACGTCTTGAATTGGCATTTGAACACGACCGTTGGTTTGATTTGGTGCGTACAAAACAGGCAAAAACAGCCATGGCTGCCAATGGAAAAACTTTCCAGGATAAAATGTTGCTTTTTCCAATTCCGGAGAATCAACGTATCCAAACACCAGAAATGCCTCAAAATACCGGTTGGTAATCATTTACACAAAATAACGTAGTTCAAACGACCATAGGTCGTTTGAACATTTTTTCAAGAATTAAACAACATATCCATGAGAAAACGAATAGCATATCCAGCACTTAGCGGTATAGCTTTGGCGCTTATTCTCAGCAGTTCGTGCCAAAACACTGCTAATAGCAGTCCAGACAGTCCCTCAAAAATTGATTCAACCAGCGGAAGCAAGATCAATGAAGATTCGCTATTGACCACTATTCAGCAACATACATTTCAATATTTTTGGGAGGGTGCCGAACCTACTTCTGGTCTCGCTAGAGAACGCATCCATATGGATGGTGTATACACCCAAAATGATCGTAATGTCGTGACCATAGGTGGTAGTGGCTTCGGACTCATGGGTATGATTGTCGCGATGGAACGTGGTTTTATCAGCCAGGAACAAGGCATTCAAAAGTTGAATCACATCATGGATTATCTAGGCAAAATCGAACGGTTTAAAGGAGCTTGGGCACACTGGTACGATGGAGAACTGGGTACAGCGAAACCGTTCAGTGAAAAAGATAACGGTGGCGACATTGTCGAAACGGCTTTCTTAGCGCAGGGATTAATTGCTATCCGGGAGTATCTAAAAGATAAAGGTGATTCCGCCAAACTGATCGCTCAAAAAGCAGACAAGCTATGGAAAGAAATCAATTGGAATCACTATACAAACGGACAAAATGTTATTTATTGGCATTGGAGCCCTAAATTTAACTTCCAGCAAAATCATCCCGTCAGAGGATATGACGAGTGTCTTATTACCTATATTTTGGCAGCCTCTTCCCCTACTTATCCGATTGCACCCCAGGTGTATCATGAGGGATGGGCAAGATCTGGTGCAATTAAAAGCTCCGCTAAAAAATATGATATTCCACTCGTGCTGAAGCACAATGCCAAAGAAGGTGAAGTGGGCCCGCTCTTCTGGGAACATTACTCCTATCTAGGATTGAGCCCCAAAGGATTAAAAGACCAATACGCAGATTATTGGGAAGCGACAAGCAATCATGTTAAGATCAATTTGGCATACGCAGATCTGAACCCAAAAGGTTACAAAGGTTATGGTTCAACGAAAGGTTGGGGCTGGACGGCCAGCTATTCCATCAACGGATACGATGCACATCATCCAGACAACGATCCTGGTGTGATCTCCCCTACAGCGGCTTTATCGTCTATGCCCTACGCCCCACATGAAAGCATACAGTTTGCACAATACTTAAACAATCAGCTCGGCAATAAAATCTGGGGTAAATATGGCTACTATGATGCCTACAGTGAAACGGCAAATTGGTATCCACAACGTTATTTAGCCATCGATCAGGGGCCTATTATTGTCATGATCGAAAACTACAGAACCGGAAAAATCTGGGACCTATTTATGCAGGCTCCAGAAATTCAACAAGGACTAAAGAAACTCGGTTTTACCAGTCCTTATTTAAAGTAGTGGCCTATGGAATCATTTTCAATCCGTCACACGTTGAAAATGGTTCCTTCCACGAAAAATAACAGGACATCTGATCAAGAAAACTCAGGGATCATCTTGAGCACTTGACATAAACTTACCCTATTGCGCGGAAAGCAAAATCCACGCGCACAAAAAAATAATACGATGAAAAAAGTAGTAGGTACTTTCCTTCTTGCATTGCTCGCCTGGCATACAAGTCCAGCGCAATCCAATCCGAAAATGGACACATTCATTGATCAGCTTATGGCTAAGATGACTGTCGAAGAAAAGATTGGACAACTTAATTTGGTAACCGGTGGCGAAGCGACAACTGGAACCACTGTATCCACCGATGTGGATACCAAAATTAGAAACGGCCAAATCGGTGGTATTTTCAGCATGAGCACACCAGCGAAAATTCGCAAAACGCAAGAAATAGCCGTCAAGCAATCCCGCTTAAAAATACCCATCATTTTTGGAATGGATGTCATTCACGGTTATCGTACGGTATTCCCAATTCCCTTAGGTCTTGCTGCTACCTGGGATATGAACTTGATTCAACAATCGGCACGTATTGCCGCCGAAGAAGCTACCGCTGATGGAATTAATTGGGCATTTTCGCCCATGGTCGATATCTCGCGCGATCCACGCTGGGGCCGTATTTCCGAAGGTGCGGGTGAAGATACCTATCTAAGCTCGCGAGTTGCAGAAGCCATCGTCTATGGCTTCCAAGGGGATAACCTGGCAGCACATAACACCATGATGGCCTGTGTCAAACATTTCGCCTTATATGGTGCAGCCGAAGGTGGTCGTGATTACAATAGCACGGATATGAGCCTTCACCGCATGTACAACGAATATCTACCTCCTTATAAAGCAGCGATAGATGCGGGAGCAGGAAGTATCATGACTTCTTTTAATGATATCAATGGTGTCCCTGCCTCGGCAAATAAATGGTTAATGACGGATGTGTTGCGTAAGCAATGGGGCTTTAAAGGATTAGTCGTAACTGATTACACTGCTGTAAACGAATTAACAGCACATGGCCTAGGTGACCTCCAACAGGTCTCGGCCTTAAGCCTGAATGCTGGCGTTGATATGGATATGGTCGGTGAAGGGTTTCTGACGACATTAAAAAAATCTTTAGATGCGGGCAAGGTCAAAATAGCAGACATCGATAGGGCCTGTCGGTTTGTTTTGGAAGCCAAGTATAAATTAGGCTTATTTGACGATCCCTACCGCTATTGTGACGAAAAACGGGCAAAAACTGTAATCGGATCGGCTGCCAATCATGCCAAATCCCGGGAAATTGCAGCAAAGTCTTTTGTCTTGCTGAAAAATGAAAACCAAGCACTTCCATTAAAAAAAACAGGTACAATTGCTGTCATTGGTCCATTAGCCAATTCAGGTCCAAATATGCCCGGAACGTGGAGTGTCAGTGCTGAATTGGACAAAACAGCCTCTTTAGTGGAGGGAATGAAAGCCGTGTTGGGTAATCAAGTCAATATCCTCACACACCTGGGCAGCAATCTGTTGGAAGATCCAATTTACCAAAAGCATGCAACCATGTTTGGCCGTACCATAACACGCGATTCCCGAAAAGAAGAGGAGATCATCGCAGACGCTGTAAAAGTTGCTCAACAATCCGATGTGGTCGTGGCTGCCCTTGGTGAATCATCAGAAATGTCGGGTGAAAGCTCCAGTCGCTCCGAATTGGACATCCCGAAAAATCAACAGAACCTATTAAAAGCATTACTGGCAACAGGAAAACCAGTTGTATTGGTGTTATTTACGGGTAGACCACTTACGCTTACTTGGGAAGATGCTCACGTACCAGCCATATTAAATGTGTGGTTTGGCGGAACGGAAACAGGAAAAGCAGTAGCCGATGTCTTATTTGGGGACGTCGTTCCTTCAGGTAAGATTACCGCCACCTTCCCACGCAATGTTGGTCAGATTCCGATCTATTATGCGCATAAAAACACCGGTAGACCCTACGGAAACTCGGGCGATTTTGAAAAATTCAAATCAAATTATCTCGATGTAAGCAATTCCCCACTCTACCCTTTTGGTTATGGATTAAGTTATACGACGTTTACCTATGGTGAAATTCGTCTTGACCGCAACACAATTGACGATAAAGGTACGCTACAAGCAAGTATCGACATCCGCAATACAGGAAACTATGATGCGGAAGAAACCGTGCAGCTCTATATCCAGGATGTTGTTGGTTCTGTCACGCGTCCTGTAAAAGAATTAAAATGCTTTCAAAAAATATTCCTCAAAAAAGGAGAGCAAAAAACGGTAAACTTTAACATCAAAGTAAATGATCTCAAATTTTTTGACAACAATCTGAATTACGTTGCCGAACCAGGAACTTTCAAAGTCTACATTGGTCCCAACAGCCGTGATGTCAAAGAAAAAGAGTTTGAATTGCTTTAAATCTATTGCATCTCTATAAAAAAACAAGGCGACACTTCGAAAATAAGTGCCGCCTTGTCTATGTTTAACGATGTCTATGTTTAGTCATTGCTATTTCTAGCTACTTCATATTCCCATCAAAGCTTTCAAACAATAAACGCAATTCCGCCGCTTTTTCTGGATATTCCGTTAAAATATTGGTTCTTTCACTCGGATCCCAGGCAATGTTATGTAGTTCTTCAATAGCATCATAAGGTTTACCCGAAATCTGATTGACTCCACCCGCTATCCGACGATACTTCCAGTCACCTGACCGAACCGCCTCAACATGTCCATAATTCACTAAAAATATTGGTCTATGTGCTGTTTTTAAATCTTCCGATTTGCCGTTCAATAAAGAATCGATCGCTTGACCATCGATAGATTTCTTCGGCAATGATGCACCGGTCCATTTGGCGATGGTCGGCAACACATCCAAGTTGCTAATTGCCTGTCGAAGAACTTTCCCTTCTTGGGCATAACCTTTTCCATAAATAATGAACGGTACACGGACGCCACCTTCTGTTGTTTCGGCTTTCGACCCTTTGAAGACACCTGCAGTACCCACATGCCAGTTCTTTGTAGCGTGATCGTCAGACATTCGCGATGGATAAGCTATCCAGGGACCATTATCACTTGAAAAAATTAAAATGGTGTTATCGGCGAGGCCTTTTCGCTCAACCGTTTTCCAGAGCTCCGAAAAATTATGATCCAGCTCCTGCATCACCGCACCCAGAGGGCCTGCATTTTGCTGATCTGCAAATCGGTTCTTTTTGTTGGCAAATGCCAAAGGAAGATGCGGAAAATTATGCGCATAGTATAAAAAGAATGGATGATCTTTATCTTGATCTTCGATAAACTTCACTGTTTCTTTGTGATAAAGTGCGCTCAGATCCGAATCGTCGGGTGCCACGACTTCAGGTTTCCGATTCCGGAAGATCTTAATGACAGAGTCGGTCTTTACATAAGGATCGCGGTAATCGTGGCTATACAGCATGCCATAAAAAGAATCGAAGCCTTGCTGATTAGGATGATGGTAAGTTTGTTTATCTCCTAAATGCCATTTTCCGACCAATGCTGTCCGATAGCCTACCTTTTTTAATAATTCGGCAATCGTTTCCTCTTCATCAGGCAAGCCTAAATCTGAGCCTGGACCGATTGGTGCTGGAAGATTATAACGTGAAGCATATCTCCCGGTTAATAAAGAAGCTCTTGAAGGTGTACACGAGGGCGTAGAAACCATAAAGTTTGTTGCTCTCACGCCCTTACTGGCGATCGAATCCAAAAAGGGGGTTGAAATATTCGGACTTCCATAACAGCCAATGTCGCTATATCCGAGATCATCGGTCAAAATTAAGATAATATTAGGCTTTTTTTGCTGGGCATTGGCAAAAGCCACCAGTAAAAATAAAGCCATAGCGGTCATAAATTTAGTGTATCGCATCATAGTTGTATGAGTTAATTGGATTCGTGCCACAAGATAACAATTTTTACCAATTTGGATTCTGTTTTAAATTCGGATTGAGGTTAATTTCCCGTTGTGGAATGGGCCAGAGATAATGCTTTTTCGCATCAAAAACACGGCTTTCGGAGGCTGCTTCAACGACAACTGCCTCTCCGTTATTATTTTGATAGGTGATGCCATACACTTTACCGGGAACAACCTTTTCAGCAGTTTTCCATCGTCTTATGTCCGCAAGATGTAATCCTTCAAATGCCAGTTCCACTGTACGTTCCCGACGAACCAGCTGACGAAGTTGTTCCTGATTTGCTTGATTACTTACTATTGGAAGCTTTACATCCGTTCGTGAATTTCTAATTTGGTTGATCGCATCATAAACACTGACATCGACCTCACCGAGCTCAATCTTCGCTTCCGCATAGGTCAATAATATCTCAGCATAACGTAATAGTATAATATTCAAGCCACTTTTAGAAGGGTTTGCCAAATCCTTTTTATCGATATACTTCTTTATATTAAAACCTGTTGTGGAAGCAATATAGGTGCTCCCCACAGCATCGGCAGTCCCACTATTGGGTGCGGGATGAAAAATAGCTCCATTTGGAAGCGGATCGCCATCCAAAAAAATTGAGAAAGCAAGCCTCGGATCGCGATTTTTATAGGGATTTTTGGAATCATAACCACTATTAGCATCCGTAATTAAATCCCCTTTAGATGTGGTATAGCTATCGACCAAGGCTTTGGTAGGCACATAGGTACTCTGCCCATTTTGCTGGCTATAGGGGGCCAAGAGGTTAAAGACACTTTGGGTGTATATATTCTCCAGAAATTGTTTATCCAACAACACCTCTTTGTTATTTTCAGCTGCATACGTAAACAGATTTGCGTACGAAGGGTAAAGCTCGAATCGTTTGCCCTCGATAATCTTTTTTGCTGCCTTTGCTGCTGCTGCAAAACGTCCTGCATATAAATCCGACCGGGCTTTCAGGCCCAATGCGGCCCAACGGGTTATGCGTCCGATATCGTTACTGGAGTAGCTTTCAGGCAAACTTGCCACAGCCAGTTCCAATTCGCTGTCGATAAAATCATAGATTTCAGATAGCGTCGCTTGTTGTACTTCTCTTCCTTCCTGTAGTGTCAATGGTGCCTTTACCAGAGGAACTGCACCGAATAAATAGGCCAATTTGATATATTGATAGGCTCTCAACACGCGCGCTTCGCCGATATATCGAGCAATCAATGTTTCATCTTTGCTGCCCTCGATTTTACCAACATTCGCCAAAAAGTAATTGGCTGCACCGATTCCTTTATAGGCACTGCTCCAGGTGTTGTACAACCGGGAACTTGAAGCATCATAGGTACCCAATTCAATATAGGCATCCACAGCGAAAGGCTGATTGACATGGGCTATATCCGTCAATGCATCGGAATAGAAGATTTCTGCTCCATCCAGGTCATTGTAGAGCGCATTTACAGCTAGCTCCGCATCGGCTTGGCTCTTCCAAAATATATTTTCCGACAGGCGGTCTGTAGGTACAGCATCTAACAGATTCTTATCACAGCTAATCAGCATAAGCGAAAACAGTCCGAAACTGAAAATCAGGTTTCTTTTTTGATATAGATAGTTGTAAAAGTTCATTCGTATTCAATTATATAGTATTAACAATCACACTACAGGGTCAAATTGACGCCCAGTGTATAAAGGCCGGTTTGCGGATAATATACCGCTCTTCCAGATTCAGCTTCGGGATCCAGGTTCCATTCATTCAATTTTGAAATTGTCCATAAATTCGTCGCGGATAGGTATACCCGAAGTTTGTTGATTGCTGTCTTTCCGATAGCATGTAGTGGCACTGTATATCCAACCTGTATGTTTTTCAACCGCAGGTAAGAACCGTTAACCACTAAACGGTCCGAGGTTGCGACATTACGCAAATCATATTTGACCACGCGCGGAAAGCGTGCATCCGTATGTGTTGGTGTCCAATAATTGTTTGTAAATATTTCGTGTGTAAAGCCTTCCTGATTTCCCATCTCAGCCAATGCTCCTGACAATCGGGTATCGACTTTTGCTGCACCTTGAAAGAGCAGATCAAGATCAAAATTCTTAAAGGTGAAACTCCCATTTATTCCGAAGGTATATTTGGGGAAAGAGTTGCCAATAGCGGCCATGTCATTTGCATTGATCACCCCGTCGCCGTTCAAATCCACATATTTCACATCTCCGGGCTTCGTATTTGTAGCATACGTAGCGCCATAAGCTTGAATTTCCTCCGCAGACTGAAAGAGACCATCGGTCTTATATCCCCAAAGTGTGTTGATCGGAAGTCCTTTAGCAATAATATACCTTGGGTCAATATCCGATCCGGCAATGTAGGGTCCAGTACCTTTTAGATCGGTTACTTCATTATGGTTGATACTTAAATTTCCATTCAGCTGGTAAGCAAAAGCCCCAGGCGCACTTGGTCTTTTCTGATAATTTGCGCTGAATTCCCAACCGCGATTCAGTACTGTTCCCGCATTTTGGGGTGAAGGCTTTAATCCCAAAACGGCAGGAATATCCAGATTTAGTAGAATATCGTCAGTTACCTTTTTATAGTAATCCAGGGTAAAAGTCAAGCGATTGTTTAGGAAAGCGGCATCCAAGCCCAAATCATACTGCATCGTAGACTCCCAGCCCAATTGCTGATTGGCATAACTGTCCAGTCGATACCCCTGTACAGATTTACCCCCAAAATCATATCCTGCCGCAATGAGGGCAGAATAATAACTATACAAATCTACCGATTGGTTTCCTGTCTTGCCCCAGGAAGCACGCAATTTGAATTCGTTCAACGAATTTCGAATAGGTTCCCAAAAGTTTTCCTTGGATAAGAGCCATCCTGCTGATGCCGAAGGGAAAAAACCATATTGCTTGTCGCCCGTAAAACGGGATGAACCATCGTAACGCCCATTCACTTCGAGCAGATACTTGCCATCCCAATCGTAATTTACCCGACCAAAAAACGAACGCAAGCCATACTGCACATCATATCCATTATTGTTTTTGGTCGCATCATCAGCTCCTTGTCCGATAGAGGTGATATCATTATTGTAGAATCTTTCGCGATAAGCCGTTAAGTAATTTTGATAATTGTGAATCTGTGAATAGCCAACAAGTGCCTTAATATGATTTGGCCCAGCCGCCAATTGATAGGTCAACAGATTGTTCCATGTATACTCGCTGCTATTATCACGAATTTCGTTTAATGAATTGATCGGAAAACTTTTTACAATACCTGTATTTCGGTCCTTATTGTCAAAAGCGTTCAAAAAGGTTTTGGTATTATTTAGGTTCACTCTTACACCAAATTGGGACGTAAATAACAAATTTCTCCACAATTGAATGTCGGTTTTAACGATGGAGCTTAAGTAGTTTTCATTAACCTTTTTAAAACCACTTTTCTCAATCAGCATTAAAGGATTATTTCCTTGTGTACTTAATCCGTAGGTACCATCATCATATTTGGGGACCACCCACATCGAGCCATGGAGAAAGTTATTGATTGGATCACGTCCGGGCTCGGCGGCTTTACTATATCGGTAGTTTATACTTCCCGTAAAATTAAGCCAAGAGCTTGCTTTATAATCGTTGTTTAGCCTAATATCCGCCAGTTCAGCACCATAATGATCAATAATACCATCCTGTTTATTATAACGAACCGCCAATCTAGAACGTAGAATGTCATTTCCACCTGCGAATGACAAGGCATGGTCTTGTTGAGGAGCTGTTTTCAACAGCGTATCAAACCATGTATTCGGTAAAGGATATTTTTCGCGATCGGTCGCAGTCCGATAAGCCGTTATTGATTCGTCAGTAAATCGCGCCGGCACCGCCAGCCCCGCGTTACGGTAGGCGTCCTGTTGCAATTGGAGGTAGGATACGGCGTCCATCTGCTTTGGGGTGTTGATTGATTTTTGTAAGGCGTAGTAGCCATTATAATCAATCACAACATGTCCAGATTTTGCACTTTTGGTAGTTACAATAATTACACCGTTGGTCGCACGTGATCCATATATCGCCGTGGAAGCCGCATCCTTCAGGACTGAAATTGAAGCGATATCATTGGGGTTTAACTTTGACCAGGGTTGTTCAATTCCGTCCACGATGACCAAAGCATTATTCTTGCTGAGATCATATCCACTGGTGCTGCTCGAATTGGTATTAAATGTCGTCAATCCTCTAATTCGAATATTGGCAGCCGATTGCCCTGGTTTTCCACCAAGGTCTTGAACAGTCACCCCCGGTAATAAGCCCTGCAAAGCCTGCTGCGTATTAGAAACTGGTCTTTTCGTCAATTTATCACCATCAATACTGGCGATTGAATTGGTCAACGAGATTTTTTTCTGAGTTCCATAGCCAACAACCACCACCTCATCCAGGTCCTGTGTAACTGGCTCTAATTCAATTTTTGTGGGAGATTCGGAAACTAACAAGGACTTTTTCTTATAGCCAATGCGCGAGAGTGTAATGGAAAATGGTAATTTCTGTCCCGTTACAATTTGAAAAAAACCTTTTTGATCTGTTGTAACAACATGCGTTACAGCTTCGAGTTGAATGGTTACGCCTTCAAGAGGCTGCTTACGTTGACTATCATATACATAGCCTGATAAGGAAGCATTGACAATCGGTTTAACATCTGTTTGCGCATATACCTGATGCCCAACGCCAGATAACAATAAACATAGCGACAAGGTAGAATACCGGAGTACCCTAAGATTTTTCATAGATAAAGTATTAATGGTGAATACGAACAAGTGCCAACGCCAATCGAAAACTTGTTTTTATTTTGAAGACATGAGGGGAAGCGAGCGCCTCCCCTGCTGTCAGTTTGAGAAAAGATAAGGGAAATTATCCTATATGACACATTCGCATCTTTCTTACATCAGGGGATTTAGCCTTCAGAGACTTTGCAGTAATACTTACGAAAAATGTGCTTTTACTAATATTGATATGTTCCATAATAATGTGTTAATACGCCACGCTGAAAAGTAATGCATATTTTCAACAGCGATCTGTTATCTTTTCACAAATATAGGAGTAAATTTAATATAATCTACTAATTCTATAGATTTTATTAAAATAAATATACGAGACCTGCAAAGGGACTATATAAGCAGACTGGTAGCCGTAAAAGGTTACCGATTAAGGATAAGCAAGGAACGCTTATTTTAAAGTTTTTAGATAGGTTTTAATCAGCAGGATGCCTTCATCATGCAATACGGTGGTTCCCTTTTGAGGCATATGCATCTCTCCCAATGTAGACATCCGTCCAATAATCTTCGCTTGTTTCAACCAAATTCCAGTTTCATGCATGGGGCTTTCATAACGAAGATCCAGCATGGTCATATAGGCTGTCCCTTTCGGATTGTGACAATGGGCACAGTTGATTTCCAAATAAGCTCGCGCACGACTTGCAGTCGATTGGGCAAGGTCATCATAACTCGGTAAATTCGTGAAGCTTTTCATGGACTTCAGTTCGAGAGCCCCCTGTTTGGTCAACTGCACCAGTTGCTGGATGCTGTCACCATCCTGACCGATTATCCGGTTCAGATTTCTGATCTTTGGACCTATCGGAAACAGCTGATTTCCTTGTCGATGGCATGCCATACAATCGTTTCGTGAAGGAATAATATAATTTGTTTGTCGCTCGTCACCTTTGCTGTCCAAAAACGAAACATGCACGGAAGCACTGTCCATCAACAACAAAGCTTCATCTTGGGCTACATTCCATTGATAGGTTGCTGCATTCCACTGTCCGTCTTTATAAATCAACAGCCGTGTTTCAAGCAATTGCTGTCGTACATCTCCGGCCGCATCTTTTTGCGGATAAAAAAATGTTTTGGCAATTAGGGTACCGTCGGGGAAGCTGGGCAAACCATCATCTGAGGCGATCATTTTTTTCCCCTGGGAAGAAAGATGACGCGCTTTTTATCGGTATAGTCTGTAAATAAGGTCGAGGCTAATTCATAGGAAATTCCCTGGTCGTTTGGAACAAGATCAGCAATTTTGCCTTTGAATAAATTGTAATCAGATAATTTATCTCGAAACACAATATTATCTTTAGCGATTGTACCGCGCCCCGTATTATTCAATACAATAAAAAATATAGGTATCAATAAAACACCCATCAAAATCAGCACTTTCTTCATTTCCCTAATGCTCTTTTCTACCGTTCAAGTCCGTTTTAAATTCGGGCGAAGATAAGATAAAAAAGAGATTATGCTGATTGATATCTGCTATTGAGGTTCAGATTTTACAATACGTACAGAAAACAATAAAAGGCCCGTTATTTTATCAAAAAATAAAACAGTTTCATGGATATATACGCGAATAAAAGGTTATATTTAGCTGTCTTTTAACCAAAACTTCGGCTACATGGAAGATATGATTCTCTATAATCGACTTCAGTTCGCATTTACGATTACATTCCATTATTTATTCCCTCAATTGACCATGGGTTTATCCCTCATGATCGTCTATTTCAAATGGAAATTTCTGCAAACACAAAACGAAGATTACAACCATGCATCCAAATTTTGGATGAAAATCTTTGCGCTTAACTTCACCATGGGCGTTGTAACAGGTATCCCCATGGAGTTTCAATTTGGTACCAACTGGGCTAAATTTTCTGAACTTACGGGTGGTATTATCGGACAGACCTTAGCCATGGAAGGTATGTTTTCCTTTTTCCTGGAGTCATCATTTCTGGGGATGTTTCTTTTTGGAGAGAAGTTGCTGGGGCATAAGCTCCATTTTTTATCCGGACTCATGGTCTTTATCGGATCTTGGGCCAGTGGTTTCCTGATTATCGCCACACATTCCTGGATGCAGCACCCTGTTGGGTATGAGATTCTTGAAAATGGCAAATTTGTACTGAACAATTTTAGTGCATTATTCAATAATCCATGGTTATGGCCATCTTATTTACATAATCAAGCCGCTTCGTTGGTGACCAGTTCCTTTTTTGTGGCCTCTATTGGAGCTTTCTATCTCCTAAGCGACCGGCATAGTAAGTTTGGAAAGATATTCGTTAAAAGTGGCGTCATCTTCGGCGCCATTTCATCGGTTATGTTGGCATTTCCTACGGGAGACCTTGCCGCCAAAAACGTAGTCAAATATCAGCCCGCAGCCTTTGCCGGCATGGAGGGCATTTTCAAAACGGAGCAAGGCGGATCCGAGATTATCCTGGTCGGCCAACCCGACATGGAAAACAAAAAGCTGGACAATAAAATAGCGGTGCCGAATGTCTTGAGCTTCCTCACCTACCAGCGCTGGGATGCAGAAATCAAAGGATTAAATGAATTTGACCAGTCCTTACATCCAACCAACGTACCCGGACTGTATTACAGCTATCACATCATGGTAGGGCTGGGTACCATATTCATCGGCATTATGGTTCTTGGAGCGCTACTGCTTTGGCGGAACAAATTGTATCAAACCAAATGGTTATTGTGGATCATCATGTTTATGATTCCATTTCCATACATCGCGAATACTGCAGGTTGGTATACAGCTGAATTGGGGCGGCAGCCTTGGCTTGTTTATAATCTCATGCGAATGTTAGACGGTGTATCCCCTACCGTATCTTCCGGAAATACATTATTTACCTTTCTCGGCTTCGTCGGTTTATACATTCTTTTGGGCTTGTTATTTCTGATGTTAGTCTTGAAGATCATTAGAAAAGGTCCTGAAACGACAGTTGCATTAACCTAATTAGCTATGGAAATATTCTGGTTTATCGTCTTAACTTTTATGCTGGGAATTTATATCGTACTCGATGGGTACGATTTTGGAGCGGGAATTGTCCATCTATTCTTTGCTAAAACCGAACAGGAGAAAAAAGCTGTTACCAACTCAATTGGGCCGTTTTGGGATGCCAATGAAGTCTGGCTCATCGCTTCTGGTGGTGTCCTATTTTTTGCTTTCCCCACACTCTACGCCTCCTCCTTCAGTGGTTTCTACCTTCCCCTAATGCTTGTACTTTGGTTACTTATTTTTAGAGCAATAAGTCTTGAACTCAGAGGTCAGGTTCACCATCGTCTTTGGGAAGCTTTATGGGATAAGGCTTTCGGCCTCGCAAGCCTGTTGCTGGCACTTTTCTTTGGCGCCGCGCTGGGCAATGTCGTTCGCGGAGTAAACCTGGGTATGGTAGAGAATGGTGTATCTACCCAAGAGCCGCACTATTTCTTCTTGGCACTTTGGAACCCGACATTTGACCCATTAGCCCAACATCAAGGCATCATAGACTGGTTCACTATCATATTAGGTTTAGTTGCCGTCGTTACATTAACCATCCACGGCGCAGGCTGGGTCATTCTGAAAACATCCAGTACATTGAACACGAGACTAAAGAACATTGTTTTTAAGCTCAACTTTGTCTTGCTTATTCTCGTCATACTATCGGCCTATGTATGGCATTATGTGAAACCCATCTCCCTTAACAATCTTCAAAATCATTATTGGCTATGGATATTCCCTGTGATAGCTGCCGTTGGATTACTTGGACAATTTTGGATCAAAACCTTTAAAAAAGATGGTATTGGCTTCCTATTTTCATCGCTGTTCATCCTAGGGAGCTTTGCGACGACCGTTGCTTCCATGTTCCCGATAGTATTGCCTTCAACGAATGACGTAAACCCCTCCTTGACGATTCAAAATGCGGCGGCGCATGAATATGGTCTTTCCGTAGGTTTAGGCTGGTTTATGTTTGCCGCAATTCTGGTGATTGCCTATTTTATCATCCAATTTAGGGTCTTCAAAGGTAAGCTGGATGACGTGGGTTACGGCGAACATTAAGAGCGGTCTCTATTCGAGTCCCAACAACTTATGTTTCATTGCCAGCTGTACGAGCTCAATCATATTTTTAACTTTGAATTTAGTCAGGAGATTGCGCCGATGCGTTTCAACCGTAACTGGACTTAAAAACAACTGTTCAGCAATTTGGTTCGTCGTAAGTCCCTTGGAGATCAACGTCAAAATCTCTTTTTCACGCTGTGTAAGCCGAGGTAGACCGCTGATCGTCGAAATTGCACCACGATAAAGTTCTTTTGCCCGATCACAAACGGCCTCTTTCCCATCGAGCCCAAGCTCTACGCAGCGCAGGAATTCTTCGTTGGTAACATCCTTTAAGATATAGCCATTTCCACCAGCCTGCATAAACTGAAAAATAAGGTTTCCATCGGCTAAATTGCTCAATGCAACAATGGGAATCATCGGAAACAGTTTCCTCACCTGTGTACAGACATCCACCCCATTTGTCTTTAACAGCTGCATATCCATCAGGATGAGATCGGCCCCCGTGATCTTTAAAAATTCAATTAACGCAATCTCTTCCAAAAAGGGGTATACGAGATACCCATCCTGA
Source organism: Sphingobacterium sp. UBA3519 (assembly GCF_002377215.1). Classification (NCBI taxonomy): domain Bacteria; kingdom Pseudomonadati; phylum Bacteroidota; class Sphingobacteriia; order Sphingobacteriales; family Sphingobacteriaceae; genus Sphingobacterium; species Sphingobacterium sp. UBA3519. The sequence goes on from NZ_DFPI01000025.1 coordinate 205,038, forward strand.
TTATTGAGAAAAGAAGCGACACCTTCCAACAATAAGGGATGATCGTCTAACACTGCAATTATCTTCATGACTCCGCTTATTTAAACCGTTACACCAATTTCGATCTGCGTTCCAGATCCAAGCTTACTCTGAATATCAATTGATCCATTGATCCATTTCACCCTATTGACCATATTATTTAAACCCAATCCATAATTTAACACAGCAGAATCAAAGCCTTTGCCATTATCCTCAACGAGGATATGGAGTACTTCCTCCGATTTACTTACCTGAACGATAATTGAATCTGCATTTGCATACTTTAGTGCATTTGAAATAGCTTCTTGAACAATTCGATACAGGGCCAACCCCTTTTGAAAGTCCACATTCAATTCAGGCTCGTAGTTCTCAAACTGGATCGAAACGTTACTATTTTTCATCGCCATACACAATTGCTCCAATGCTGCTATCAATCCAAACTGACGCAGCGATTCGGGCATCAGGTTATGGGATATCCGTCTTACTTCACCTAAAATATCGTTCAACTTCTGCGGCACTTCATCTGTCAAGAGCGTACTCTTTGCCACATCGCCGGCAATCTTAAATTTTAAACCTGTCAACATGCCACCTATGCTATCGTGCAGATCTTGGGCAATACGCTGACGCTCCTGCTCCTCTCCTTTTAGCATCGATTCCGAAATTTGCAACTGCTTTTCCTTTTCCATTTTGTCCAATGCGATTTCGTGATTGAGCTGTATCTGTGTATTAAGCTTCCGTTGTTTTCGATAGGAAAAAGTAACAAATAGCACAATAAAGAAAAGCAAAACGGCAATACCCAAAACGAGGAAAATCCGAAATTGGTTGCGTTCCTTTTCTGCGCGCAGATTCAGAATCTCTTTTTCTTTTTCTACGGTTTTATATTTTGCTTCCATCTCATTCATTTTCTCCAACAATTGGACCTTCTGAATACTGTCGGATAGCTGATTTGCCTTATTGGATATTTTCAGCGCATCCTGATAATTACCCATCAGCTCATTTACAGCCGCCAGTTGACTGTACACAATTTTACTGTTGTAAAGATCTCGCGTTAATAATCCATTTTTTACGATTTCCTCCAACTGTAGTTTAGCATCAGCATACTTTTTCTGCAGGAGATACACATTAAACTTTCTGAACCGCATCATCTGGAATAATTTCCAATTGTTCATTTTCACCGACCAATCCAACCCGATATCCAGCAGACGAAGGGCTTCATCAGTCTGTTGCTTTGTGGTAAAATAAAGCGCCTCATTGTAATAGTAATTGGGTAATTGCGAAGAATTTGGATAATCTTTCAAGAGCTGTTTGACTTTATCCAGTAGCACTCTTGCTTCTTTAGATTTCACCTGATAGCAATAATTGCTGACTGTATTGAGATAAGCCACCACAAGTGCTGTACTCGGCGGTTGCTGCTCGAGTTGCTTGATGGCCAATTGATGATATTCATCAGCTTTTGCAAGCTGATTGGACGACATAAAGGTCATGCCGATCATCGTATTTATACTACCTTCCATGATGGGGTCATGTGCTTTGGCATAAGGCAGGCACTTCCCGTTTAGGATATCCAGAAAATCAGCAAATCCTTTTTTAGGAAATCGAATCAAGCCCAGATTATACCAAGCTTTGGCCAAAAGGCCCTGCTGAAAAGGTTTTTGCGCATTTCCAAGGAGGTCTACACATCGTTGGGCTTCAACTCCGGCATTTTTACTATCCAGAAATTGTCCATAATAAAAGCTTTTGTAGAGTGCCCCCATCGCCTGTAAACTCCGGAATGGTTTGGCGAAACGCTCCCCCTCCCGCATATGATCCCAAAATTTGGTCGTATCCCTAAATCGATAGTAATCTGCCAAATAAAAATACTGCATTGCCTTCACACTGTCATCCGAACTCGACAGCAATAACCTTTCCGCATCAGATCGATATCTATTTTCATCCAATGGCAGAAAACTCTGTGCACTTACAAGATGCACAGTAAAGTATACTATAAAAAAGGCAATTATCTTCGTTAACTCTTTCAACTGAAACATTATTAATCCAATTTCTTAATCATTTCAACAATTAAACTAAATGGGGCCTTTTCAGCCAATGGTTTCATAATATGCAACAAGAAAGTCTGATGGTGGTTCAAGACTTCTCCCTACGTCTAAATTTGCGGTCGATCCGGCTTTGTCAAAGTCGACAGTAGAAAACGTAGGTCGGAAAACCGCATAGTCAATTAGCGGATCCAAAAAACAAAGATATATCTCCGCGATGAATTGCTAAAGACATTCTTCTACTTTTTTTGAAATTAATTACCAGCATAAGATTAGCCTAATCTATTTAAATATAGGCTAAAACATATCCCGTTGATAAAAAAGCCTCTCGAACTATCGAGAGGCTTTTTTATCAACGATATTCGCTACTCTTTTTCGTAGCAATATCCATCAGCAAATCCAGCTTACACTGGTAAACCGAAGAAAGCACATTTGGATTATCCGGCTCAAAAAGCGCCGATTTCATAATGGGCACACTAAAAGGCAATGTCCAGGCGCGGAGCGACTTCGCGATAGCATCCATTGCATTAATGCCCTGTAGTGCGTGTACACCATCGGCCCAACACACCAGTCCGATATGTTTATCCGTCAGATAAGCCGGTTTATTTTTAGCACTGACTTCAAGCCAATCCAAACAATTTTTCATCACACCGGGAATACTTCCATGATAAAGCGGAGACAACCAAAAATGTACATCTGCTTCTAGAAACTGAGTATTCATAATCTTGACGGCATTGGGCACCCGATTGAGACTCAAATCAAATAAGGGTATTCCGCTATCAGCCAGGTTAAAAATCGTATTTTCAATACCTCGTTGGTTTAGTTGGTCGGAAACATAGTGTGACAGTTTTCCCGATGTCGATTCTTGCCTTCTTTCCAAGGCACCATTGAATATTAATGCTTTCATTATACTTTCCCTTTTTTAAAAATAACTTTTGGCATACCAACCTCACCATACATCAAGGTCTGCACAATAGGAATCAAACGTTCCGTCGCCAACATATAAAGTGACGCCGGGATATTCGGACGGGCCCGTATGACAACCTTTTGCTGCTGAAAATGCGATAGATCCATTGCTTGCAAAGCCTGTATCCACAAATCTATTTCCAAAGCCTCTACCGTCTTAAAATCGTAATACGCTGCAACAGGATGAAGTTTTTCCGCCAGGGTCATATAGACCCAAGGCGGGATAATTGCGTCGACAGAACAGTTGATAGCAACCGCCTGATTTCGGAAAGCAGACCAGTCCACCGCGGTCAACGCTTCTCGGAATTCCTTTTCTTTCACGATTGCTTCCCGATACAACAATGTTTTGATGTCAAAACTTTGGATGGCGAGATTGGACTTAAAATCAATCAGATCTAAAGCCAATATACCCGTGTTTTCGACTTTATTTATAAACATATCAAACCAAGCCTGCAATCACGGCATCGTATTTTTGTTCAACAACAGACCAATCCAAAAGCGACCAAAATGCATCTAAATAATCGGCCCTTTTATTCTGATATTTTAAATAATAGGCATGCTCCCAAACATCGACACCCAAAATAGGAAAACCTCTACCGGTCAATTGTGTATCCATCAGCGGATTATCCTGGTTGGCCGTTGCGACGACATCTAAGGCACCTGAATGCTTGACATAAAGCCAGGACCAGCCCGAACCAAACTGCCCAAGCCCCGCATTTTTGATCTTAGCTTTGAGCTCTTCCAAAGAACCAAAAGCTGCATTTATCTCATCTGCTAACTTCCCTGTGGGTACCGTTTTTGGATTAGGCGATAAGATTTCCCAAAATAACGTATGGTTAAAGTGACCGCCGCCATTATTGCGGACTGCTGGGCTATATGTACTTATGTTTGTGAGTATATCCAATAGCGTGTCAGCTTCGCTTTCCGATCCTTCCAATGCCTTATTTAGATTGTCGACATAAGCTTGATGATGCTTTTGATGATGAATCGTCATGGTCTCGCGATCAAAATAGGGTTCAAGCGCCGCATAGGAATATGATAACTGGGGTAATTGAAATTTGTGCATAGTTTTATTGTTTTTTATGATAAGTCAAAACTAGAGAATCAATTTTAATAAAACAACTAAACAGTTGTTTTATTAAAGTCATAAAACTAAATTCGAAAAGACTAAACCTGTATCTGAAACACTTTTTAGAACAAAAAATAAAAATGCTATCTTTGTTGGTAGTACATAAAACAACTTTTTTATTGTCAAATGCAGAAAAGTCCAGCTGATCGAATATTGATGTTATTAAAAATGCGCCGAGAAGCCACTGCAGCTTTGATTGCATCGGAATTGGCGATAACAAAAGAAGGAGCCCGTAAACATTTATTGAACCTCGCGAATCAAAACCTGATTGTATCCAATGCCCGGAGCGAAGGTATAGGCCGGCCCTCGACTTATTACAGTCTGTCGCCACAGGGTATGGCAAGATTTCCAGATAGTCACGCCGACATTACCGTACAATTATTGCAGTCGATTAAACAAGTGCTTGGCGAGAATGCGTTGGATCTACTGATTAGTGATCGGGAATCTAAAGTATATCAGAAATATACTGACGCAATATCGGATATTGAATCCATCGGAAAAAAACTTGAAGTTATAGCTGCCAAAAGAACAGAGGAAGGCTATATGGCTGAATGGAGAAAAGAGGCTGACGATTATCTTCTCATTGAAAATCATTGCCCCATATGTGCAGCAGCAACCGAATGTCAGGGATTTTGCCGTTCAGAACTGAATAATTTCCAGCAACTCATCGGTCCGGCATATCGTATCAGTAGAATAGAATACATCATCGAGAATGCGCCGCGCTGTACCTATCGCATTTCAAAGGCGAAATAAAACCAATTTCTAAGACATTCCTGCACAAATTACTAATATACCAAAAAGTATTTTTTATATTTGCATTAAAAGAACAGGAATAACATGTCAAAAGCAGAACAGACACGGCAATATATCATTGAAAAAACTGCGCCCATTTTTAATAAGAAAGGCTATTTTGCGACTTCGCTCTCGGACATCACGACAGCGACAGGATTAACAAAAGGAAGTATCTATGGTAATTTCAAGGACAAAGATGACCTGGCTACTCATATCTATACCTACCAGAGCAAAAAAATCGCCGAAGCCGTTAATCAGCAAATTATCCAGCAAAAAACAGCGCTAAAGAAGCTAATGGCTTTTCTAGATTTCTACAAGGAAAATTTCAAAAATATCGCAGCTTCAGGAGGCTGCCCCATGATGAATGCGGCCGTAGAGGCGGATGATTCACTATCTTTTCTAACGCCCAAAGTCAAACGTTCCTTTGACTTATGGAGACAACGGTTCATTCTAATACTTGAAGAGGGAGTCGCCAGCGGCGAATTTAAACAGCATATTTCTGCTGAAAATTATGCCATTATGTTTATGGCAATGATCGAAGGCGGAATCCTCCTTTCCAAGATTTCCGGTCGGGGAAAAGATCTTGCCATTGTATTGGATAAAATGAAGGAAATGGTGGATCAGGAGATCAAGGCTTAATTTTTTTTACAAAAACAAATACCAATTGGTATATTAATAAGTTTATATTAAAATAAAAAGAGATGAAAAGAGTTGTCATAACTGGCATGGGGACAATTAACCCGCTGGGAGAAAACATAGACATATTTTGGGATAACATTTTACGGGGCGAAAACCACACAACGATGATTAGCCGTTTTGATGCATCGCTGTTTCGAACACAGATTGCAAGTGAAATTAAGCACTTTCAACCCGAAAAATACTTAGATAGAAATGAGATTAAACGAAGTGATCTTTTTACGCAATATGCTTTATATAGCGCAGCGCAGGCGATGGAAGATTCGGGACTAGATCTCGATGCTATGGATCCATTTGATATCGGTGTGATCTGGGGTGTTGGTCAGGGTGGAATGGAAACTTTCGAAAATGAAGTTGAGGCTTACGTAACGGGAGATTATAAACCGAGATTCAGTCCTTTCTTTGTACCTAGACTTATTGTGAATATGGCATCAGGCATGATTTCAATGAAGTATGGCTTAAAAGGAATCAATTACACCACCGTATCAGCTTGTGCCACATCCAATACGGCCTTTATGGACGCCTTTAATTACATTAGGCTCGGCAAAGCCAAAGTCTTCATCAGCGGTGGTTCCGAAGCCCCCATCACACCGGCATCAGTTGGCGGCTTTTCTGCAATGAAAGCCATGTCGAGCCGGCATGATAGTCCACAGACTGCGAGTAGACCATTTGACCGCGATCGTGACGGTTTTGTCATGGGTGAAGGAGCCGGAGCACTCATCTTGGAAGAATATGAACATGCAAAGCAAAGAGGCGCAAAAATTTACGCAGAGCTTGTTGGGGCTTCAATGACCGCAGATGCTTACCATATGACCTCGCCCCATCCCGAAGGGATAGCGGCAGCCAAAGCCATGTCATTGGCGCTGGAAGAAGCAAAAATCGATATCAGCCAGCTCGACTATTTGAATCTCCATGCGACTTCCACACCAGTGGGTGATATCGCCGAACTTAAGGCCGTGCAACGGGCTTTTGGAAGCCCAAATAATCTATGGGTCAGTTCCACCAAATCGATGACAGGACATTTACTTGGGGCGGCTGGCGCTATCGAAGCAATCATTGCCATAAAATCCATCAACAATAATGTAATTCCTGCAACTATTAATATCGAAAATATCGATCCAGATATTCCCGAAGGAGTTCAGATTGTCATCAATCAACCGCATGAAAAAACAGTTCAGACCGCAATGAGCAATGCCTTTGGCTTTGGAGGACACAATTCGAGTATCGTCTTCAAAAAGATTTAATTTTTTTGAAATAATTCTTGACAAAGTGTAAAAAACACACTATCTTTGTAGTATCATAATTTAGGTTTATAATTGGTTATTTAAGGTTTTCATTCTCCCCGTTTGAAAACCTTTTTTTTTGCCTATTTTTTTCATCAATTGCACGTATAGATCTGCTTTTTTGAATCGTTATTCCTGTTTGAAGGTCTTTAGGTTTATTTCCAGGAGTCGAATGGGTATAGAATTAGCATCACATCTGCATATCAACTTATAGCTAATCACAATTTTCAATCAATTTTTAGACAGTGATTCGTCACTCGTTATTCAGTTTCCACTGAGTCATCACTGAACGAGCACTGAACAAACACTGAACGAGCACTGAACAAGCACTGTCTAAAACTATAATATAATTCCTACTTGATCCACAGTTGATTCGAAAAAAATTAAGACGAAAAAAGATAAGAGAGGACATTCTAACTGTCTTACACGTACATTGGAATTTAAAATGTGGTAAAATAGCAATTAAAGGATGCTATTTAAAGGCTATAAAAAACAGCGAGGCAACGGAAGTTGCCTCACTGCAAACCTGTTCTTTCATTTTACGAGTTTTAAATCGATAGTTGCCTTGTTGTACTTTAGCGGCAAGCCTAAATCTTGATTTCGGTACTGTATTCTAAATCACAGAGTAAAGCGTTTGTTTATATTGCTGCACATACTCTTTTGGATTGCAGCCTACGATTTGTTTAAAAACCCGATTAAAATTGGTAATGCTATTAAATCCGCAGTTATAGGCAATAAATGAAACACTGTCTAAGTGATCTTCATTTAATTGATTACACACTTCCTTGACTCTTATTCTATTGAGGTAGGTAACAAAAGTTACACCACAATGCTTTTTAAAATATCGACAAAATGCCTGTGGAGTAAGATTTGCATGGTCAGCAACATCTTCCAGCGTAATTTCGTCTTTATAGTGCTCCTTAATATAATTGCAGATGATATTAATGCGATTTGATCCGTGCATCGTATCAAAGGCAACTTCCACCCGTTCGTTACAAAGTGCTTCCGCCTCGCGTGAAATATTTGCCAATGCTCTTAATAAATAGAAAAAGTGCATTAACTTATCCATTTGGTCCGCAGATTTTAATAAACAGACCCGTTCTGCTATTTGGGGAAAATATGAATCGGGAACCTTAAACCCTCTTGAGTTGTTATAAATAAACTGATTCAACGATTCAAATTCCTCCAGGGAAAAAAGCGATTTAAGCCTTCCATTTGGATCGAAAAAAATGGAAACGGAGCGAGATTCATTCGAGAATCCGTCCTGGGAGGCAGACTTAAATACATGTGGTTGATTCGCTCCCAAAAAGAAAATATCATTTTCCTTAAAAGGATGTAAGGTGTCTTCCACAATCAAAACTCCCTTACCTTTTTTTATCCACATTAATTGAGCTTCTTGATGTCGATGGAAATGAGGATAAAAAGTTTCCAATATATCTTCTTGAATTGTTAGACTCTGTCCTCGCATGGTCGGCACAATAAATTGGAGCGTTTTCATATAGGTTTGTTTAGTTTTATGTTTACTGTTTAGTAACATAAATATAACAACTCCAAAGCAACAACACGACTTGGAAATAAAACATAAAAATACTATACTAAAATATGTTTAGTATTCGACAATATTTAATAATCCTCTAATAATACCACGCACAAAACAACGAATTGACAATAAAAACCCATTTATATTGGAAAAATGGGTTAAAATACAATTAGACTTTGATAAATTGTGATAATTATTATTCAATAGAAAGATTGAACTTTATTAAATTTCGTTTTTAGCACTTTTTAGTATAAAAAACGGAGAACATATCATTTGTAACAAGAACAAACACTACACATTAAAGAAAGACCTTTTAAATAAATCATTTTGAAGCGCATAAATTTTACGATATTCGTATTACACAATAGGCACCTAATTAGACAATCCAACTTCAAATAATTCCCAAAACTTATGTTCAAAAAAGAAATATATCTTAATCGCCGAAATAATCTGTTATCAAAGTTCACAACTGGCAAAATTCTTTTGCTAGGTAACATTGAAAATCCGATCAATTTTGAGCACAATACCTATCCATTTCGTCAAGACAGCAGCTTTTTATATTATATAGGTATCAAAAGTCCACGTTTGGCTGCCGTATTGGATGCTGAAAAAAACGAGACCATATTATTTGGCGACGAAATGACAATCGATGATATTGTGTGGATGGGTCAACAGCAAACTTTAGCTGAAAAGGCAGACCTGTCGGGTATCGACAAAATCCTGCCTTTCAATCAACTTTTCGACTACCTTAGCAAAGGAAAACAGGAGGATATTCACTATCTTCCTCCTTATCAGTCGCATAATAAATTATTACTTGAGCAGCTAACCGGCCGTACTGCAAATCAGCTCACCCCCTCTGTAGCTTTGATTAAAGCAGTCGTCGCACATAGAAGCATTAAATCGGCAGAAGAAATCCTCGAACTGGAGAAAGCGGTAGATATTGCCGTTGAGATGCATCGTATCGCTATGCGTATGACAAAACCTGATTGTTACGAATATCAGATCAGTAATGCCATGCAGCATTTTGCGCAAGATCAGGGTACCTCCTTCTCCTATCCACCGATAGTTACAAAACGGGGTGAAATCCTACACAATCATATGCAATTTCACCAACTTTATGCAGGTGATCTGCTTCTCAATGATTCGGGCGTCGAAACCGCTATGGGCTATGCGTCAGACTTGACCAGAACCTTTCCTGTAGGAAAACGTTTCACTGCGTTACAAGAGGAAATATACCAGATTGTTTTACATGCGTTTAAAACGGCAGAGCAGCTCCTGACTGCCGGAATCCACTTTAAAGAAATTCATTTAAAAGCTTGTGAAGCGCTTGTAGACGGACTTATACAAACAGGATTTATGAAAGGGAATACGCAAGATGCTGTCGCGAACCATGCCCATGCACTTTTCTTTCAATGTGGACTCGGCCATATGCTCGGCCTCGATGTACATGATATGGAAGATCTCGGCGAGCAATATGTTGGATATACCGAAGCAGAACCAAAGGATACCCAAACTTTTGGCATTAAATCGCTGCGGCTCGGTAAGAAACTGGAAGCTGGTAATGTGCTAACCGTTGAACCTGGCATCTATATTATTCCAGAACTAACGCAGCTTTGGGAGCAACAAAATTTACACAAAGAATTTATCAACTATGATTTCTTAAATAAACACCTTGATTTTGGTGGGGTTCGTATTGAAGACAATTACTTGATCGAGCAGAATGGATACCGACGTCTCGGACAATACCTTGAACGTGAAATCCAGGAAATCTATCAGCTTAAAGACAATCCAATTGACTAAATAAACTCGTGATAAAACCTTGAAAGTGAACTGAAATCTTTTTTGGGGATTCTTAAAAAAAACAGATAAACAAATGAACAGAATTAAACAGTTAATCTTTATTATCCTTATACTGGTTTTTTATGCGCCAAATTTACTTGTTGCACAGCGATTGTGGACAGATCAGGGTGACCAGTATTATGAATTTTCCGACAAGGGAATAGAAACGGTAAATCCGATAAATGGCATGCGAACAGTCTTCCTTTCGCAACAATTACTTATTCCGAAAGGCGCAACGGCAGCCTTAAAAGTCGAAAATTTTTCCATCTCCAAAAATAAGGAGCTTATTTTGATCTATACCAATAGCAAAAGAGTATGGCGAGAGAATACGCGAGGTGACTATTGGGTTTACAACAAGAAGACCAATCAATTGCAGCAACTAGGCAAGAAATTCCCAGCATCGCAACTGATGTTTGCGAAGTTTAACCCGCAAGCAGATAAAGTAGCTTACGTGAACAAAGCTGACCATAATATTTACCTCGAGGATCTCGCCAATGGCAGCATTGTTTCGGTTACTAACGATGGTACAGACCGTTTAATCAATGGTACTTTCGACTGGGTATACGAAGAAGAATTTGGTTGTAAAGACGGTTTCCGTTGGTCGCCGGACGGTGCTTCCATTGCCTATTGGAAGCTTGATGCCCGCAACATTCGCAATTTTCTAATGATCAACAATACCGATAGCCTCTACTCCTACACCATTCCTGTGGAGTATCCTAAAGTTGGACAATCACCGAGTGCCTGCTCCATATGGACTTATGAACTTGCAAATGAAAAGAGCACAAAGATCAATATCCCCGGAGATCCCAACCAGCATTACATCCCCCGTATGGAATGGTGCCTGGATAGCAAACAACTTATTCTGGAGCAGCTCAATAGAAAACAGAATGAGAGTAAGATTTATACTGTTGCGCTTTCCAATAATAAAGGGCAAAACATACATCAGGAGCAAAGCGATTCGTGGATTGATATCAAAGCACGGTGGAACAACAATGATCCTTCCGGATGGGACTGGGTTCAAGGTGGAAAGGCCTTCATCTGGGTATCCGAAAAAGACGGTTGGCGCAAAATTTACCAGATCGATCTAGCAGGAAATGAGAAGCTGGTTATGAAAGCCGATTATGATATGATCAATCTTGATTTTTTTGATCCGAAAAATGAAACCATTTATTTTACGGCCTCGCCAAGCAATGCGACACAAAAATATCTTTACAGCGTGTCTACAAAAGGTGGCGTTCCAAAACGACTTACACCAGCCTCATACGAAGGAACCTGCGATTATGATATTTCAAAAGACGGTAAAATCGCCATCTTCAACTTTAGCAACCGGACAACATTACAGCACAATGCTGTTATTGAATTACCGACCCACAAAATACGCGTCGACTTTGAACTGAAACGTGAAAAGAAAGTCAGCGACGGCATTGCGGAATTTTTTAAAGTTAAAACCACCGACGGCATTGAATTAGATGGCTGGATGGTAAAGCCCCTGGATTTCGATCCCAATAAAAAGTATCCTGTTGTCTTTATGGTTTATGGCGAACCCGCATCGCAAACTGTGATAGACAATTTTGGTGCAGGTTATAACAGTCTATATAAAGGAAATATGGCACAGGACGGTTATATTTATATTTCGTTGGATAATCGCGGAACGCCTGCTCCTAAAGGCAGCTCTTGGCGAAAAAGCATCTACCGCAATATCGGACAGCTCAATATTCGCGATCAGGCTTTAGCAACGCAAGAAATACTGAAATGGCCGTTTGTCGACAATTCACGCGTGGCCGTTTGGGGCTGGAGCGGTGGCGGATCGAGTACGCTTAACCTATTGGGGCAATATCCGCAGATCTATAAAACCGGTATTGCCATTGCAGCGGTAGCCAATCAGTTACTATACGACAATGTATACCAAGAACGCTATATGGGCCTTCCGCAAGAAAATCTGGCGGACTTTGAAAACGGCTCGCCACTGAAATATGCAAAAAATATCAAAGGCAACCTACTCTACATCCATGGAACTGGAGACGACAATGTGCACTATCAAAATGCCGAAGTCCTGATCAATGAACTGATCAAAAATAACGTGCAGTTCCAGCTGATGTCTTATCCAAACCGCAGCCATTCAATTAGCGAGGGACAGGGCACACATGAGCATTTAAGGACATTATTTACAAACTATCTAAAATTACATTGTCCTCCGGGAGGAAGATAGACTGAATCGTTATTATTTAAAAATGAAAAAAATACTGTTATATGCATTGGGTACCTGCGGTCTATTGACCGCAGGTATACAGCAATCGGCAGCGCAGCTGATGAAAGAAAAAAATGAATTCACAAGAGCGGATTCACTGCGCGGATACCTGACGCCATTACGCACCTGCTACGACATCCAATACTATCATCTGGATGTTAAGGTGGATATAGATAATAAATATATTTCAGGTTCAAACCTTTTCCGTTTCAAGGCCACGACTGATTTTAACCGCCTGCAATTTGATCTTTTTGCAAATTTAAAAGTAAATAAAGTCATTTATAAAGGGAAAGAACTTTCCTTTACCAGAGAGCACAATGCGGTCTTTGTCGAATTTCCTACTGCGATCAAGAAAGGGACACAGGATGAATTTACCGTGTTTTATGAAGGTCATCCTACAGAGGCGGTTAAAGCTCCATGGGATGGTGGCTTTGACTGGAAAAAAGACAGCAAGGGCAAACCGTGGGTAGCAACCGCATGCCAGGGTATGGGCGCGAGTGTCTGGTGGCCAAACAAAGACCATCAATCCGATGAAGTGGATAGTATGATGATTTCCATTGCCGTCCCAAAAGAGGTGATGAATGTATCCAATGGTCGCCTGGTCAAAGTAGAAAAAATGAAGGATGGTTATACCAAATACCATTGGAAAGTCGCCAATCCGATCAACAACTACAATGTCGCCATCAATATCGGCGATTATGTTCATTTTAAAGAAAAATATAAAGGTGAAAAAGGACCATTGGATATAGATTACTATATCTTGCGCGAAAATGATACGGCAGAAAAGAAAGCTCATCTTCAAAAAAATGCCAACCAGACCTTAGAGGCTTTTGAACATTGGTTTGGTCCATATCCGTTCTATGAAGATGGCTATAAGCTTGTTGAAACCTACCATACAGGCATGGAACACCAAAGTGCCATCGCCTATGGAAACCATTATCAAAATGGCTATCGTGGCGGGGATGCGTCGGGAACTGGCTGGGGACATAAATGGGATTTTATTGTGGTCCACGAATCTGGCCACGAATGGTTTGGCAACAATATAACCTCCGCTGATCTGGCCGATATGTGGATCCATGAAAGCTTCACGAACTATTCTGAAGGTTTATTTATCGACTATTTCTATGGCAAAGAAGCTAGCCAAGCGTACGCTCATGGTATCCGAATTGGAATCCAAAATGACAGCCCCATTCAGGGCCCCTACCACGTCAATAAAGAAGGATCTGGCGATATGTACCCTAAAGGCGGTGTTATGCTCAACATGATCCGTACGATGATGGACAATGATGAAAAGTGGCGAAATATTCTCCGGGGATTAAACAGCAAGTTTTATCATCAGCAAGTCGATTATAATGATATTGTCAACTACGTAAACCAGCAATCCGGTTTAGACCTTTTAAAAGTATTTGAGCAGTATGTACAGCATAGCGCCATTCCTACACTGGAAATCAAGCAAGATCCTTCAGGGAGAGTCTTGGGCCGATGGATCAGTGAAGTCAAAGGCTTCCATATGCCTATACATATTGGGGTAAAAGGTCAAAAAAGAGAACTTATCCAATTGGATCAACGTTTCAGACCGATTAAAATAGCCGGTTTAACGAAAGATAATATTGATATCGATACGTTCAACTATTATGTCGGCGTATTGGTCGAATAAAAACGGTTTCAAGGTTACAGACATAAAATAAATACAGCGCCCCGGAAAGTTACTTACTTTCCGGGGCGCTGTATTTATTGAAGCATTCCTATCACTTCATCTGTATTCCCAATTGGAATAAAACTTTTATGACTTCGCATACACGAACAGCAATGAAAGCAAACTGAAGGTTCTTTCTAACCAATAAGATCGGACACTGTCAGAAAAACAGGCGTTAGGCCTACCTTATAGGATCATTATCCTATTGAAAAGATCAATACTGATTCCAGGCAGGCGGGTCTACGCCAAGTAGATGTTTGACAAAATAGTCCCTTCTTTTTCGTTCACCATAATCTCCCCCAGAGGAATGTCCCATCCCGGGAACCATAATAAAATCATGGTTCTTACGTGCTTTGATTAAGGCATCAACCAATTGGAAAGTGGATGAAGGATCCACATTATCATCCAATTCACCTACAATCAATAAAAGATTTCCTTCCAGTTTAGCGGCATTTTCAATATTGGAGCTCGCTGCATATTCAGGTCCTACAGGCCAACCCATCCATTGCTCGTTCCACCATATTTTATCCATTCGATTATCGTGACAGCCACAGGAGGAAACGCCAACTTTGTAAAACTCCGGATGGAATAACAGCGCGCCCGTCGAGCTTTGACCGCCAGCCGACGTACCATAGATCCCTACCCTACCGATATCCATGTATTTGTATTGTTTTGAAGCAGCCTGCATCCAGGCTATCCGATCGGGAAAACCCGCATCTTTCAGATTTTTCCAACAGATATCATGAAAAGCCTTTGAACGATTTGACGTCCCCATTCCATCGATCTGCACCACGATAAAGCCCAATTCCGCCAATTCATACATCCCACTCGGGTTGCTGTAGAATGATTTGGGCACGAAAGAGCTATGCGGTCCCGCGTAAATATATTCGATGACAGGATAACTTTTTGCAGGATCAAAATTGGTCGGTCGAATAATAATACCCCAGATATCCGTTGCACTATCCCGTCCCTTGGCTTTAAAGACTTCTGGAGCACGCCAGCCTACCGCTTCGAGCAAGCTGCTGTTTGTTTTCTCCAGTTCCATGATAAGACGACCATGGTTGTCGCGCAATACTGAAATTGGCGGCTGATCAACTCGGGAATAGGTATCCACAAACAAGGAATAGTCTTTATTGAAAAAAGCTTGATGATTTGCATTTTCTTCCGTCAGCAGTTTTAAGCCCTTTCCATCTAAACCGATTGAATAATAATGGATCAAATAGGGATCTTCCTCTGCATTCATACCACTGCCTTCAAAAATGACCGTTCGTTTGTCAGCGTCGACATGTACAACTTTCCGAACCACCCAATTTCCCTTTGTGATTTGATTTTTCACTTTTCCAGTAGATCCATCATAAAGATACAGGTGGTTCCATCCGTCACGCTCAGAAGCCCACACAATTTCCTTTCCATCGGCTAGATCCTCCCGATATTTCTTACCGCTATAATCGATAAAGGTCTTATTTTGTTCTCGGATCAAATAACTGGACATACCGCTATTGGCATCCATTTGCATGACACCATAGACCTGATGCCCGCGTTTGTTATACTCGAAGGTAAATGCTCTACTGTCATCGCGCCAGGATAATTCCGAAAGATAAAATTGATTCGGTATAAGCTCCGCATCAAATACCCACAGTTTATCTTTTTCGAGATCATATAAAACGGGTAGTTTTTGCGCTAATTCGTCACCAGGTTTGACATAATCTCGTGTCTGAATCTTTGGCTGTAATTGATCTTTAGGGGAAGATTCAATAAGCGTCAGTTGTCTGATCTCTATTTTTTGTGTTTTTACTGTAGCCAATTTCCGGCTATCCGGTGCCCATTGAATATCATTGCTATAGTAGTTTGACGTATTACCATCAAACGTAATTTGTCGCGCCTGATTTAAGTTTCCCTTCTTTGCTAAGAAAACATTATTGTTGCGGATAAAAGCAACATGTATTTTATCTGGAGATTCAACTTCCCGATAGGTATTTCCTTGTTCACGCTGCCCCCAATATCGCGGATTGCGCTCTTTACTTCCACTTGCAGCGCCCTGGCTCAATTGCGAGGAACGGCGGTTCCAGATCCAAAAGTAGCCCGCGATATCGAGCGAAACTTGATCTTGATCCATCAATTTTATCTGATCATTGGAAATAACGCGATTTTCGACTTTTCGTTCCAGCTTTTCATCCACCAAGGAAAATACCTTCGTTAGATCAAACAGCGGTTCTTTTGTTTTTGCCTGGGGATTGACCAAAATGTACTCTTTTCCCTGCGCCGTATTTCGATCATACCAAAACAGGTCCCCCCGATCATTCCAATAAAACTGCCCCGGTAGATTTTCGATTTTATTGGTCAATTGTTTTTTTAGGTTTTGTGCACGGGTATAATCTACCAAAGTTCCTTGACCAAACAGAAACTGTGCAGACAACAACAAAACCACTGTACTAAGAAACTTCATATTTTCTTCGCTTAGGATTGATTAAATAATAGATCGGGATACCCAATAGTGCAATGATAATGCCTGGCCAGGTATAATTTGGTTTAAAAATTACCATCAAGCCGATAAAGGCTAGCCCCATCAGAATATAAAGAATGGGAAGAAAAGGATATCCAAATGCTTTATAGGGTCTGTTCAAATCCGGACGCGTGATACGGAGGCGAATAATACCTGCAATTGCAAGGACATAAAAGATCACGACCACACAGGTAATCATATCCAATAAGTCACCATATTTTCCACTCAAACACCATATTGACGCTGCAAGACACTGTATCCAGAGGGCCCAGGCGGGTACCGCATGTGCATTCAGCTTGCCTGCCCTTTTAAAAAACAAACCATCTTTAGCCATGGAATAATACACCCTCGCGCCGGCCAGGATAATTCCATTATTGCAACCGAAGGTACTAATCATGATCATAATGGCTATAATCGTGATCCCAAAAGGGCCGAATACTTCTTGTGCCACACTCATCGCTACCCGATCCTTTGGTGCGTTGACCATAGCTTCCAAAGGCAATATGCCCGTATACATTAAATTGGTCAACAGATAGATGACGGTGACCAGCAAAGTCCCTAATGCCAGACTCAATCCGATATTGCGTTGCGGATTCTTAATTTCGCCCGCTACAGCTGAGGATGAGTGCCAAGAATCGCTACTGAAGAGGGCTCCGACCATAGCCGCAGAAAAAGCACCCATTGCTGAAAACCCATCATAAGATGTGTAGGTTCCATCCACATTTAAGCGGCGCATGGACCAAAGCGAAATATTGTCCCAGTTCAAAGCCCAAACTTCATGTTTCAAAGCCAGGAAGCCAAAGAGCAACAAAAGCAACAGGCTCCCAATTTTGATCAATGTAATGGATGTCTGCACACGCTTTCCGCTATTTACACCCCTTGAATTAATGTAGGTTAATACCATAATGACCGCAATGGCCAGCACCTGTGCTGCCGAGACGCGGTAATCTGACCATTCAAGCAGATAGACATCTTCGTCCATAAAGGGGAAAAGGTAGGCAGTGAATTTAGCAAACGCAACGCCGACGGCGGCGATTGTCGCGGTTTGTATCACAGCAAAAAATGTCCAGCCAAATACAAAACTCAATACGGGACCATAAGCCTCCCGAAGATAAATATATTGGCCACCGGCCTTGGGAAACATCGCGCTGAGTTCACCATAACTCAATGCTGCTGTTAAAGTCATAAATCCACAGATTAGCCAGACAACCATCATCCAACCCGCAGAACCGGTATTGCGTGCGATATCTGCAGAAACGATGAAAATTCCAGAACCAATCATACTTCCAACAACAAGCATCGTTGCATCGAGCAATCCCAGCGACTTTTGAAAAGTTTGTTTTGACTCACTCATAAACACCTAGTTGTTAAAATGATAGAATTTCCAATTTGTCTCATGGTCTGGTTTTAATTGCTCGCCTTTGATAATCGCTCTTAGCATTTCCATGGGCAGGTAATTTTCTTTAATCACACGATCATGAAAATCAGCAAATGACATTTTACCCTGATCAACCACCTCCTCTTTGATCCGCATCAGTTGTAATCCGCCGACCAGATAAGCCAACTGGTATAAGGGATCATATGAACCTTCAAAAGACCTCTTTACTTCACCATGGGCATTAGCAGACTCAAATCCCACCCTGTCTACCAAGTAATCTATGCATTGCTGCGGCGTCCATTCACCCAAATGAAATTTAATACTAAAGGTTATTCGCGCACAGCGGTGCATACGCCAAAATAACATTCCTATACGCTCTTCGGGAGTTTTGGCAAATCCTTTACTATACAATAATAATTCCCAATAAAGTGTCCATCCTTCTGTCCAAAAGGGTGTATTAAACGCTTCCTCGCGATAAGGCTTGTAGCGCCTATTCATAAAATATTGCAAATGATGACCGGGGACCAATTCATGCTGCACAGTACCGCGGGAGAAATAAGGATTATTACCACGCATACTCATCAATTTTGCCTGTTGATCCATCGTGTTGGTTGGATATGATATACTAATTTCCCGACCACCCGTAAAAAAAGGGTTGACACGCTGACGTTCTGGGGTCATCATGATCATTCCCCAAGTTTCATCTGCCAGTTCAGGAATATCCATGAGTTTATTTTTTTGAATAAACTGCTGTGCATCGTTATACAATTTCAGGATGAGTTCCGGCTGTTTACCAATGGGAACGTAGGAGTTTTTAACCTGCTCCTGTGCTGCCCGCCAGTCGTCTCCAAACCCCATTTCACGACTCGCTTTCAATAACTCTGCTTCACACCATTTAAACTCTTGATCAGCCAATTTTAGCAGATCGGCAGCTGTATAACTGATCATTTCAGCTTTGAGTCTTCGGTTTATTTCTTTTTCGCCAATCGGCACACCCGCAATCTGGCTACCATCATCAAAAACTTTCCGGTCGCTTTTTGCGGCTAATTTCTCCTTATAATCCGACAATTTACTTTTCACCTGTTGAAATATGGCGGGTACCCACCAGGTAAATTCAGGGTCGTATCCATTATAGAAATCGAAGGTGCTTGTTATCCTTAAATCCAAAGAATTTAATAGGCCAACCAAAAAGTTCACATCTGCATCAGGAATATTGGTCTTTTCTTGCAAAGCGGTTATCGATCGATCGATTTCATCGACAACCCGCGTCAGCTCTTTCGCGACATCTTCTCCCGCCAAACGTTTTCCTCGACGACGTTCCTTTTCGAGTTTAAATATTCGTTGTGCAAAAGGTAAATACAGGGATAACCTGTTGTAATTCGACTCATGTTCTTTCAGTGCAAGGAGATCACTTTTTAGTTTGCGCTTCAGTAAGATAAAATCCACCTGCCCAGATGTTTCAAGTTCTTCATAGGGAAATTTGTCCAATTTGTTCAAATATTCGTTATCCAAACGTTGAAGACGTGCCAGCTGTTCGGGCGATGCTGCAGCCTGTTGATTGCCCCAGCCTTTGGGCATTGGACCATAGAAATAGTTGATCGCCTCAACATCATGCCCATATTGCACGATATAAGGTTCTATGGGGGTGGTATGCTCGTATAATTTCATCTTTTGTGCATGTGTGGATACCGGGAATAGAAAGAGTAGTCCATAAAACAGTGTTTTGGGAGCTTTAAAAGAAAAAGAACGATTCATAATTCAGGTATTGGTTTATATCATAATTTTATCGATCAAAACGATCGGGCCTAAACCCATCAATATCAGCCTGTATTTTTTGTCCGGCCAATAAATCTGCAATGATTTTCCCGTATGCTGGACCTAAACTCAAGCCCATCATCCCACCTCCACCGGCAACCAGGACATTGTCAAATTTTTCCAATCGTCCCAAATAAGGCAATCCATCGGGCGAGCAGGGCCTATAACCATACCATATTTTTTCCTTTAGATAATCGACTTGTAGCTCCGGGTAATATTTGGGAATAGACTCTACTATGCCACGAACACGATTTTCATAAATTTTATCATTTGCAGGTCCCAATTCCATCGTACCACTGAATCTGATCTGGCCATTCATGGGGGTTACAGCAACACGAGCTTCCAGTAATAATGCCGCATGATTCAAGCTCTGCTCACCCTGGGGCTGATACATAAAAGAATATCCTTTTCCAGGCATAAGCGGTGTATTTAAATGCAACTTTGAAGTCAGCTGCGGCAAATAAGCACCGCCAGTCAAGACAAAAGCATCTGCCTGAAAACTTCCTTTATTGCTGATTGCCTCTTTAATCTTATTTCCGGCCGTCATAAATTTATGGACTTCAGTTTCTTCGAAAAAAGCAACACCTGCGGCTTTCAGGTATTGAATCAATTGCTGCATTAACTTGGGTGGATATAGTTTTCCATCGCAGCGATAAAGTATAGCACCCAATACATCTAGCTTCAGATTAGGTTCCAGTTCTTGAACGGTATTTCCTTCGAGGATATCGACATCGAGTCCGAGGTCCTGTGCACGATGCGCCAGCTCAATCTCCTCATGTTGCATTTCTTTCGATTTATACATCATCAGGATACCATTCTGCTTCAATTCAAAATCAAAATTATCTTCTTGGGCCAGTTCGTCATACAAGCGGCTGCTATAGAGATTCAGGTCACGTATGGCGGAAGCATGTTGCTCCACATGCGTGCGGTTGGCATGTTTTAGGAATTTCAGACCCCAATTGATCAACCGCGGATTGAGCGAAGGCCGTACATAAAAGGGGCTTTTACTATTGAACATCCACTTTATTCCTTGCGCGACTATCCCGGGGGCTGCCAAGGGCGTAAAATGACTGGGGACGATCATGCCTGCATTGCCATAAGAACAATTATTGTCCAAAGTATTTTTTTCCAGGATTTTCACATCCCAACCATCTCTCACCAGGTAATAGGCCGAAGCAAGACCAGCAATTCCAGCACCTATTACAACAACTGTACCTCTATTATTTTCTTTCACGTTGCTCTTTTCTTATTAATGTATTAAATCACCTGAAAACCGCCAAAATAAGGATCTTCATCATCCAAAAAAATGGTATTATATCCTGTTATCCGTGCCCAGCCTTCGATGGACGGCACAATAGCAGGCTTACCATCCACGGTTGTTTCCGCTTCAATTTTGCCGGTAAATTGTGAACCAATATAACTTTCATGTATAAATTCCGTTCCTTTTTTAAGCTTCCCTTTCGCGTACCACTGTGCCATACGCGCCGAAGTACCTGTACCACAAGGAGAACGATCCAAGGCATTATCGCCAACCAGTACGGCGTTGCGTCCGGACGAGTTGGGAAGCGTTGGATTACCTGTCCATTGGATATGTGTCAACCCATGAATATTCGCATCTTCGGGATGAACAAAAGCATATTTTTCGTTGAGCAGTTGACGAATTATTTTCCCATAATGGATCAATTGGCTCGCAGAATAAGAACTGATATCGTCAAAATTAGCCTGGGGATCAATAATACCATAGAAATTGCCACCGTAGGCAACATCTACGCTGATAATTCCTAAATCTGGACAGTCTACCGTTAGCCCTTCAGCATATAAAAAAGACTTGACGTTAGTAAGCTTTACGCTTTTCACCTTAGGACCCTCTTGAACATAATCGATATGTACAAGTCCTGCCGGAGTTTCCAACCTTAATTTTCCGGGAATTTTAGGTTGAACGAGCCCCTCCTCGATGGCAATCGTTACGGTACCGATCGTTCCGTGTCCGCACATAGGCAGACAACCACTGGTCTCAATATAAAGAACGCCGATATCGTTTTGCGGATCAAATGGTGGATAAAGCATACTTCCACTCATCATGTCATGTCCCCTTGGTTCAAACATCAATCCTTTGCGAATCCAGTCGTACTCACGTATAAAATGCAATCTGCGCTCCATCATGGAATTACCCGCTAGCAATGGGGTTCCCCCTGCAACCAATCGTACGGGACAACCACAGGTATGCGAATCAATACAAAAAAAAGTCTTCTTCATTTCTGAGTCCTTGTTGTTTATATGGTCATTTATCTATATTATGCTTTCGTCCATTGTTGATTGACCAGACGATCAATTTGTAATGGGTTTCCGTCTTGTAACTCTTTAGGTAAAAACTCATTCGGCCAATTCTGGAAGCTAAAAGGTCGGACGAACCGTTTTACCGCATCTGGCCCTACTGAAGTAAAACGAGCATCTGTGGTTGCTGGATAAGGTCCGCCATGCTGCATGGCATACTGAACCTCTACGCCTGTTGGCATACCTTGGAACAGCAGTCTTCCGCATTTGTCCTGAGCCATTGCAAAAAGAGCCGGGCATTCATGTATGTCCTGCGCCGTGGCAGCGAAAGTCAGGGTAATCTGCCCATCAAGCTGTTGCATGACAAGATTCATCTCATTTTGGTCGTTACAGGATACAATCAGCCCAAAAGGTCCAAAAACCTCTTCCAGCAAGTTGGGATTGTTTAATACCTGACTGGCTTCAGTTTCGACAAGTACAGCCCGGGCAAAATCATGTTGTGTATTATCTTCTCCTTCCCCCAATACGCTGATCCCTTCCGATTGAACCATTTCGCTTTTTAGGCGATTGTAGCTATCCAGAATACCCGCATGTAACATTTTCCCTGTAGCAGCAGATTTTAGTTCGCTCTTTAAGGCCAGTTTGAGCCGATCGAACGGTTCGCCCGCCAAGCCTACCAATACACCCGGATTAGTACAAAACTGCCCTACACCGAGGAGTAATGATCCAATATACTGCTTTGCAAATGCTTCCAGATGATTAGCGAGGTAGTCTTGCAAAATAAAAACCGGATTTACGCTTCCCATTTCAGCAAATACCGGAATAGGTTCAGGTCTCGACTGCCCTAAATCAAACAAGGCTTTTCCGCCACGAAATGAACCTGTGAATGCCACAGCCTTTACCTGTTTATGGCTTACCAACTGTTGTCCAACAGCAAATGAATCTGACAGTATATGATTAAAAACACCGATTGGGGCACCCTGTTTTGAAACCGCACGATCAATAGCGTCAGCCATTAATTGAGAAGTTTTAAGATGCGCAGGATGAGCTTTTACGATGACTGAGCAGCCAGCACCAATGGCACTTGCTGTATCTCCGCCAGCTGTTGAAAAGGCGAAAGGAAAATTACTCGCGCCAAAAACGACCACTGGACCAAGTCCTTTGTTATATTTCCTTAAATCAAATTGGCCATTTGGATCCCGATCTATCCGAGCTTCACTGTATAAACCAGTACGAACAGCATCGGCATATCGACGCCATTGATTGACTGTTCTCGCCTTTTCACCCTGCAGTCTTCCCAAAGGTAGTGCCGTTTCCAGATGAGCAGTTTCAATCAATATTTCGCCCAATTCCTCAATTTCAGCGGCAATGGCATACATCAATTCCGCTCTTTCGATGACATCCTTTTGCTGAAGAAACTGAAATCCAGCCTCCGCCTGTTTTACGACGTCATCAATCTCATTTTCGTTTCTATCCATTCCTTTTGTTTTTATTGTAAGTAGTATCTTCAAAAATCAATAAAAACCTTCCCTATATTTTCATTCCTTGCGGTTATTCAATATAATAAGAAGGTCCTTCTCGCCTATTTTTACTTGGTCCCTAAAAGAAAATTTCCTGAACCCTCATAGCTAGAAAGTTCAGAAGCATTCCTATAATTGTGGTCTCGTTGCGATTGAATCTGCAATAATTTTTTTCACACGTTGTTCTTCCTCACCGATCAATGGTAATCTTGGAGCGCGTGTATAAGGTGTTGAAATTCCTTCAGCTGTAGCGGCCAATTTAATGTATTGGACCAATTTAGGATGAATATCCAATTCCAACAAAGGCATAAACCAACGGTATATTTCTACCGCTTTTTTATATTCACCAGCTTTCACAAGATCATACATAACCACTGTTTCTCTTGGGAATGCGTCCACCAATCCAGCGACTAACCCATCAGCCCCTAACATTAAAGACTCGAGCCCCAAGGTATCTACACCGGCCATAATCTTTAATCGATCACCAAAACGATTTTTCAAACGCGTGATATTGGTTAAATCTCGTGTAGATTCTTTCACTGCCTGGATATTTGGTTCCAACAATAGTTCTTCAAACATATCCAACGATACATAAGTACTATAGTCAACTGGGTTATTATAGATTAAAATTGGCAGTTTGGTACTTTGTGCAACAGCACGAAAATAAGCGACAGCTTCTCTATCATCGGCTCTATAGCGCATTGGTGGCAATAACATCAAACCATCGGCTCCCAATTCCTCACTGGTCTGCGCCACTTTGATCGCAGCAGCAGTTGTATTTTCTGCAATATTTAGCAATACGGGTACACGACCACCAACAAGTTTCAACGCATAGGTCAATAAATCATACTTTTCTTCTGTAGTCAAAACACTTGCTTCCCCCAATGATCCAGCGATAATCAAACCGTGAACACCTCCATCCAATTGTGCTTCAATGTTTTTACCAAACATATCAAAATCCAAATTTCCATTTTCATCAAATGGTGATAACATTGCAGGATATATTCCTTCCCATTTAAATTGTGCCATAGCGTATTATTTTAATATTTCTTTATCACAAATCTATCTGGAATAGTACGTTCAGTCTTCTTATGAATTAATCAACACTGACCTAATATTGACCTTTTCTCGTAAATACAACTCACGAGGATTCAAAAGAATGTTTTTTCTAATTTTAAATACAGCTTTATAACTTATCTCGGCAAAACTTCAACGAAGTGCTTTTTATGTTGAGGCTTAATTTAAGGAACTTAAATGTAAATTCAACATTTATAACAAGATTTACACAAAATAGCATGTAAACGATATATCGCTATTCGCTTCAACTTTGGATTGCTATTACGAAACGTACAGCTGCATGTTAAAAATAACAAAGGTTGCACTGTCAGACAGGCAACCTTTGTTTCGTATATAATAATTAAAAATGGGTAACTAATCGCGGTTCTCCTTCTTATAAGCGAAGTAAAAAACAATAGGTAGTACTGAAAACGAGAGAATCATACAAATAATCAATCCACCAACGATCATAATCGCCAGAGGTTTTTGAATTTCAGACCCCATACCGTTTGAAAGTGCAGCTGGCAATAAGCCCATCGCCCCCATTAATGCAATCATTAAGATGGGTCTGATCCGGCTTTTGACAGCTTCATAAATAGCGGGTTTCAAGCGCATTTTATTCAACAGATTTTCTTTCATAATCCCGATTAAGACAATACCATCAATCGTGGCTACCCCAAAGAGAATAATAAATCCGATACCGGCCGAAATTCCAAATGTCGTTCCAGTAATCCACAAGGAAATGAATCCACCAATAAAAGCAAAGGCGAGGGTCAGTGAAGAAATCAGCGTATCTTTGACATTACCAAAATTGGCATACAGCAAGAGTAAGATCAAAATCAACGAAATTGGCACAACATTCATCAGTTGTTTTGTTGCCCGTTCCTTGCTTTCGAATTCACCAGCCCAGACGACCTTATAGGATTTGGACAGTTTCACATCTCTTTCTATCTGTTTTTTCGCATCGGCAATTGTGCTTCCCAAATCTCGACCTTCAATATTGAAGCCAACACCAATATAGCGGGAATTCCCTTCTCTGTAAATAAATGCCGGCCCGGTATGATAATCTATTGTTGCGATCTCCCGTAGGGGTACTTTCTGATCATTCATCGTCGGAATAATGATATTTCCGATCTTCTCGGGGTTGTCGCGGTATGATTTTTGGAAGCGCAGGCGAACATCAAAGATCCGCTCATTTTCGTAGAAATGTGTCACAGATTGCCCCCCGATAGTCATTTCGATCACGGACTGCACATCTTTGGTTGAAACGCCATATTTAGCCATTTTTGAATCATGCAGTTGAATGCGGAGTTCTGGCAAACCTATATTTTTAAAAACATTGACATCCGTAATGCCATTGACCTTTTTTAGTGACTCTGCAAACTTATTGGCCTTATTCTCTAAATCTTGTAAGTTTTCACCAAAGATTTTGATAACTAGTGGACTTTTTACCCCGGCCACATACTCCTCCACATTATCCTGAATCGGCTGGCTAAAGCCAAAGTTGATTCCAGGAAAAGTCTGCAGGCTATCCCGCATCTGACTGATCAATTTCTCTTTGGAAAGTTTACGTTTCCACTCCCCCTCGGGCTTCAATTCAATATTAAATTCAATATTAAAAAAGCCTGTTGGATCCGTGCCATCATTGGGACGGCCTGTCTGTGTCATTATAAAGTCGATCTCGTCAAACTGCTTCATCAGTTTTGTTTTCATTGTTTTGGTCAGCTTCACCGATTCTTCCAGGTTGACACTATTGGGTAAGGTTGCGCGAACATAGATTGCACCCTCATTCAATTTTGGAAGAAACTCGGAACCATAATGGCTAAACCGGAACATACAGACGAACAAGACAACCATAAAAATCGACAATGTCCATTTTGGATGGTCAAAAGCCTTTTTAAAACCTTTAAAAATGGCATTACGGCTGACTTTAGTGATCTTATTTTCATCTTCTTTGATGTTCTTTTTTAATAAGTATTTACACATCGCGGGCACATAGGTCAAACTTAGGATCAAGGACCCCAATAAGGCGTAACCGAGCGTAAAGGCTAATGGTGAGAACATTTTTCCTTCCACCTTTTGAAAAGAGAAAATAGGAGTCAGTGCGACAATTAAAATCAATAGTGCAAAAAAGATATACCCTGCAACAGAACCTGCACTTTTTTTTATGATCCCTAGCTTGGAGATTTTATTAAAGCGTTCCGTCCCAAGCCGATGGGCCTCTTTTTCTAAAGAGACAAAAACAGTCTCGACGATTACCAATGTTCCTTCGAGCAAGAGTCCAAAGTCCAACGCCCCCATTGAAATCAGATTGGCCGGCAAACCTTGTATTTTCAATAATATAATCGCAAAGAGGAAAGCCAGTGGAATGACCGAGGCAACAATAAAGGTTGTCTTCCAGTTGTTCAAAAAGATAAAGACAATAATCGAAACCAGAATAACCCCTTCTATCAGGTTTTTGGAAACCGTATGCACGGTATTATTCACCAGTTTAGTACGATCTATAACGGGTTCGATCTTGACATTTTCGGGTAAAATACGTTGGTTTAGCTCTTCGATTTTTGCCTTTAGCCTTGTGACGACAGCCGAAGGATTTTCTCCCCGCAGCATAATGACTATTCCCTGTACAAGATCATCTTCCTGATTGAGTCCCACTTGGCCAAGTCGTGGCTTTGCGCCCAGTTCTATTTCGGCTACATGTTTGACTAGAATCGGTGTATTGCCGACCACCTTGATCAAAATATTACCAATATCGTCGATCTTATCCAATAAACCTACTCCACGAACGACATAGGCTTGATTTCCTTTCTGGATCACATCGCCACCGACGTTGATATTCGAACGCGATACGGCTTCATATACGTCCAGTGGCGACAAGTTATAATTCGCCAGCTCTGTTGGGTTGATCTTTATTTCATAGATCTTTTCCTCCCCCCCAAAACTCACGACGTCCGCCACACCTGGCACCCCCACAAGTTCCCTTTCGATCACCCAATCTTGAATGGCAGAGACTTCTTTAATCGGAAGATTGCTCTTCACCACATAGCGAAAAATTTCTCCGGTAGCACCCGAGGGTGGTTCGATGGAGCTTTCCGCGCCGTCCGGCAAATCGATGGAACGCATCTTATTACCCGCATACTGCTGGGCATAAAAGTCCTCTACACCATCCTCAAATTGGATCGTTACAACGGATAAGCCAAACAAGGAGATCGAACGAACATCCGTATTCTTTGGGATGGTATTCATCTCTTTGGTTACCGGTAATGTGACGAACTTCTCGATTTCTTCAGCACTACGTCCCGGCCATTGTGTGATAATCCTGACCCGTGTATTGGTGACGTCGGGGAAAGCTTCAATCGGTGTATGCAGGTAGGCGTATATCCCGCCGAATAATAATGCCAACGTAAAAAATAGGACGACCAAGGAGTGTTTCAATGAAAACGAAACAATATTTTGTACAACTTTCTTCATCCTATCTATTTATCAATTCATCAAATACAATCAGCTCATTTTCTGTCAGCACCTGATCTCCCTCGGCTATTCCTGTTTTGACAAAAGCATAGGTTTCATTCTCAGCAACAATATCCACAGGCTTTACGGACAGATCACAGTCATTTTTGTACAGCACCACGAAATTCTGGTTATTATGCAGAATGATGGCATCTTTGGGAATAGCCAGCATCTGCTGTTCTTGTCCTGAAACAGCTTTTTCCACCAATACATCCACACTCATGCCCGGCTTTAACCTCAGGTCTTTGTTCAACAACTTTACACGCGCCTTGACGACACGTTCTTCAGGATCGAAGAAATTGGCTACCTGATCAATATAGCCATCAAAAGATTCCCCTTTATAGGCTAACGTGGTGATTTTGACAGGCGCACCATTTTTCACAAAAGGTAAATTATTTGCATAAATATTGACCGAAACCCATACTTCATTTAGTTTACTTACCGAGAGTAACTCGGCATCATCACCAACTGTCATACCGGGGCTCACCTTTTTATCGACTATATAACCCGCTTTGGGTGCACGAATGTAAAATAGACCATTTTCTGATGATCCATTGAGCAGGTTCATATTGGCCTTTACATGACGTATTCCGATTTGTGTGGCTTTCAATTCGCTTTCCATCTCTTCTAGTTCCCGTTGGGAAGCCATACCATCTTTCAGTAGACTGCGAAGACTTGCCAATTTACTCTCCACCAAGCGCTTGCTATTCTCCAGCTCACGCAGCTCCTTTCCTAAATCATTGACCGAGGTCCCTTTAAGCGATACAAGAATCTGTCCCTTCTCCACATAATCACCCATCTTGACGGAGACAGACTGCACGATACCGGGTATCGGGCTCTTTAGTGCAGCAAGCTCATCCTGATCGTATTGAATGACCCCATTTAAAGCGATCTGTTCAAATACCGCCCGCTTCTGAATCGAATCAATTTTAATTTGGTTTTTGAAATCTGCGCTAAGGCAAAAACCTTTAGTTGGCGGCGTAACCTGCTCTTCATTTTTCGTTGATTGACAGCTCCACAATAAACATATGGACAGGAGTGTCAGTGGCATTAAAAAGTTCCCTTTCATTAGACAATGTCCTTTCCGATTAAATACGTCAATTCTTCCTTATACTGAAGGTATTTTGCCCTGCGCTCCAATATTGATTCTTTGTTTTCCATGTAATTATTGATAAAGTCTATAAATTCAACGATGGTCAACCGTCGTTCTTGAAAATTGCGGACATAGCGTTCAAGCGCGACATCCAGTTTACGATCAAAGCCTGTATCCATCGTTTTCAAGCTCGATTCGAGATTGCTCAAACGCGCCGAAAGGAACTCGATCTCTCGTTCAATATCGATACGAAATTGTGCGATTTCAACTTTGTTTTTCTCAAGTTCCAGTTGAGCAACTTTGATATTGCCCTGGTTTCGATTAAATAAAGGAAGATCCATAGCAACACCCAGGCCTATAAAATCGCGCATGATATTTCCGCCCCGGTCATAATTCATTGATACCTTGAGATCTGGTGTACGTTCTGCTTTTTCGATTTCCAACTGCGCATTACTTTTCTTCCAGGTATTGTGGATGATTTTATAGTCGCTACGGTTTTCCAGGGCCATCATTTTCCATTCCTGTTTCGTCCCCAGGAGAAAAAGTGGCATACCTATCGTATCCGAAATGTAAAGTGCAGTCCCCTTATCTCCTAGATAGCTCGCAACTGTATTCATTTTTGCAATTTTTTCCTGCTGGATTTCGTTGAGTTTATTCCCAAATGCAATCGACTCACTTTCAATCCTGAGATAGTCCATTTCACTCACATTGCCTTCTTTCCATTGATTTTGAAAGGACTTCGCTAGGGTCTGAAAAATATCGACCTGACTACTGTATAATTGTTCTTTTTCCTGTAAGATCTGTAGTTCGAGGCATTGGCTCCGGAGATCATATTTCAAATTCCGCAATAATTCTTCAAATTGAAGCCGGGCATTCTCTTTTTCCAAAAGCTGCAATTGCACCCTTTTTTTCCGTTTCCCGGCCATTTCGATCGTCTGTTCCAGCTCAACCGCCAGCTGCTGGTATTTACCATAATGACCGATCAGCGCAGGAAAGGATTCGCTGCTGGAATTTTTCCAAAGATTGACCTCTGAGATTGAGATCGTTGGATTGGGCCAGAGCTTTGCCTGAAGTACTGCTGCATCAGCCTGTTGTATATGAAAACGTTGTGCCATTAAGCTCAGGTTATGCGCAAGGAACACCTGTTCAATCTCCGATTTTCGTAAACGGCTTTCAACCGCTTCCTGCGAAAATAGTTTGCTACTCAGGCCAAGAAGTAAAAATAATGTAATACGTAGCTTTCTCACTTAATTTTGAATTTCCACAAAACTAACGGACAGAGATTACAGGCAACTTTAGGTTAAATTAAAGTTTAATTAGAAGAGATTAGAAAAGGATTAGAATTTAGGGAATAGCAGTGATACGGTAGTTCCCAGATGGTTCGAGCGAATATCAAAGTCTACGCCTTGATCCTTAAAAACGATTTGCGCAAATGAGAGACCGATGCCGCTTCCCTTCACCTGACCGACATTTGATCCACGATAAAAAGTCTGTTTCACAGACTCCAGTTCGGCCTTTGGGATACCGATGCCGTGATCTATAATTTGTAAAGACAGTCTGCCATCTGCACTGGTCATTCGGATAAGCACTTCTTGCCCATTTGCGTATTTCAGTGCGTTTTCGATTAAATTAGAGATCGAAAGGGAGATGAGCATCTTGTTGCCCCGAAAATTAAAGTATTGTGGTTCGTCGACCTCTATATCGACTTTCAAGGGTACGGCAAATGATCTCGAAAATTTAGGTACAAGGTCCCACACGATCTCATCGATACGAAAGGTTTCCAGGGAACGTTTCAGGGCCTGATCTTCGGTCAGTAATAGAAAATTACCAATAAGCTGATTCAGAAAATTCACATGCTCGGTAATGGTTTCGGCCAGTTCACGGTATTCTTCCTCCGTTCTAACTTTTGCGCCGAAGACCTCCATTGAGCCCAGGATACCCGCTAAAGGCGTTCGGAACTCGTGGGAAACATAACTTACAAAGTTCTTTCTGATAATCATATTTTCACTGATCCGACGTAGGAGTGCATTATAACTTTCAATCAGATCCTGGAGTTCATCCTTGGTTTTTATGGCGGTCAAGGGCTCCTGAATGGTACTTAAATCTTTATGCTGAATTTCTTGGATCACTTTACGAATGGGCAGATAAGCATACTTACTCAGCCAGACCGACAACAAGGCAATACTAATCAATGCAATGAGAAAAACAAAGACAAGCGTAATGAGTAAACGGTTCAACTGATGATCAAAATCTGCGCTGGACTCTTTGACAAACACAAAGAAATCGCCCTGATTATCGGGATAATACAAACCAAAATAAAAGCTATCGGCTGTTTTAAAATAAACCGTTTTGTCTGTTTTCAGCTGGTTCAGCAAATCTGTATTAATTTGATTATCAAACCGCATACCACCATAACTCACCTTCCCCGCTGCGTTGTAAACGGCTACCATCGCGCGCTTGACCAGACTTTCATATTGATTTTTGGATTCCATGTGCTTTAGCGGACTCTGTTCGTCCGCTTCAAGGTAATAAATACCGGCTATCTTCGCATTTTTTTCCAGCGAGCTTATCAGATGTCGTTCAGAAGAATTATAAAATATCCAGTAGATGACTAGCGTTGCAAGCCCAAAAATGATGGTGAATACCAAGGTAGAAAAGAGTGTGAGTCGAATCTTTAAATTCATGGTCAGTCCGTTGTGAGCATATAACCTACCCCTTTCACCGTTTTGATAATGGAGGTATCACTCCCCGCATCAATCTTACCTCTTAAATAAGAAACGTATACATCGACAACATTGGTATTATTATCAAAATCAATTCCCCAGACAGCCTGTAAGATCGCTGTTCTTGAAAGGGTTTTATTGCGATTTTCGATCAGATACTTCAACAGTTTAAATTCTTTAGGTGATAGATCGATATTTTTACCATTCTTATGGACTTCATACCGTTCAAGATCCACTTTTAAATCATGAATTTCTACGCAGCTATCCTTTGGTACGTTTTTATAATTGTCGCGGCGTACCAAGGCTTTGATACGGCTAACCAATTCCTTAAAGGAAAAGGGTTTGACAAGAAAATCATCAGCACCACTTTCCAAGGCCTCGACTTTATCTTCAACTTCTCCTAAGGCACTTAAAATCAATATTGGAATATGATTTTTTCGATATCGGATCATCTTCGTAAATTGTATACCATCTATTCCGGGCAACATAATATCAAGTACGACAATGTCCAATGAATCCGCATTGATCCATTCACGTGCCGCTTCCGCAGATTCAACCAAAATGACCTTGTGGCCCATCTCTTCTAGACCTTTAACAACAAAGCTGCTAATACGGCGATCGTCTTCTACTAAAAGTATCTGCATATACTCAGTTTATTTTTATGCGGGATTATAAAAATCCCGCATTTCTCTTAGAATTCTACAAGTATACGAATTTACAAATTAATCGTTTGGGTGATCCAGAGCAGTGTCGAGGATAAAAATCTTTGTCTATAACGTTGACAAGTCCATTATGCGGAATTCTCGATTATTCAGGTAAAAAATATTACGTCCTATATTATTTGTTTATATTTAACCTAACAATTCGGAAAGGAATTAAAATGAACACAGCATTGCTCTCCAATAGAAAAAGAAGTGAAGAGATTACAGTTCAATATTTTGACTTTTTAGATCGCCATTTAGCGGAATTGGTTCGTGGAGACAGCATAGAAATGATGGAGCTTCAGGATATCGCCAACATACTCTGTGTTTCACAAAAGCATCTTATCAAGATTATACAGGAAACTTCCGGAAATCATCCCTGCTATTTTTATGTACAAAAGATATTAGCTTGTATCAAGGACCTACTCGTTAATAGTGATTTGACCATTGCGAAAATTGCACAAATGCTGACATACGACCCGTCCAACTTCACAAAATTTTTTAAAAAATATGAAGGCATGTCGCCATCACAATTTCGTCAATTAAAAAAAGCGAAAAGTTCACCATAAGAGGTTCCTTAACATTTGTGAGATTTGCTATAATCAAAATTTAAATTATTATGGCAAGAAATGATGTAAAAGGAAAAGTTGTCCTTATCGCTGGTGGTGCAAAAAACCTTGGCGGATTATTAAGTCGGGATTTTGCGGCTCAAGGGGCAAAGCTGGTGATCCATTACAATAGTGAATATACCAAAGCAGACGCTGAACAAACTCTGGAAGCTGTCAAATCCGCGGGGGCAGAAGCAATATTAGTGCAGGCGGACCTGACAAAAATTGAGCATATCACGAAACTTTTTGATGTCGCAATTGAGCAGTTTGGTGGCGTAGATATCGCCATTAATACGGTCGGTAAAGTATTGAAAAAGCCAATTGTGGATACCACGGTCGAAGAATATGACAGCATGAGTGACATCAATTCAAAAGTTGCTTATTTCTTTATTCGGGAGGCGGGTAAAAAACTGAATGCAAATGGCAAAATCTGTACGATTGTTACCTCATTATTGGCGGCCTATACGGGATTATACTCTACTTATGAAGGACTGAAAGCTCCAGTAGAGCATTTTACGCGAGCTGCTTCAAAAGAATTTGGAGAACGGGGAATTTCGGTTACTGCTGTAGCCCCAGGGCCAATGGATACGCCATTTTTCTATGGACAGGAAAGCGAAGACGCTGTTGCTTACCATAAATCTGCTTCAGCATTAGGTGGGCTAACCGATATAAAAGACATTGCGCCTTTGGTGGAATTCTTGGTCACCGATGGTTGGTGGATAACGGGGCAGACCATTTTTGCCAATGGTGGTTATACAACACGGTAAAACAACAAAGAGAAAGCATCTTGAGAAAGATGCTTTCTTGATAAGCCTATTTCTTTGGATTGATTCGTATATCACAAAAGCTAAGCAACAATAAACAAGCCCTGATATTTATTAACTAGAGTTGCTCCAAAAAACGGAGATAGCGCGTCACGCCCTCTTCTACCCATGAGGTAGATGACTCTTTTTCAATTCCATAAAAGACGAAAGGTTTTTGATAATCCGCTTTAACATAATCAAAAGTAATTTCAAAAGGACTTGTTAATTGATCCATGCTATATTTATACTTTCCTGTCTCCCTATACTCCTGCTCGTCTATCCCAGCAGAAATTGCTAATGCAATTTTCTTTCCTTCCAATTTTTAGCCACTGTTCTTACCATAAGCCCATCCATAAGTAAGCACTTCATCCAGCCATTGCTTGAAAAACGGCGGACAATTAAACCAATAAAAGGGAAATTGAAAGACAATTTTATCATATTTCTCTATCATCTGCTGCTCGGCCAAGACATCAATTTTACCATCAGCATAGACTTGGTGCAATTGATGGATGTCATACAACTCAGGTTGATTTTCCAAGGCCTTAACCCAACTTTTATTTACGACGGAAGCAGCAAAATTGGGGTGAATAACGACTATTAATGTTTTCATTTTATTATGTATCTATATATGCACAAGTCACCACATTTAGCCGATTCGTAGCGGCAGTTTTAATAAACGACAGGACTATGATTTAAAAATAGCGACATAATTCCTATTTTGGCTTATCTGTAACCCAATGTTAGGTACTATAAAAAATGTGCGTATGACTAAAATCAAGACGAGCTCCACTAACTTTTCAAATAAAAAGCAACTTGAGCATAATTGCCCCGAAGTTTTTGCCGCTAATGTGATTGGTGGTCAATGGGCTCTAGCCATATGCTGCTATCTCATCAATGGCGCGCTACGTTATTCTGAAATCAAAAAATGTTTACCGGGTATCACTGAACGTATGCTCACCTTACAATTGCGCAAGCTAGAAGATGATAACATTATTAAACGTACTGTATATGCAGAAGTCCCGGCACGTGTACTTTATGAGCTGACTGCACTGGGATATGAACTCAAACCAATTATTCGAGAACTAGGGAAATGGGGAGAGAAGTTACAACAGGTTCAAAAATCTTAGACTTTAGCTGACAGAACGAAAGGTTGTTTTTATTTCATACATCGTGCTGTTACCAGTAATTGGCCGACATGACGCTGTGCATGCTCTGCAGCGTGGAACAACAAACCAATCAACGTAGTAGGGATCCGTTTTCTACCCAAGAAACGTAGTTCCGTCAAGGTGTCCGGATCAATTAACGCCAGTTTTTGCAAAGATTGCTGAATCTGCCGATGTAAGTTTTCTACAAGCGATATCACGCTTAAAGCACCATCTTCTAGACCTTCCTGACGGAGGTCGTCAAATTGTTTATCCGTTAAGGATTTATTTTCGGCATAAGTAAACATGCGATCGATTACTCCACGAATATGTTGCAGGTGAAAACCTATACTGGCGTTGCCACCCGGTTTTGTCCAAAGCTGCGCTGAGGATATTTGTGCGGTATACTTCAAAACATCTTCTTCAACTTGTAAAAGTGCATGCGCAACAGGTTGGAGAAGAGCGGGAACTCCTTCAATAGGTCCACGCATCCATACTTCTAAATTTTCCATGCTTTTAAAATAGCTAACAGTCTACGCGGATGCTTTTTAAAATCCATAAAGCTACAGCGTTTAAAAAGAATGCAGATAGCAGTCCGTTTCGTCAAAAATACAGTTTACTCCTATAAAAATAGCTACTTCCTATAGCTTGTTTAAAATCGATTCAATTATTTTTTAAAATAAATTTGCATAGTGTAGTAAATACACTTACCTTTGTATCATCATAATTTAGGTTTATAATTGGTTATTTAAGGTTTTCATTCTCCCCGTTTGAAAACCTTTTTTTTTATAAATGACTGCAAAAATATAATCTTCCATCATCCTTTATCATATCACCGAATCGAGAAAAAAGCAGGCCCATCTTCCCAATAATAGTAGGGATAGGTTATAAAGGCTTTTCATTTCAAACATAAAAAGGGCAATGTTCACATTGCCCTTTCTTTTAGATACCCATTTAATGGCCTTTACATCTTATAATATTGCTCCCAACCTCTTGCTGGTGGAGGTCCGGCTAAGAGTGCGTTGGCAAACTTATCATTGGTCACTTCTTTTGTCTGCGTATTCAATATCAACTTACTGTTTAAGCGTTGTGCAATTACACCCAAGCAAAATACTTGGCTCAGAGGACCTGCAATTTCAAAAGCCGAGCGGGTTTTTTCTTCGCCTTTACAACCTTTCAAGAAATTAGCAAAGTGGTTTGACGGTGATTTTGGCACTTCCGGTAACCGAGACTCCATTTCCTTGGCTTTCGTTGCTGGAATAATCTGCAAGGTACTGGCATGGGAGCCACCTTTAAATATCAAATCCTTGCTGTAGATAATTTTCCCAGGATTTAGTTTGGCGGGTTCCAATTTCCCTGTACTAGGTGCAGGAATATTGGGATCCAATCCGGATACACCATAGCCTTCGGGTATAGGTGGCAAATTATCCAGTCCATCATACCAATTGATATCGACTGCTGGCATCTTTTTCCTTTTTGGGAAATGAAATTTCAAGGTTGAAGACATGGGGAAAAAATAGGAATTATGCCCATCAAGCTTCACAGCAGACACTTCTGTAGGCAGCCCCAAATCTAAAAATTCATGTGCTGTATCCAATATATGTGCCCCCCAATCGCCTAGAGCCCCCATTCCAAAATCATACCAACAGCGCCACTGACCATTCACAAAATCTTTGTTATAATTATGGCCAATAGTCTGCATTTGCCAAAGATCCCAATCTAATGTTTCGGGGATCATTTCTGCGGCAGGAAAACCCTTTATATTTACATCCCAGCCATGCCATCTACGCGGCATATTCATGTGCGCATCGATGCGCGTCACATCCTTAATAATGCCGGCATCCTTCCAGGCTTTAAACTGAAAGTAATTTGCTTCGGAGTGCCCTTGATTTCCCATTTGGGTAGCAAGCTTAGGGTTTTTCCGAGCTTTATTTGCCATCAGTTCGACTTCAAGGAATGTTCTCGCCATTGGTTTTTCCACGTAGACATGTTTACCTAAATCCAGTGCAAGCATCGTTATGGCAAAATGCGAAAAATCAGGAGTTCCGATACTTACAGCATCAATCTGATTTCCCATTTTGTCAAACATTACCCTAAAATCCTTAAACTTCGGTGCATCGGGAAACAAACCCAAAATTTCCTGCGTATGTTTCGCACCAAGATCGACATCACATAGCGCAACAATATTACAGAGTCCTGTTTTATAGAGTTCTTTAATGATGTCGGCAGCCCTGTTTCCCAAGCCTACACAGGCTAAGTTGACACGTTCATTTGGTTTGGCCAAGTTAACATTCCCCAATACACTATTGGACAGCATAACCGCTCCTGCAGCGATAACGGACTGTTTAACAAAGCTTCTGCGCGATAAATAATGATTCATAAGAGATAGGCTTAATTCGGTGTATTAATTTTTATGCTGCGAAATGAAACACGATCACCATGGTCCTGGAGAAGAATAAAACCTTCCTTCGCTTCGCCAAAGTTTTCCCAATCTTTGTATTTACTGATCTGAACTAAATCTTTAAACGCTTTGGATCCCCGCTCATAAGACAACATCTTAATGCCATTTAAATAGTGTTCAACTTTGTTATCTGCTGTGACCACAACTCGACCTCTATTCCACTCGCCGATCGGTCTACGCGCGCGATCATCACGATTGGATGTAATGAGATCGTAAAGCGATGCCAAGGTACGATTTCCGTCACGTCCCAACTTCGCGTCAGGATGTAAAGCATCATCCAGCACTTGATATTCCAAACCAATAGCCGATCCTTTTGA
Organism: Sphingobacterium sp. UBA3519; assembly: GCF_002377215.1. Lineage (NCBI taxonomy): Bacteria > Pseudomonadati > Bacteroidota > Sphingobacteriia > Sphingobacteriales > Sphingobacteriaceae > Sphingobacterium > Sphingobacterium sp. UBA3519. The sequence continues at coordinate 243,182 of NZ_DFPI01000025.1, forward strand.
TTTTTCTTTTAAAGTCACAAAATACTTAACACCACTATTGGCTCCCGGACTAAGCTTAAATTCAAATGAAAGATCAAACACCGCGTATTTATCTTTTGTGACGATATCGCCACCATTGGTCGATTCACCACCGTCAGATTTTAGCACAGTCATTTGGCCATCCTTAACTTCCCAACCGCGTTCCGGAAATTTATCGCCATGTATACTCCGCCAGCCCTTATTGGTTTTACCGTCGAACAAAAGCTTAACACCTTTCTTCTTTTCAGCGTCAGCCAAGTCGTTTGGCTTCAAGTTCACGATATAAAGATCTTTTGGAAAACCTTTTGATTTGAGGTCGGTTGTTTTTATTTTAATATTCTTAAAGTACACTTTCTTTCCATCCAGTTTAGGTGGAATACCATGCACCTGCAACCCGATAAAGCCAGATCTATCGATCGTATCAACGACATAAGCAACAGGAATATCATTGATCCAAGTGCGCAGCTCATCACCAATGGCTTCAATTCGTATATGATTGAATTCCTCTACTTTATAGGCTTTTTTAGCATTTTCATTTAAATCGAGTGGATAAATCCATCCACGACGCGCCTCATCATAGATTCCACCTGTCCAAGCACGGGCAGAGGGGTCTATTTCTACTTGCCTTCCATATACACGTCCGCGTCCATCATTAGCCTTTGGATCAAGATGGCTCCGTGTCTGAATACCTGAGTTTGTTTCATTGCCTTCAAGTTTAACATCCAGCTCCAATATGAAATCACCATATTCTTTTTCAGTGATCAAAAAAGAATTGGGTGTACCTTTTGTCATTCGACCTACGATAGCATCGCCCTCTATAGAATAAGGTGCTTTTCCGCCGACAGACTTCCAGCCATTTAGCGTTTTTCCATCAAAAAGGTTCGTCCAACCTTTCTCATTACTCTTATCTGTCTGGGCATACGACATAACAGCATTGCCGACCATAGCAGCCATCAAAACAGATTTAAATAGTGTATTTCTTTTCATTGTAAAATTTAATCTTGAGTCTATTGACCCGGTTTATTTATTCATCATTGGTTTGTAACTTACAACGTGTGTCTGGCCAATTTATTGAAAATTATCATCCACAGCTTCTCCACATTCAAGCCTGATACATATCATTTACTAAGCAGTCATTAATCATTTGACTCAGCGAAACAATAATATCAATTAATATAAGTGAAATGAATCAAATGATCTGATTTATTTACGAAAACGTTTGAAAACACTTGTTACTTACCTTCAACCAATAGCGGCGTTTTATTTTTCTCTGCACCTGGGTAACCTATATTTTGATTGATAACACCTTTAATATTGGTATTAATCGCATTAGCGGGCACAGGCCATAAGATATGGTGCACACTAATTTTATATTCGGCCCACTTATGTTTTACCCCTTTATTATAGAAATTACTTTTAGCAACCACTCTATCGTACCAGAAATTAACTCCAGTTTGTTTAATGTTCGCATTCGTTCCGCCCGGGCCGCTAATCTGTTTTAAATCATAGACACGACCACCAAAAATTTCGCATGGTTTTCGGGTCTTTGCATAGGTATAGGCAATCCTTACGAGCTCAATATGTCTGTTTTCTTCGTAATACAACTCACGTGTGCGCTCATCTAATAGCTCACCGATATTGATTTCATCTGCTGTTAGCTGTGATGCACCGGCGCGTTGACGGACTTCGTTAATGGCCATAGCGGCCTGACCATGATCATTTTTCCAATAGTAACTTTCGGCCAACAATAAATAGACTTCTGCAGAACGGTAAATATACCACGGGGTCTCCCCGCCTTCCCATTGTGTCTGCAATGGATCCGGCACAAATAATTTGTAATGCGGCCAAGAGAACCATAGACGAATGGAATCCTCCACACTCATTCCCACCGGTTTAACCAGATTTTTTCCATACCAGGGATTGCCCGTCTTTTTTAAGTTGGGCTCATTGTACTTCAAATCTTCCATCTTTCGCCAACTATCCCGGTTAAAGATCCCCCGCAAGTCATTATCCTCTTTGCCAGGCCTCCAAATCTGATTTGTAAAATACCAGGTTGGACGCAATCGTCCTATACCACGACCATAGTTCTTATTTAAGTCCAATGAAAGATCAGTTTCATCCGCTGCCAATGATAATCCTGTCCCCGTTTTCCCGTCTGGTGTTTTTATACCGCCGTTGTTCCAAAAAGGAACGCCATTACGCATTGTTCTGATACGATCAGAACCATCAACTCCAGGATAAGAAACTACATACATTAAACCTTCGGTATTGGCACCATCTAATTTTGCTTCAACACTATGAAGATCAAACATCAGATTGGTATTTGGCCTTGTCTTATTCACTGTAAATCGACTTTTCATAAGTGGGTGTAGTGCAACTATCTCTTTTCCAACAGCAATCGCCCTATCAAAATCCGCCAAGGCCATGCATACCTTCATTAACAATATACCACAAGCCGATTTGGAGGTACGCCCACGGTCTACTTTTTCGGGCACCCATTGGTAGGCAAATTCCAGGTCTTTTCGTAATTTTTCGAGAATGCTCCAACGATCGTAACTATAGAAATCGTACTTCGGTTCATTTATTTCTTTATCAATAAAAGGAACATCGCCAAACTGGTGCACCAATTTAAAATAACGATAGGCACGTTGAAAATAAGCAGCTCCTAAAATCGCGTTTTTTTCATTTTCGTCTTTAAAAGTTCCTACATCTATTCTTGAAATAATCAGATTGGCATATTTTATCCCCTTAAATCCCTCGTACCAATACCACCCCACTTTAGTTCTATCGTTGTGATTGAGATCTGCATCGGGGAGCAGTGCAATATCCATATCCATTTGTGGACCAGCTTTATCTGTTGTCCCCTCTACGGCTACTTCAGATTGGATAATCTCGGTCAGAATGGGCGCAGCATCGCCAAAAAATTCATGCCGCATATTTCTTTCACAGGCCGTTAAAGCGGAGTACATACCTTGCGCATCGGCAAGTGCAACATCAGGCTCATAGAAAGACAAGGGTTTCGGTTTAAGCCAATCCTTACTACACGAAAATGTAAAAACAGCCATTGAACCAATACATAAACTAAATAGTATATTTTTTTTCAATTTCATGATCTAAAAATTAAAGGGTAAGGTTTAAACTAAGGTTATACGTACGGGGGGTTGGGTCACCTGAAGCTTCAGGATCACCGAATCTCCAATCTTTTGTCCAATAGGCTACATTTCTCACAGATGCAGCAACACGTAACTGCTTTATTTTCAACGAATTCAAGAGTATTTTAGGAATGGAATATGATAATACGATATTTTCCAATCTAATATAAGACTTGTTGATGTAGTTAGTCCCGTTATTTTTTGAACCAATTCGGGCATAATCATTGATCGGATTTTCGGGGGTCCAACGAGGTAGCGCATAATCCGTACTGCGATCTGCAAAATTACTATTGTTTGCGGCCCTATTGAATTCTGCGAAATGCCCCCAATTGGAGTACATAAAGAAAGAGAAGCTCAAATCTTTATAGCGCAATTCATTTCGAAACGACCAGCGAAAACGCGGTGTTGTATACCCCTGAAATACGCGATCGGCATCCGTTAAGACCCCATCTCCATTTTGATCTATATATTTAAAATCGCCAGGTTGGTTACCATATTTTGCTGCCATTTCCTCTTCCCCTAATTGCCAGATTCCATTTCGTTGGTAGGCCCATATCCGGTCGGGATCCTGGCCAATAAACCATCTATTTTTAACATCGTCCGCTTCCTTCTGGCCAACGATATTTCCCTCACTATCTTTCACATCCACCATATCACCATATAACTTCACGATTTTTCTCCGATTCAACATAAAGATCGCCGTCGCATTCCAACTAAAATCGCCCCTATTCATGATGTTACTATTCAAGGTAATATCAAAACCTTTATTGGAGAGCTCACCAAGATTGGCGGCAACACTGTTAAACCCTATAATTTCTGGCAATGCTCGATCCACCAATAAATCCTGCGTCGTCGCCGTATAAAAATCTAGTGCGCCACTCAGACGGCCTTGGAAAATTGAAAAATCCAAACCGGCATTATACGAACTTTTATTCTCCCATTTTAAGCCCAAATTGGCCATTCTATTCACGTATAGCTGAGAAGAAAGATAAACTTTTCCACTCGCATCAATATAGGGATGTAATCCAGAGGTCATGTCGGAAAGAGCTTCATACATTCCAATATCGCGGTTTCCGTTTCTTCCCCAGGAAAGCCGCAGTTTACCATAGTCTAACCAGGATTTGGTCTTTTTCATAAATTCTTCCGCCGTAAAATCCCAGGCAAAAGCCAGGGCGGGAAAAGTTGCTCTCGGATTTTGAGCGCCAAATGCTGAATACCCATCACGTCGAACAGAAGCAGTCAACATATAACGATCTTTAAAGGAATAAAATAAGCGGGCCATCAAGGCGTCCCCTGTCCGGTAGGTATCATTACTTTCATTCAATGGAATAGTGCCCGCCTGCAGACGATGCCAACCCAGGACATCAGAAGGTACAAACTGAGAAGCTGTGGCCTTGGTCTGCCAATACTGCCCTTTCTCTGCATTTTGAAGCAATGTTACTTCAAAATTATGTTCATCAAATCGCCGCTTCCAACGCAACACATTATCTAACTGCCAATTATAGGTTTTTTCAAATGATCGTTCGCTACTGCCCCCTTTTGCCTTCCACTCTGGATTTTTAGAAGAATCGTGGTTATAATATTCGTGCCAGATAAACGAAGGCGTAAAATTGGATTGTAATTCTATCCCAAAGGGCAAAGTAATGACACCGTACAAACTGGAATTCAATGTATTGTAATGATCTTTTCGGTCTCTAAATTGATTATCAAAAAAAGGATTTACTGGTGTAACATCTCCAGTAGGAAGTCTTTGATAAATACTTGTAGGATCATCGATATTATTTGATCCATAGGGAGATATCACAGCGGACTGTTTCCAATCCGCCTGTAAAAAACCTTCATTTCGAACCGCAAAATTAGTATTAGCACCAACTTTTAAATAGGGTGTAATCTTTGTTTCCAAATTTAATCTAGTACGAAAATTTCTAAATCTATTACCAGATATAATCCCCTCTCTATCAACATGATTCAAGGACAAATAATAATTTGACACCTCATTACTATTCGATACAGCAACTGCATAATCCTGCTGGATCCCCTTTTGAAAAACCAAATCCTGCCAATCCGTAATCTTATTGTTCATGTAATTTTCAATTTCCGGCGTCTTAAGCTCTAATCGAGAAAGCCAAGACCTGATCAGCTGATCCTCTGTTACATTTGTAACGGGCGTCTTTTGATCGTAATTATACCAGTCCAATTGATTGGTTCCATTGAGCAGTCTTGGGTCCACAAACATTTCGGGGTGTGCTTTAAGATAGTCCTCTGTCCGACGACCTACTTCAAAGTCATAACGATATTTCAAAAACTCATCAGCATTCATCACTGCAGGCATACCTGCATTTTCCACCATTCCAAAATTACCATTGAAAGTAATAGACGGTTTTCCTTTTTTACCTCTTTTTGTCGTAATTAAGATAACGCCATTGGCTGCTTTTGCACCGTACACAGCAGTCGCACTAGCATCTTTTAAAATATCGATTGACTGAATGTCATTGGGATTAATATCAGCAAATGTTCCGTCAAAAATAACGCCGTCCACGACATTTAGCGGACTGCTGCCAGCTTTCAATGTTCCCTTTCCCCTTACGAGCAAATCAGCATCACCTTTAGCTGAATTACCCTGTCCAATCACCAATCCAGCTGCATTTCCCCGCAGGAGATCCTGAACTGACCTGGGCGCCTCCTTCTCAAGCTTTTCGGTCTGCACAGAAACGATTGCACCTGTCACATCTTTCCGCTTGGCTGTTCCGTACCCAATAACGACAACTTCATCTAGATTCTCTGTAGATTCAGAAAGGGTAATCTCTATTTTCTTACCCACTTCTACCTCAAGTTCTTTGGACAAGTACCCTGTATGGGTAAAAGTTAAAGTAACTTTAGCAGTACTACGCTGCAATTTTAAACTAAAGCGACCGTAACTATCTGTTACTGTACCCATGGAAGTTCCCTTCATCAAAACGGTGACTTTTTCCAAAAAACGACCATCATTTGTTTTGACGGTACCCATTAGTTCTTTTCCAGTTCCTTGTGAATAAACAATTCCTGTAGACAGCAATAGCATACACAAAAAAGAAAAGCTAACGAAAATTAAACGATTAAATTTTCTCATAGATTAAGATTTATTGGTTATTAATAAATAAAACTATAAAAAGCCCAAAAACAAGACCTTTTAGTCCATTAATATCAATTGGTTATTATTTAATCAACACAAAACAATAGTATTAATTAAGAATACACAATCAAATCTTTTTAATCCATTTATTTACGAAAACGTTTGAATGACCATAAAAAACAAATCACGGCATTCCAACAAAATAGAGAGAATAGGTTATACCTCAGGCAAAAAAAACAACACACGGCAAACAAAAAAGCCCTTAATATGCTTTAAAGTGAATAAAAACTAAAATAAATTGATACAAAAAAGCATATTTTTGACACAAAATGATATCTTTTTACACGTACAATTTCATTATCTTTTAAATTAAAACAAATATTGAATTTATAAATTTTCATAAAAGAAACCACACACACTTTACTAAATTCAAGAACGACATGATCAAGAATTTTTTCTTGGCCGGGGACAAAAGTCACCTGTATTATTTACATCGGGTCAAATGAAAGAATCGGAGTTTGGAACAAAATCGTATTGCTGATGAGTTAGCCAAAACAGGTCTCCATCATTCGGCGTCAGAAGTAGTTGGACTAATCTCCAATTCTACATACAACCTCTTCTCATTAGCTTATTTCTAACATTGCCCTACCCAGGCCGTGTAAACCAGGTGCCCCCACATTGAAAACAACTAAAAAAGTTAGCCTCAACATAGACTCACGTTATTTGTAGGAGGAACTTGATGATACGATGGTCATAAAAAGGGCTCAACGACAGGGTCGTGTACGCAATTCGTATTATTTTAGAAAAGTAAATAAAAACAATCAGTAAAAAATTTGGAGAATACGAAAATTATATACAACTTTAAAGCACAAACACCTGCTCTAAACAGGCTACAAGTTAACAAAGGAAATTTTTTATTTTAAAACGAGGATTTTATCTTAGAATCGCTCATAGATAAAAGTCTAAATTAGTTTTTTTGCAGAAAAACTTACTTTTACTTAATGTACAAACAGTAGCATACAAAATATGACAACCAACCCCATTAAGGTATATACAGTAGTTTCAAAAGAAGTAAAAGAAGATCCAGATTTATTCACCAATCTGGAAGGTGTCTTCTCAACATATGAAAAAGCACAGGAATATATTGATCACTTCTTTGGTAATGCTAAATATGGTTATCGATCTATTGTTACGACCTATTTAGACCCCTTTCAGGAAGAAATCCAAAATAATGATTCTTATTATAGCATATCATCTCAATTAATAGGGCCGCATTTAGAAGTTGAGATCTGTAAAACTTCTTTTGCTGTTGTCCTCTCCGAAGTTGAACAATTGCGTATCGATCCGGCCACCTCAGAGAAACCCTTGGAATTAAACCTGCACTGTTTTGCTGCTTCTGAGGAAAAGGCAATGGAAAAATTCGAAAAATTAGCACAAGACTATGCAAAAGAACACAAGCTTCAATTTCAAATTAGCCCTTTTCGCATTGCAGATTCGGACCAATGCTATTAGCCTTCAATTGCAATGAAATTATAGCAAGAGATTCAGGGAAGTATTTTTTTTACGGATTTCACTTAAATATTCTGGCGTAAATCCCAGATACGAAGCAATCAGGTATTGCGGAACACGTTGTACAAACTGCGGATATTTACGGAGCATATCATGGTAGAATTCTTCTTTAGATTTAGAGAATAGATATTTAACCCGCATTTGCGCAGCAGCATAAGCCCTTTGGTAGACAAATCGAAAATAACGCTCCATGATCGGAAATGCAGCTACCAATTTTTCTTGATTTTCTTGACTGATATAAACTAAATCTGAGGTCTCTACGGCCTGAATGTAAAATGACGTAACAAGCTTATGTTCGAAAGCCATATTGTCCGTAATCCACCAATTTTCTATGGCAAATTCAGTCGTTTGTTCGACTCCCTTTTCATTAACAAAGAATTTACGGAGAATACCTTTCAATACAAAAAAATGGTATCTACACACTTGGCCCTCCTCCAGTATATTTTCTTTTTTCGCGACCGTTTTGGTCTTAAAGTAATGCAATATTTCTTCTAATTCGACCGGATCGATAGCGACAAATTTCTTTATATGTTCTTTCAGTTTTTCCAACAGTCTGTCAATTTTTTGTACAGACAAAGCTACTCATTCATTTTATCATAAAAAATACATGCGGCACCATTTCAAATAAGCTCGAAGAGCAAGGCTGGGAAAATAAATTCAAGTAATGGATGTCATCGATATCAAAGAAAAGGACCTCATGTCCATGTTAACACCAAAATTGAAGGAATGACAGCACATTGTGACTAGTGTTCCTAAAAAGGATTCTAACAGAAAATCAGCCCGCCATTAAAATAGGCGGGCTGATTCGCATTTATGGTATCCAATACGGTTTATCAGAAAACAACCTTACTATACTAACGTAAAATTCGAACTTTTCGTACTTTATTTACTTAATCCGTAAAACCAATCTACAAAGCCGCAATCTCCTGCTAAAAAGCGCCAACTATTCCGTAATGTAGTGAACCTCATGCGCCTCTGTCAACTGCGGAACTTCCAAATTATGAAGCATTTTATCCAATACAACATCTGGCAGTGGATATTCCCGATCGTTATTCTGCGTGCGCCAAATCTTGTAGGGTTTTTCAACGTACAACAATTTCACGTAGGCTTGATAGCTGACAAAAAGATCGATCAATTGTTTTCGCATCTGGGAAGTTATATTAGTGGCATTCCAGATAAAATCCTGTCCGCAGCGTAAGTATTTTTTTGCCTGCTCTTTTGCTTCCTGTACAACCCATCCGTTTCTCTTTTTATCGGTCGGATCAATGCGATACTTGCGTCTGATGTCGTCCAGACTAATAACGGGGAGGTCGGTATTCATTGCTAAAATCTGATAATCTTTGCCCATTCCCGGCAAACCTGAAAGTACAGTCACCGTGGATTTGAATATATCAAAAGGCACATAACCAACATAACTATCGTTTCCATTAAAATATGTAAATCGTGCATTTTCAGACAAAAAAGAACGCGTGGCATCCCAGCAGCCAATCTCTTTACTATACAGTTCGAACATATCCAATGCATAGAGCAAATTATCCAAATCGCCACAATACCTTCCTTTAGCATCAGCTTCGGCCAACAACTTAAGTTGACTCATTTTGACACATAGTGACGCTTCCAAGGCGCTCTTCATCGGATCGGCTTTTTCCATCAACCATAATGGCAACCCATGATAGCGTACCAATGCGACAATTTCCTCCCGTAATGCAAAAGGGGTCTCCACATCACGAAATAAAATCTCCCGTGTGGTCTGTGCTCCTTTTTTGGCATGATTTGGTGAACTGATACGACCATCGGCAGCGACAACTGTCGTCGATCTCTTCTCGACATCATGCAATAAAGCGGAAGCCCAGAGGAGCTCCTGCTTTTGTTCATCCAGATTCCGATATTCAGGCAATACTTCCAGCTGCTGTAATACCATTTGGGTATGAATCGCGACATTCCCTTCGGCATGATGTAAAGGATCCTGTTGTACCTGTTCCATATCCCTGACCCAAGAAAATTGTTTCGCTAAAGCCGACCAATCCTTATTTGTTGCTATTGTCCATTCCATGAATAATCCCTCCTTTCCCAAATCATTTTTGCTCTTCGCCATGATTTTGTCCAATGTTCGTCGGTCTGCACATGTCCTTTTCTAACGTATTTAAAAACATTGTGCTGAAATTCGCTGACGGTATATGCATCAGCATTCCTGCAGACTAACCCCTCCATCGTACATGCTTCTTCAGTTTTAGGATCAACCGATCCAAATATAGAAGACTGCATGGCCAAATTTTCGACTAAACGCCGAAGTTCTAACTCAGTCAAATCCTTTACCATGTCGAGTTTTAAAACAGGTACAGTAGGCAAATCAAATAAACTGGCATAAAAAGTAACTTCTTCCCATGAAAGCCACTGATCTTTAATTCGAGCAGCAAAAACATAATAATAGTGCTCAAGTTGCATATACTCGATCGAATGCACAGAATAAAGATTTTCACCAAAAAACTCCAAATCACCCAGATCGTTTTTTAATCTGGACCAATGCTCCCGAAGCTGGGCCGTCCATGGCGACGTGGTTGGAGCTGCATGAGATCGTGCAAATACTCCACGCCGTGAAAGGCAATTATTCTCGCCATCTAATTTTTCTGTAAATAACAGTTGATGGAAAGATTGCATATCCTTCCAATAATATTGATTAAAACGATCGTCGCTGCTTGTCCCTGGCGAAAATGGGAAATGATAGGTACGACCATATTTTGTTGATTCCATTTTTAAAATTTAAATCCATACTAAAAAATTGAAGACATAGGCATTGGGTAAACAAATCGGGTAAATCCCGTTGTTTACTTTCTTCCTAAATATCGACAATGCATTACATGACTTTAAATTTTAAAAATTGACAACACAAATGATCTGTTGCTACAAAAGTATACAATTTATTTTAAAAACATAAATACGCTCCCTTTGATTTTTGGACAACACACCGCCTTCCCTACTTTCTAATCAGCCTTGATTAGTCAAAAAACGCGTCAATTAATATAATTTCAATTCAGTGTATGTCGTTCCAATGGGAATAACCCTGTCTGCTACCCAAATTTGGGTTTTGTCGAACTTCATCATTTTACTTCGTGCGACGATAAATGCTCTGTGACAACGAACAAATTCGCCCTTCGGGAGCAGTTCCAGCAGCTCGCTAATGGTAATTCTAGAACTAACGCATTTATTATCGTTCAAATGTATTTGGGTGTAATTGCCTGATGCTTCAATATACAGGATACGGTCGAATTCAACTTTAACATGTTCATAACCATCTTTGACGAACAGATAGTCTTTGTTATGCTGTAGCTTTTTTGCCCGAAGGCTATACAATTCGCTCGCCTTGTTGCAGGCTTTCAAAAACCTGCTCATAGAAAATGGTTTAAGCAAGTAATCGATGGCGTCGAGCTCGAAACTCAATAGCGCATGCTCAGAATAAGCCGTCGTAAAAATCACCATTGGCGAAGTATTCAAACTGCGCAGAAACTCTATTCCTGAAATATCTGGCATTTTTATATCTAAAAAGATAAGGTCCACCTGCTCCTTCTGGAGATAATCAATCGCCATAAACGCATCCGTAAATGTACTTTTTAATTCAATAAAAGGGACTTTAGCTATATGGTGTTCAATAACCTGCAGTGCCACAGGTTCATCATCTATCGCGATGGCTATCATAACAATTATTGATTTAAAATCTGATCTATTTGGTCATACAGTTGTTTTCCATTACTTGGTCGAAGAGCCTTTTCCACAACTAATTTTCCTGTTTTATCAAATATAAAATATTGCGGATAATATTCGGCTTTGTCTTTTGCATTTAGCAGTAATTCCTTCCAAAAGGGCTCAATCTGTTTCCTATTTTTACGTAAATGGATTCCGGTTAAATTGTTGACGCGTATAAAGTCTTTCCAGTCCTGATCGCGATGGTCTTCATCCATATCCAAATAAACGAAGGCAATATCTTTATCCATGTATCTTTTCTTCAGTTCAGGTGTATACTTCAATTCAAACTTGCAGGGACCACACCAGGTTCCCCAAACATCCAAATAGACCACTTTTCCTTTCAATTCAGCAATCAGGTCGTCGATCGATGAGATAGGTTGATCATCTTCAATCAACCGAATCTGTTTGTTGTGTTTATTCGCCACCAAAAGAGCGTCAAGATCGGCAATATAGCTTTCAACAAGCGGCTTATGCTTATCTTTTGGAAATATCTTCCAATGTGCCCCTGCCAATGCTTTTAAATGCGTTAAGTCCTTGTCATGATATAGATTGACCAATTGTTGAAAATTGTAGTTTTCTACGATAGGCTTGGAGAAATTATTTAAAGCACCGATAAACCGCCAATAATCTTTACTATAGATAGTCATTAATCTATTTGCACTGTCTAAGCTTATCCCGAAATAAGGGATTGGTTCACTAGACGGAATTTTCTCGGCCCGAATCTTAACAAATGCTTTCGTTTCCAAATAACGCAGGTAATTGTCAAGGAAAGAATAAAAAGAAGGGCCTCCAAAGTCGTCCTGTAAATTAATAAGTGCTTTTCCAAACAGCTCTAGAACCAAACTATCTGCGGTAGACTTTGGCAATTCAGCGATACGGGCAAAATCGTTCAGATGGTTCATCCGTTGCGCGTAAAACTCAGTACGTATATAGTTTTTTAGTGAGGAAGACAATGGACTAGTTTGGATCACTTTATTGATTTGATTGCAATCCGCTAAACAGGGAATTAAAACTTGCTGTCTCAACTGAGCCAAAGAGCATTGAGCAAGATTATTTACGTTCGGGGCCTTCATAAAAAAAGGCACTTCATCGTGTTTTATTTGCTGTATAATTTTGTTTTCTGTCAAAGCACTACCGTCTGTAAATACGATCGTAGTGTCGGTTAAATTCAGGATAAGATCTTTACCGGGGCTTAATAACAAGGTTTGAAATACACTGCTGTAATTTAGAGTCGCGGATTTTCGAGCTGTTATTGGCAGTGCGACCTCAAATGTGCCATCGCTGGCAACGGTTATCTGTTGCGAATTTTCTTTATAAAAACCAAAAACAAGAGGAATATTAATTTCCAAGGCCTTGTTTGGATCATAATTCCAAATCTTACCGCTCAATTTAAATTGAGCATGACTGCTTAGACAATACAAGGTCATAAGCAAAAAAACAAGTATTTTTTTCATTGCTATTAATTAAGGAACCAATAAATCAGGTGAATAATTGATTAAAAGATAGTGGAACTAGTTAGATTTAAATAACACTAGCGATCTTTAAATATGTAAAGTTAAATGGATAAAAAATTCATTGGCATTTTCACGTATCATCAGTTCATGTCGATCTCGATATAGCAATGAAAGACGTTGGCGTACATTCTCCAAACCGACACCACTTTTTAGTTTTTCGGGATCACGATCACTTTTCGGATTAATGCTATTACTCACATCGAAAAACAAAACCTGGTCTCGCACTTGCAAAGATATTTTAATATAAGACGATTTCTGAAGGCTTATACCATGCTTAAATGCGTTCTCGACGAAAGGGATCAGCAACATAGGGGTAATTTGATAATTTTCAAACTGCTCCTCTATTTCCGTTATAATGGTAATTTTGTCTGACATCGAAGTCCGCAGGGTCTGTAAAGCGATGTAATTATTCAGGTATTCTATTTCACGCGTCAACGAGATTTTATCTTGCGTATTTTCATGGAGCATAAACCGCATCATATCGCCCAATCGCTGAATTCCCTCCCCTGTCCGTTCGGCTTTTTCCTGTAATGCCGTGCCATACAATGTGTTTAAGGCATTAAATAAAAAGTGTGGATTTATTTGAGATTTTAGAAAGGTCAGATTCGCATCCGACTGCCCGAGCTCCGTACGTAGGGATGCTATTTCGTTTTGACGCATTAGACGTTTTTTAAAGAGAAACCAGGACAGCGGAATGCTAACCAATAATTGCGTGGGTAAATGAAACATAGCAACGATAAAGATCACTTCGTTTGTCTGATTAAAGAAAAATAGCGCCGGCACACTTAATGGCAGGACTGAAATCAAGCTAATAGCAAAGATAGTCCAGAAGAAATCACGGAATTTCTTCTGTTTTTCCTGTAATTTTGGCAACAAATAGTATAAGGAATAGATTACAATACCGACTGCAGACAACACAACCAAAGTCCATAATACCGAAAGTTGTGAATGGGATCGCGATGTAATCAAAAAAAACAATCCAATAAACCAGCAACCAATTCCAAAGGATAAATCCATTTTTAGCTGCTTTTGCAGGGTCAGATTTTCTGCCTTGCTTTTAAGCAAATAGCTGATCAGATATTGCGCACACGTGTATAAAGAAATTATAATTGTTAATAAAATAGCTTGCGCAAAAGCCTTAAAAAATATACTATTATAGCTTCTTTGAATACTGTCATAATCCTTCAATTCGTAGGCGTGGCTATAGGTCCGGCATACACCTAAAATCAGTCCGGATACCAAGATCAAAGCAGCTAGTAATGAATAATTCAGCAGCTCCCGTTTTCTGTTGATGAGGGAAGGAATAAGGACAAAATTTAAAAGGAGAAACATCACATATAGAAGCAAATCAATGATAAAATTTGGCACAAAAAAGTTAAAGAAATAGGAGTAGCTTATTTTTTGGTGAAGGAAATAGTTATGCATACCGCTATCATCCCGATTGTTTGTATCAACAAGCAAAGCATAAACAACAGCGACAAATACGACAGTTGCCATCCAAAATTCTATTTTTCTTACGTCTTTCAGTTTCATGTTATTGGTTTTGATGAGGCAATATTAATTGAAATGAAAACATAAAACAGAAAAATGTGACGAATACCACCAAAAATGTGATGAATCAAATGTTTCTTCATCTTATAGCTGGGATTCTATTGTTGTTTCTATAAAATAGAATTTGATTTTACTATCTTTAAGCTGAAAAGTATCAAACCAGCTTTATTAACTTTATTCAAAAAAGACACTACATAATTAATCCGCTATTTACACATTCACGTCCTATTTTGCGGTGTTACGGCAAATAGCCAAGATTGCACACAGCATTGGACTGTCAAATGATCATAAATACAGGTATTAAAAAATAATTGATCACATGGATACATATATCGTGTTAAAAAGGTTCTCTAGTTTAGAAGAAGCTCAAGAATGTCATAAACTACTTTCGGAAAAAGGTGTAACAACGCGGTTGGCAGATAATGTCCCCCCCGTGGATATTACATTTTCTGGAAACACGGTTGGATATCAATATGAGGTTCAAATAGACCCTGCCAATTTCGCAAATGCAGAATCTATTTTAGAAGAGCAGGAAATGCAGTCTCTCCCTTTGGTTGAAGACGACCATTACCTGTATCAGTTTTCCGACGAAGAGCTCTTAGAAATTCTTCAAAAATCCGATGAATGGAACAAATTAGACTACGCACTGGCTAGAGAAATTTTATTAAAAAGAGGGAAAGATATTGATCAGGAAAAGCTTGATCTTTTGAAGCAGGAGCGACTCATGCAACTACGGGAACCGGAACCGCAGCAGAAGTATTGGATTATTTTTGGCTATATTTCCGCCCTTCTAGGTGGACTTTTAGGAATTGCAATCGGGTATATGCTGTTTAGTTCCAAAAAGAGCCTACCGAATGGCGAACGGATATTTTCCTATTCGGATCATGACAGAAAACATGGGACAAATATATTCTATATCGGATTATTCGTATTCACAATATCCGTTCTCATCAAAATGCTCTGGGGATGATAACATAAAATGAATACGATTTACATTTTTTAGCGGAACAGCTCGAGTGCAGCTTTGTGACTGTGGTATTCTGTATCCTATCGCGATCTAATTAGCGCTAACGTCAACTGTAAATTTTTAATACTAAAAAAAATACCTATATTTAAGATGACATCTTTATTCTTGAATTATTTTTTGTAAACCTACAAACAAATTAACTTTATGAATAGTTTAAAGACCACAGCCACTCATTTCCGTTATAAAAAGCATCCGGGAGATCTATTCAGAAATACGTGCGTTCAATTATTACCGCATCCCTATAAAAATCAAGAAGACTTTTGGGTATGGTTTCATCCCTCCTACCACCGTAGTGAAGACATTTCAGATTTAGGCGACCTGTACAAACAGCTTCACGATACGCCTTGCCAAGAAACGAGAGTATCATCAAAAAATGAGCTTTGTTACCCTGCGGTCTCGAAAGAACGTCTCTTTGAGGAAATAAAATCATTGGAGCAAAAGATCTATCAGGATTGCTTTGAAAACTTTTATTTGCTGATTATCGAAGGCCGTATCGAGCTGTTAGAGAGTCATCAAATTGAAAGTAAAGAACCTGGCTCCTAACACCTATTCTTTAAACCGTTATGCATTATTTGACTTGTGCGATTATAAGGGAGGACGATAAGATACTCATTTGTCAGCGTCCGGCATCGGTGACGCATGCCTTAAAGTGGGAATTTCCTGGTCGCATTACCGAGTCCCACCAATCAATGAAAGCAAATTTGTCGCTCAAAATCAGGGAAGAGCTTAATATAGATATTCTTGTCGGAAGGCCGTTAAAGATGACGCAACAAGACTATACAAGTCCAGCACCTTGTCTCTATCCTATTCTCTGCACCTTTTGTTCTGGCGAAGTTGCCTTTCAAAAATATGTTCAAGCATTATGGGTTTCCCCCGCAGAATTATTACATTTTGACTGGACCGATAGTGATCGACCAATTGTAGACGAGTATACCAAATACCTTGAAGATTCAAATCCTCCGTCCCGCATAAAGGAAGCTTTTTTAGAAATCCTGATTGGACTCATCGGCTTTACACTGGTCCATATATTCTTCAATCTATATATAGCCTTATTGATAACATTGATCTTAATCACTGTTACCGGAATTTAGACCTATTACACCCGAAAAAATATAAAGAAAAGAATCCCATAAAACTTCCCTACATTTATAAAACTAAGTAACCCATAATTTCATTTTAGCCATATTGAAGACTTAATCAAATGAAAGATTTCCCACAATTAGTTACAGAACGACTTATTCTCAACGCCATTGACACGACTGATATTCCACAGATTGTAGACTATCTGCAAGACAAGGTTTATTCGGACTTTACCTCAAATATTCCCTACCCATACCGAAAAGAAGATGCTGAATATTGGCTTAAATTAGCCGAGGAAGCGTTTGCCAATCGTAAAGGCTTCACTTTTGCTATTCGAAATAAAGATAAAAAGCTGATCGGAGCTATTGGTCTGCACGATGAAGGCTCGGATAAGGCCGAGTTGGGATACTGGATCGCTATTCCTTACTGGAATAATGGTTATGTCACGGAAGCCGCAAAAGCAATCATTGAGTTTGGTTTTAAAGAACTAAACTTCAATAAAATCTTTGCGACCTACTTCCCACATAATCCAGCCTCTAGAAAAGTCATGGAAAAAATAGGCATGAAAAAAGAAGCCCTGCTAAAACAACATTTAAAGAAAGATGGCCGGTATTATGATATTCCATTGTATGCTATTTTTAGAACGGATCTATCTTTTTAATAAAAATCAATCATTTAATCTGCTAAAAAAATGAAAAACAAAATTGGATATATTGCCGTCGTTTTTTTATTTCTCACTGGACAAATCACCTATGGTCAAGAAACAAATCGGGAAAAAGCTTCTTCAAAAGGAAAGGAAGCCATCCAACTCATGGACGATGGAAAGGTAGATGAGAGTATCCTATTATTGAAAGAAGCTCAAAATCTCGATCCGAATAGTATCACGTACCCCTATGAGCTCGGCTACGCCTATTATTTAAAAAAAAGACTATAAAAAGACGATTAAGTACTTAGAAAGTATTAAAAGTGAAAAGATTACCAATGACAGAGTATATCAATTATTGGGAAATGCATACGATATGCTTGGCGAAAGTGATAAAGCTGTAGGTACTTACGAGAGTGGATTAAAAATATTTCCCAAATCAGGTCATCTTTATTTGGAAATGAGAGCCATCCAACGTGTCAAAGGAAATTTAGAAGATGCATAAGGTTATTATGAAAAGGGCATAGAGGTGGATCCGGAATTTTCTTCAAATTATTATTGGGCATCAAAGATATTTTGTATTTCCGATGAAAAGGTTTGGGGAATGATTTACGGTGAGATATTTATGAATTTAGAACGAAACACCAAAAGAACAGCTGAAATAAGTGAGCTTCTTTATGATCAATACAAAACGCAGATAAAATTGAAAAGTGACACAGCGCTTTCCGTTAGCTTTAGTAAAAACGCATTTGTCAATGCAAAAGCAGCAGATTCCAGTCAAATAAAACTGCCTTTTGGAGTAGGAATTTATGAGACAACATTAGCGATGTCAATACTTGGTTTAAAATCTATAGATATCAATACATTAGACACTATAAGAACTAACTTCATAAACAACTACTTCAGCAGTAAACACAACAAAATATTTCCAAATGTCCTCTTCAGTTATCAAAAAAAGATCATCGATCTAGGTTACGGCGAGTCTTACAATCATTGGATATTAATGAAAGGCGACGAAGATGCTTTCGAAAAATGGCTAGAAAACAATGAAGAGAAATGGACACTTTTTTCAAATTGGTTTTTGAAGAATCCCCTAAAAATAGACAGCACAAACAATTTTTTTCGTAAACAATATGATTAAACCTTCAGTATCATAAATAGCCAAATTGATATAGCGATTTGTTCAAAATCTATTCCAAAAAATGAAAATTTATTTTCGTGAAAAATTGATTAAATTTAAGCAACTGATATTCATAAAGGATAAAACATGAAAATATTTGCATTCGCTGGGAGTAATTCTTCCACATCGATTAACAAACAATTGGTCAAATTTGTACTTAAAAGCTTCGAGGGGCACGAAATTAATTTGATCGACCTGAATGACTATAACATGCCTGTTTTTTCTGTAGACTTAGAAAAAAATGGGTTCCCACAGGAAGCGCAGCTTTTCCTAGATCATATAGCCTCGAGTGACATGATCATTTGCTCCCTCGCAGAGAATAATCGCTCCTATAGCGTAGCGTTTAAAAATGTATTCGACTGGGCATCTAGAATAAATGTCAAAGTTTTCCAAGATAAACCCATGTTGCTTATGACAACTTCACCAGGTGGTTATGGTGGTGGAAATGTGATGGCCGAAGCGCAGAAATTCTTTCCGCAGTTTGGCGCTATCATTAAAGAAACATTCTCGCTTCCCAAATTTTACGAAAATTTTGATCAGGATAATGGCGTAATCAGTCCGGAACACCTCAATAGTCTGAGGGAAAAAATAGCGGACTTTAAGGAACAGATTTCTTCCTAGTGATATCCCGCTAAAAATCTATTTGCCTTTTCGTGCATTCTGCATAACTTATGCCGATGTACTGAGTACATACTGCTTTGCATATTATTGACCTTTTGCTTACCTTTTCTTTGTTTTTCAGGCAAAGAAACACCAATAAAACGACAAAGAAATAGCAAAGAAGAAGCGAAAAAACAGCAAAGAAACACCGAAGAAACAGCACCGGAATAGCAGAGAAACACCAAAGAAATTGCGAATAAGCTGCAAGCCGTTACCCTAGCTCCCCAAAGAGCGGCACTATAATATAAAACGGACCCCGTAGGGATAGCAGCTATTAAAGGTTCATAATTAAGGAGGGGTGAATCACCCCTCCTTAAAATTTATTTAAGTAACTCTTCGAGTTTCTCTATCAACTTTACTCCTTTTAAGTTAATTCCAACAATCTTACCTTCTGGAGAGATGAGGTAATTTTGCGGGATAGCCTGAATACCGTACAATTGAGCGGCTTGATTTTGCCAACCATTCAGATCCGACACCTGAGGCCAGGTTAATCCATCTTGTTCAATCGCTTTCAGCCAGTTATCTTTCTTTCCTGGTTTATAGAGTGAAACACCCAGTATTTCAAATTTTGATCCTTTAAATTTTTGATAAGCTTTCACTAGATTAGGATTCTCTGCACGACAGGGACCGCACCATGATGCCCAAAAATCCAGAAGTAGGTATTTACCTTTAAAATCTGAAAGTTTTAGCTCCTTACCTTCGGGAGTTACCTGTGCAAAATCTAAAGCTGGCTGTCCAATTCCTAGTTTTTTTGCTAGTTGAATATCTGCATTCAATTTTTTTCCGATAGCTGTTTGCCTTAATCTCGATGACAAATTGAAAAACAAAGGTTCGGTGGTAACTACATTATCATCGTAGCTGGCAACTTCCTGCAAGGCCAACAAACTGAAGTAATTGTCTGGATTATTGACGATAAAATTTCGCTGCGCCTTCTTACGTTCTGTTTCGATCTTGTCTATTTCTTGCGCAATTTGGTTGAGCGCATTCTCGTCACGATTTTTTTACTGATACAAATCAGCTCTTTTAGACTGCTGAACCATAAGCTTTTTCTCATAGGAGTTTAAATAATCTTGATACTGCTTATAGGCTACCTGCAGTTTACCGCCTTTCACCAAGGAAGACTCGAAAGGACGTTGAACAGTGATTTGCGTATTGGGTTCCATAGGGTCTACGTAAAATGTAAGACGCTCCATCGGGCCACCTTTGCGGTTCCAGAAGGAAGCTCCATCTTTGGAATAAAATAACATGACTTGCGTTGGTTCCATAATTTCCCCCTTATAGATCACATCATTGGATCCAAAATTAATAGAGTCAATTGTCAATTTTCTGTCCACGATGTAGCGAACAAATGCTTTAGATTTTGCGGGAAATTGTTTTCCCTTTATTGTTAATTGAAAACGCTGACCTTGAGCCGATACTGTCCCAAGACAACTTAAAACCAAGAATATGGATGTAGCTATTTTTTTCATATTGACTATTACAGTGCTTTAGCACGTGCCACAAGAGCATCGGCCAGTTTAATAATTTTTGAAGTTTCCAGTTCCGCCAATCCACGCGCAGCTTCTGCAGCTTGAACAGCTTCTTTCTTTTTTTTCAATGCGATACAAATATCGGCCAATGTTCCTTGATTGGAATAACTTGAGGGATTCAATTCGACTGCCTGTTTGGCCAGCACATAGCATTGTTTTAGGATAACTGGATTTGCAATATTTCCTTTTGCATTGGCATTGCGGCGGGCAATAAAGCTCAATCTCTCGTCCTCATTTTTGAGCAGGCCTTTTCTTAAGACATTCGTGAGGGTAACAAACTCCTTATGGGTACCATGTGCAGCGGTCCATTCTACTTTATACAGTGCAGCTTCTATTTTTTGTTCTTGATCTTTTAGGCCTTCAAAATAGGCTAGGCCAGCATTAAACTCATCTACTTTATGATCTCTAATATAGCCATACATGGCATAACGTAGCAGCTGTGCCTCTTTTTTCGCAAAATCCGCCGGCACTGCTATGCTTTTAAAATAAGATTTGTTCGACTCAAAAAATTTTCCGTAACGATCATCCAGGCTTTGTGCCATCATTTTTATGGTTTCCCATCCGTTTGGGCTCCTCAAAAATTTATCGGTAGCCACGCTGTCCAATGCCTTTTTCGCTGCATTTGCTGCTTGACTATCGGTTTGCTCCATCACTTTAATATAGCGGATTAGAAAATTAGACTCCCGCATACCCAAATCGTACGATTTACGCAAGTTGGGGATTTGAAAATTGGGATCATTAGCTTGCTCTGCCTGTTTCAGGAACAAATCAGCTTCCATGCGAGACTGGGTTCTATAGATCAATGTCCCCTGCCCATCTAAAAATAAATACGTGGGAAAACTTCTGATTTGGTATAATTTAGCAATGTCTACACCCTCTCCTATCTCGCAGTCAAATTTAGTATTGATAAACCTGCTATTAAAATAACGAGCGACTTCAGGTTGTGAAAACACATTTCCTTCCATCCATTTACAGGGAGCGCACCAGGAGGTAAATCCATCCAGGAAAATCAGTTTATTTTCTTGCTTGGCCAATTCCTTTGCCTGGCCAAAAGTGATCTTCTGAAACTGTATATGTTCTTGTGCGAGCAATAGCATCGACTGTGTAAAAGCCAGTGCTGTCAATAGTATCTTTTTCATATTTTTTTATTAAGAACCTAATCAATTTCCATGTTGATAGAAATTGATTAGGAATGAGTGGTCTACATCTAATTTTTTAGCGTTCGTATTGGGGAATTCCCGGATTCAACGAAAGTACCTTTGGGGGAACCGGAAGTATCATCCGGGCATCCGTGGATTCCATTTCGAAAACTTTCCCTGCCAATGGATATTGGATTGACTTCTTAAAATTGTCTGCTATAGCGAGTCGTTTCAAATCAATCAGCCTATCGGATGCCATAAAGGGCATTTCACGACGTCTTTCGTCAAGTACCGTCTGTAAAACAATTTTTGGATCCGTTGAGGTTAACGCTTTATTATTCTCTATTCGGCTATTTCTTAATGTATTCAAGAAGCTTAGTGCCTCCGCCGTATTACCCGTCCGAACAGCTGCTTCCGCAGCAATCAAAAACAATTCAGGCGTATTAAATCCTGTGCTAAATTCGACGTAGGGAGCAAAAAGAACCCGTCCTGGAAATTTTACAATAGTAGCACCTAAAGAAGCCTGATCGCGACAGAAAAATAATTCATAACGTTTGTCGGTTGCACCTGCTGGCAAATCTTTGGCGTATGTTTCTATCAGCTCTTTAGAGGCATAAAATTCGGCATTGGGGCTACCTAGGGAACTTGTTCCCAATCGAGACCATACAGCCTCCATATTCGTTCTGGAATCGGGAAATTGAACCGAATTATCTGTTTTAAGACAAACTCGTCCCCAAGTCGTCTTGTCTTTATTGGTATATAAACTATAATCAATGAGCGTTTTATTCACAGCAAGTGCTTGTTTTGCATTCTCAAGGGCCTCTTTGTATTTTCCCTGATAGAGATAAACCCGACTTAGAAAAGAGAAACCGACGGAACGTACTGCTTGAAATCTATTTGACTGCACTGTACTCAAATTTGGCAACGCGTCATTAAGATCGCTAACTACCTGATCATAGATCGCCTGAACAGATACACGTTCGTATTTTTGATTGATATCCTCTTTCAGCACCAAAGGTACCCCTAGATCTTTTGTTGCACTTGCAGGATTATAATGAGCGGCATAGATATTCACTAGACTAAGGTATTCAAATGCACGACCGACCTTAGCCTCAGCCCAAACCCTTTTCTTTTCGGCTTCCGATCCCTCTGTTGCTGCCAATACATTGTTAATAACAACATTGTAAGTGAATATGTGGCTATAAGCCGATTCCCAGTATGGATCATACTGGCCATCTTCAAATATCGCACCGTGAGCAAAGCTATAGAGTTGTTTTTTTACATAGTCATAATAGTCATAGCTTGCTGCCGATTGTACATCCTGAGGATCTCCGGACTGTAAATTATCTACTAAATAGTTCGGATAAACAGCGGAAGCCCTTACTAAAGATTGATCGTTTAGAAGCAATTTGTAATCATTCAGATTCTCTGGAATTGTAAAACCTTTTGGTTTAATATCCAAGTATTTGTTACAGCTATTCAATGTCAATAAACCGAATAGCAATCCTATATATATTTTTCTCATGATATTTTCTTATTAAAATCCTACAGATACACCTAAATTGTAAATTATTGGTGCTTGTATCCCTCTACTTGGACTCGTTACCGTACTATACCCAGCCCAAACCTCGGGATCAAGATTATCCTTGTTAGCGACCCAACGCCATGCATTCAATACCTGTCCTGTTCGACGCACATAAGAAAGTTTTGTCGGTGCAATCCATTGTGCAGGAAGGTTGTAGGATAATGAAATATCGCGCAATTTAATATAGTCAGCCTTCTGAACAAATTTATGTGCAGCATTGAAAATATCGGAAATATTGCCTGAAGCAGCAGAAACAAATGCGGGAACAATATCAGGGTTACTTTCATCACCTGGGTTCTTCCAATAGTTCAACCATAATTTGTCGAAGTTATTATTGTAGTTAAGCTCCGCGTATTTACTCAAGAACTCTGGATGAACTCCCCGCATCACATGGCCACCATTGAAAATAAACATAAAGGAAAGCGTCAAATCTTTATACTTAAATCCATTTCTGAAAGAAACAGTGTAGGGAGGTACTGTCGTACCTTCATAGATTAAATCATCGACAGTCAATTTTTGCGTGGTCTCGACCAGACTACCATCAGCCTTTCGTGCCAAAGGTCGTCCCTTATCATTTAATCCCGCATAATCTATGCTATATAAACTACCCATTGGGATTCCAACCCGATTTTGGGGAGCATAATAGTAATAGTATGGGGTATTCTGTTCAACATATAGATTGGTAATCTTATTTTTGTTGTAACTAAAATTCACTGTGCTGTTCCAGCTGAAGTTTTCACGTTGAATCATCTTACCATTCAGCCCCAACTCGATCCCGCTATTCTGCATATCAGCATAATTAAGCAACACCATATCCCATCCCAAAGTTGGATCCAACGGCGTATTCCCCAATAAATCAGAAGTTTTCTTATTGTAGATATCAAGAGTAGCTGTAAGTCTATCTTTAAATAGTGAGAAATCAAAACCAACATTGAATACTTTTGTTCGCTCCCATCGCAACAATGGATTAGGCGGAGAATCAATGTAGGCTTGCATTTCACCGTTAAAGTAGTTCAGATTGTTATTCACCCTCGAAATCAAATATGGTCCATTATCCTTTGGGACATTTCCATTTACACCATAAGTCGCACGTACCGACCAACGATCTAATGGTTCCCAATCAATTCTTGGCAGATGATATAAAGCGCCTATGGACCAAAGAGGTTTGTATTGATTTTTGATATTTGTTCCAAACAAATTAGATTGATCCATCCGGATGCTTCCACTCAAAGTCAACTTACGATCATAGGTATAAGATCCATTGGCATAGAAGGAAACAAATCTATCGACTAGATCCTTAAATCCAGTCTCTTTTTTCGAAATAGTATAGCTATTAAAAAGCGCCTGTGTGTTTTGGATCTGAATACCAAAAAGCTCTTCATTAATTCCTTTGTAGACTAGGCTATTTTCATCGTAACCATACTTGTAAATATTCGTATATCGGTTATTGATCTGTCTACGTTCAGCACCGGCGATTGCGACAATTTCATGTTTTCCCTGAATATTATTTTGATAATTAAATTGGCCACGTAAGGTATAGCTATTGACATCATTACGTTGTTCAGCAAATTGTCCCCCTTGCGGAATATTGCGTTTGATTGCCCCGTCCTTTCCGATTTGGGTAGCGTCATTCACCATACCTACAACCGATTGGGCATTTTTCCTATTCAATGTGCCATTATACCCTTCGGTCCGTTCACTTTGATAGGACATATCGAAGTCCAGTCCTTTGATAATCTTAAAATTTGCAGCAAAATTTAAGTTAAGGTATTTATTATAGAACTTTTCGTGAATCGCGGCAACATGATTTAAAGGAATATAGGTCTCATCTTCCAGTCCCAGCGCATTCAAGCGATCAATCTCAAACTGAGATTTTGAACTATACCATTGCGCTGGAGAACCATCCTCATTTTCAAGCAGATAATAGGATGCTTTGCCTCCCATATAGTTATCGTAGAAATTGAAGCCAATATCACCCTCTCTATTTTGGTTTTTCCCCAATACATTTGCGCGTAAACTAAACCAGTCGGTAAACTTAAAATTATTTTTCAGACTAAATCCCAGCTCCTTGTTTGTCGCCCGTCCCTTATTGTAATCTCCCGGCTGCGTATAATTGAGGGAATAATGGTATGTATAACGATCGGATCCTCCCGAAATAGCGAGATTATGCTGCTGATCGAATCGGGTCGTATTCAGAAATTTATCCATTTGACTAAAGCGATCACGATTTCGATATACATCCAGCCGCTTTTCCATCTCTTCTTCCGAAATTACTCCACCTTTGCGATCGTACAAAATTCGATAAACGTCGTTCATCGCTTTTCTCGGGTCAATAACTGCATAATCTCCCGAACGGTAATTAAACATTTCCTTTTGAAAGTTGACCAGTTCAGCGCTACTCATCTGATTGAGGTAGCTACGGCTTGGAAGTCCTCTAAAAGAAAGCGTATTGCTATAATCAATCTTTGTTTTGCCTGCGGAGCCTATTTTTGTCGCAATAACAATAACACCGTTAGAGGAACGAACGCCATAAATGGAGGCTGCCGAAGCATCTTTCAAAACGGTTATGGAAGCAATATCATTGGGATTAATAGCTGTTAAGTCACCTTCAAAAGGCATACCGTCAACAACGATTAGCGGAGCAGCCTGTGCGTTGATGGTGGAGCGTCCACGAACCTCGATACCCAGGTTATTTTTCGAATTCTGTGGACTTGAAGTATTTCGCACCAAATTTAGCCCGGGCAACAATCCATCGATCCGGTCCAATAAATTAGGTTGAAGCCGTCCTTCCATGTCTTTGGCTGTCACCTGAGCAATTGAGCCTGCTACTCTTTCTTTGCTTATTTTTTGGTATCCTGTATTGACTGTAATGTTCACTTCCTGCAATTGCTCATCCAAGGCTCTTAAGGTAATCGTACCCAAATCGGACTTAGCTGCAATCGTAAGTGGAGCAAATCCGACCATGGTAATGTCCAAAAAGCTATTTAAACTAACGCCATTAATTTCAAAATGACCATGCTGATCTGTAACGGTTCCTTTTGGAACACCTTTTACACGAATCGTTGCACCTTGAAGTGGTCTGTTGTTATAATCGACAATAAAACCTTTTACCGTCATTAACTGATTAGTGATCGATCGTTGAGTCTGTTGAGATTTTTCGTGTACGACAATAATCTTCCCCTTGATCTCAAAATCGAGATCCAAATCGTCCAATAACTTCCCAAGAGCATTTCCCAACGATTCTTTTTTAACGGTTAAGTTAACCTTTGTATCTGGATCAATAGTTGTGGCCGCCCATACATAAGAATAGCCAGTCTGCTTATTGATCTCTGAAAAAACCTTTCTCAACGACACTGATTTCTCCTGTATCGATACGTCCTGTCCATACGTTTTAGCTCCAACATGAAGCAAACAACAAGACATTAGTATGGTTTTGTAAGCGATATGCGCATAATGTTTCCCCTCCATTGCGGCCTACCCCAAATATCTGGGCGATCGCTGTTTTTCATTTGTTGCGTTTGATCGTATAGGGCACGACCAAGTTGTGCATAATTTTTATAGTTTTGTTTTAGGTTAAGAATTAAAATTCTGTTACAGTTAGAATTACTTGATCTGAAGCCCTAAATGTTGCAAGCGTTTAGGGTTTCGTCTTTTCATTTAGGTTGTTTTGTCTACATAAATGGTCTTTCCTTTAAATTTAAACTTAATTTTCCCGGTACTCTCCAGTACGTTGATGATATCTTTCAGACTGCTGTTACGAGACAACATCGCTTCAAATTTTTCCGATTTTATTTGGTTATCGAGATAGACGACATCTACATTATACCAAGACGCTAACTCATCCATAATACCCCCTAAAGTCTCCGAATTGAACACGAAATATCCGTCTTTCAATGCATTGCGCGCGTCAAGATCAATTATTCGTCGTTCAATTTGACCGAGTTTGATATACGATTCTTCCCCTGGCAACAGTATAATCTGCCTGTCGCCCTGTCGAACCCTAACTTTACCTTCGTATAATGTCGTTTTAAAGTCTTCTATATTCTTGGTTGATTTCACATAAAAATGTGTCCCCAATACGGAGATATTGATCTTCC
Source organism: Sphingobacterium sp. UBA3519 (assembly GCF_002377215.1). Lineage (NCBI taxonomy): Bacteria > Pseudomonadati > Bacteroidota > Sphingobacteriia > Sphingobacteriales > Sphingobacteriaceae > Sphingobacterium > Sphingobacterium sp. UBA3519. The sequence continues at coordinate 270,779 of NZ_DFPI01000025.1, forward strand.
CTGCTTGTACCACGAAAGGTTTCAGTTTTGGAACCTCACCTTCCCATGGTAAATATTTTTTGGCAACTTCAAAATAAGCCTCCCCCACCAAACGAACCTCCCGCATACTATCTACTTCATAATAATCCAACTGCGTTTTGGCATTCATCCATACTTTGGTTCCATCAGGTAATAGCATGGTCATTTTCCCACCCTTGGGTGTCGCAGCGAATAAATTATTCACTCGTGCCGCTTTATTTTTAACGGGTGATACAAACGATAATAAAGTATCTCCTGGAGCCATCGAAATTGAATTTCCATTTCCTAGACGTACTACCCCTGTCATTTGAGCGGGTTGAATATCTTTATCCGGAGTCTCCTGATAGACCGTATCCGAAAGATTATGTATAAAAAACAACACGAGTAATCCAATCAACGCCGCGGCGATACCATAGGACAACATACGTTTATAAAAAGGTTAAGTGTATGAGGTATTGAGGTAATCTTGTTCAAAGAGGGCAAATGATTCCTCCCAATCATAACGGGCTATCCCGTCTAAATCCGCTTGCATTTGATCTTTGTTGTCAATCAGATCACATAGCCCCTTATTTGCATCAGTTTCGGACCGCCATAAGTCCAACTTTAATTTTTCGTCATCGCGCAATCCTTCCAGCTTGGATTTGCTCAGTAAATAAATGATATGTTGGGGTATTTGCTCCATATTGCTCTATATACTTAAAACAATATTTTGATTTCGTTTCTCTAAAGAGGTGGTAGATATTTTCACAAAAACCTATGTATCAGAAGTATAAATTTTCTAATAATAGAGTAAAAGCAAAAGTAGGCAAAAAAACCGGTCAGGCTTGAGTCTTAATCTCAAAAGTTCAATTCCCCTTTTCTTTTGATTGTAAATCGTACTAGTGGTTAGTCCTAAGGAGATCGCTGCTTCCTGTGGGCTTAAATCTTCAACAATCAACTTACGCATCACTTGCTTACATTGCTCAGGCAGGGTATCAATGGCATCATGGATCGTTCGAAGCGTCTCCAAATAGATCATTTGATGGCTGATCGGTAAATCGACCAGATCGACCTGTGACGTATAAAAATTGGTTTTTTGTTGAATTCTATTTTCTTGTTGGATCCTGTTTAAAGCGGCGTTTCTACAACTTGTGTAGAGAAAACCTCGGATTGATTCAACATGATCAAAATCTATCCGGCGCTCCCAAAGCTTTAAGAATACATCCTGCACGATTTCTTCGATGGTACCTTTATCAAGATTCATCTTTTCTAAAAAATAGCACATTGGACTATAGAAAGTTTTGTACAGAAACTGTAAACCATCCCTTCTGCCCTCCCGAAAAGATTTTAAAAAATCTTGCTTGCTAAATTCTTGGTTTACCTTGTTTTTCACAATTCAATATTACTTAAATTTTAAATAAATATGAAAATTTCATTTATTGTGATCAACAGTCCCGCGCTGGCAAGCAATAGAAAACGGACAGGCCAAACCGGTTGACACAATACTATTCCATTCGGCAGCGATAGCGTAAAAGCGAAGCAAGATCGATGTATTTAGATTATAATTTCTACACGATCAATTCTGGTGATACAGACTCTTCATAGTAGGCTTCATTCCATTTTGCCAATTGGCACATAATAGGTATTAAAGCCTTGCCCTTTTCTGTCAAAGAGTACTCTACGCGTGGTGGGAGCTCCTTGTACTCTTCTCTCAAAATAACGCCATCCTCTTCCAATTCTTTTAATGAACTGGTCAAAACCTTTCGAGAAATATGTTCGATGAGCGCATCCAATTGACCAAATCGGGCTTTTCGATCGCGCAAAGTATAGATAATCACAGGCTTCCACCGGGTACCTAAAATTGCCATGGAACGCTGCATGGCACAGGAACAACTTTTAAATTCAGTCCTTTTCATTTGAATATATTCAAAATAGTTACACGAAGGTAACTAGTTTATACTAATAATAGTTACAAATATATACTATTTAAAATATATTTGTGAAGATTCACGATTTAAAACGAGAAAAATGAGCATACAAACACTTTTTAATCCATTTGAGTACAAAAATCTAACACTCAAAAACCGCTTTGTAATGGCACCAATGACGAGAGCATTTTCGACGGATGGAATTCCCGACAGCGCTGTAGCGGGATATTACGAGCGTCGTGCCGCGGGAGATGTCGGTTTAATTTTGACGGAAGGTACCGTTATCGAACGACCTTCATCAAAGAATTTAAAGGATATCCCAAACTTTTACGGTGACCAAGCACTGGCCGGCTGGAAAAATATCGTGGATGCAGTGCACGAAAAAGGCGGAAAAATAGCCCCTCAACTATGGCATGTTGGTTATACTCCTATGCAATGGACTCCGCCCGCTGCGTTTGAAAGCCCAGATACAATGACATTAGCGGATATAGAGGCCACGATACAAGCTTACGCTGACGCTGCTAAATCTGCAAAAGACCTCGGTTTTGATGCTTTTGAAATCCATGGCGCCCATGGCTATCTGATCGACCAATTTTTCTGGGAAGGAATGAACCACAGAACAGACGAATTTGGTGGAAAAACAATTAAGGAGCGCTCTAAATTTGCGGTTGAGGTCGTCAAAGCAATGCGAAAAGCGGTTGGACCTGATTTTGTAATCATTCTACGTCTATCACAATGGAAGCAGCAAGACTACACAGCCAAGCTTGCTCCCACCCCCGCAGCGATGGAAGACTGGATCCTACCATTGACAGATGCCGGTGTCGACATTTTTCATGGAAGCCAACGTCGTTATTGGGAGCCGGAATTTGAAGGTAGCGACTTAAATTTCGCTGGATGGCTCAAAAAAATTTCAGGACAACCCACAATCACGGTTGGATCCGTAGGTCTTGACAAAGATTTTGGCGATGTATTTACAAATTCGGAGTTCAAGTCCTCTCCCGCTTCACTGGATGAACTGGTTCGTCGTTACGAACGTGGCGATTTTGACCTTGTAGCTGTAGGCAGGGCGATCTTGCAAGATCCGAATTGGGTGAAAAAAGTGCAAGCCGAAAAATACAACGAATTATCGACTTTTGAAGCGAAGAGTTTGGCGAGCTTATCTTAGTAAGCTCGAGCGATTAGGTGGATTAAAATTACGTTATTTAATATTTACGTTATTCAATAGTATAAACAGGGGCAAAAATTGATTTTCGAATCAATTTTTGCCCCTGTTTTGTAGCGATAATTCAGCACCTTGTCTCCGCAAATGGATACAGACACTTGATTAAATGAAAATCACCGCAACCAAAATATATGTCATCAGCGGATTGGGTGTAGATCAACGTGTATTCAGCAAAATAGACTTTGGCTCGCTTGATCTAACCTATCTAGATTGGATTACACCAAGCCCCAATGAACCACTGTCTATTTATGCAAAAAGAATATCGACTAAAATTACTGCAAAGAACCCCATCCTCGTTGGGCTTTCCTTTGGAGGAATGCTTGCAATAGAAATTGCCAAGATTATCGAAACAAAACAAATTATCCTGCTTGCTTCAGCCAAAGGACGGCATGAATTACCCAAACTGTATCGCTTAGCAGGCAGACTCAAAATCAACAAACTGGTTCCTAGTCCGTTACTAAAGTTCCATTGTTTTCTATCAGATTACTTTTTTGGCATACGTAACAAAGAAGATTCCCGCTTGCTAAAACAGATTTTATACGATACAGACCCCATCTTTATGAACTGGGCAATACATCAAATTCTGCAATGGAAAAACAATTCGGTTCCGGACAATTTAATTCATATACATGGTAGTAGAGATCATATTATCCCCATCAAAAATGTAAAGCCCAACTTTATCATTAGGGGTGCGGGACATTTTATGACAGTCACCCATGCCCAGGAGGTTGAAAAGCTCTTGCAAGAAATCTGCTTGTAAATCACCTCCTTTTAATCACCGAGACCAATCCCAACTTTTCTAGTCGCTCAGAAAATTAAATCCAAGCGGATTCGTATCGACATGAAACACACGATATGCTGAGCAGTGTAAAAAAGTATTATTTGAAGAAAAGGACAAACAATAATTGAGAATAGAAGGTTCTTCTATGAGAGCGCGGTCTCTTTACGTAACTAAAAAATCGCTGTTTATTGCTTAATGGGACCAGTCCAAAGTAATATAGTAAGGTTAAATTATAACAAGAATATGCGAACACGGCTCATATTAAGTTTTTTATTCTGTCACATCTTTTTTCTCACTATGCTGGCACAAGTTAATGATACTACAGCCCCGAAATTGGAGGTCGCAGCAGCTTTAGGCCCGTACCGTCCGATCGGTGTTAGCGCTAGCTCCAACAATCGATTATTTGTTTCCTTCCCAAAACAAGCTAAAAATTATCAGTATGCACTTACTGAAATCATCAATGGAAAACCTGTTCCTTATCCAAATGAAGAATGGAATTTAGAAGGAAAAGAGAATTCCCACTTTGTAAATGTTCAGGATATATTTGTCGATACCGAGGACAATCTCTGGGTATTGGATTCTAAACCATCTGCTGCTGGATCAATTTTTGGCAAAGATGAAAAATCAAATCAAGGCCAGTTTAAATTATTAAAAATCAATACAAATACAAATCAAATTGAACATATTTATCGTTTCGACGACCTTGATAAAACCAAATCAGGTCTAAATGATATGCGTATTGATCACAAGCGAAATTTAGCCTATCTCTCCGATCCCGGCCAAGCGGCCATCATTATTTTAGACCTTAAAACTGGACTGACTAGAAAGGCTTTAACTGGAAGCCGTTTTACGCTGGCTGATCCTGATGTATTATTAAGCTATAATGGTATTGAAATGCGTAGTGAAAATGGAAAGCCTTTTTCTTCCAACGTGAATGGCATAGCATTGAGTCACGACTTTAAATATTTATATTTCAAAGCCATCAATCAGACCCATTTGTACTGTATTGCAACAGAATTTTTAGCCGACGCAGGGCTGACGGATCAAGAATTGGAGGCAAAAGTGGAAGACAAAGGAGAAGTCGGAATCACGCATGGCTTACTAGCAGACATTGATGGAAATATTTATCTCACATCGTCAATAGATTATAGTATTAAATATTTAAATCCTGAGGGAAATGTGAATACCCTGGTAAGGGACTCCCGAATACTATGGCCCGATTCTATGGGTATCAGCGGAGATGGATACCTCTATTTCTCTTGTGCACAGCTCTTTAAAGACCCGCAATGGAATAAGGGAGCTGATAAGGTAGAGTTGCCATATTATGTCTTTAAGGTCAAATTACCGAAATTTTGAAAAAAATGTTACAACAAGTGAAATTCTTAAGCATAAAACTCGCGCTGACACATCTACTTTTCACCTAGCTATTATTCTATGCGCAGCCTTCACAAAATTCCCTTCGAATAGTTCCCCTTTATATTTGTCCATCTTTTCTACCCACAAGAAAAGGAACTGAAATTCAGATTCATAAAAACAATAAAATCGAAGTAAAAGCACAAATCACTAAGACATGCCTCCAACTATAAAAAAACAACAGCCTGTTAGATGAAGTATAAAATTTTTAGCAAAAACTTTTTTATACTAATATTTTTAGTATATTTGAATATCAGTTTTAGACAATGCTTTTATGGAACACAGCGCAGCATATGACAATAAGGATTTACACGTAGGTGACATCGTTCGCTTTCATACCCCCCATCCCGATGAGGATCCAAATACGATTTTCATTGTACTATGGTCATACTACGATCCGGCTGGAAAATCATCACGGGCTGAAGTGGTTAAATTTGACCAACGTTCCAAACAAACACCTGTCATTCAGAAGTGGTTTATACGAGATTTAGAAAGAGTCCCCGAAGTAAGTCCAGAATTGCTGAAACAAATTGAGTTATTTATGAAAAGTAAACTTGGCAATGCTATTATCAGTAAGCTAGTCATCTAACAAATTTTAGATCTTCAAATTCGACGTAAAATATGGAAAATAAATTCAAAGAGAAGCGAGGGATGGTGTCAGGTCCGATCTGGTCTGACTGGCGAGAACAACTCCGGGAAAGTGAATTAATCGGCTTACATCAGAGACTCGAGAATCTAGAAAGAGAAATACTCCTTGATTGGCTACAATGGCATGATCCAAAAGGAAACTATACCGATCGTAAATGTATTGAAAATGGCGTGCAGCAGCTTTCCAAATTAAAGGCTGTCGCGTATATCCATAAAGAAATCCTGCGCATCCACATGAAAAGAAGATACAATGCCTTTTCGAATACACACGCACAACTCATCTTTAACAACTAAAATTTCAGATTATGGAGTCTTTTATTAAACAGATCATAGCGCATCAGCTTCCAAAAATTCTAGCTATGGAATCGCATCGCACAGATTGGCGTTATCAGCTCATGAACTTAAAAGATAAGACACTATTCGATAGATTAATGCTGATGAAAAGACAAGAATTACTTGCTTGGCTACAATGGCACGATAATGCTGGGACTTACGCTGATCACGACTGCATCCGGAGAGGTATTCCCTTATTTACGAAAACTCAAGCATTGACCAATGCTTATCAGCGGATTATGCGTGAACATGAAGGCTGGGACGGCTATATGGGAAATGAATATATCCGTGGCAGTGTACTTTAAAAAAAGACACCTTTTAAGCAGGAAATATTTTGTTCGCAGTGATATACGAGGCTAATGTCTTTAGATTAGGAAGTGCCGCTCCTATTGTATTATTAAAATAAGTATAGACTTCTTTTCCCGCTGCAATCCATTCGTTAATATAGGTACTGTATTCCAACAATAGGCTGTCCGAATAGCTTCCCTTATAGTCACCATTTGGGCCATGAAAGCGCATATAGATTATCTTTGCATCCGCATATTGAAGACGCATACCTTGCATATCCTTATCATGAATAACCAGATGCATTTCATAGGATTTTAAAAGTTCGAAAGTTTCTTCTCTATACCAGGAAAGGTCCCTAAATTCTACACATACCTGCCATTTTTCACTTCTCTTATCCTGGGCAATACAATCCAGCAGTTCAACAAGCATTCCAATAGAAGCAAATTTAAAAGATGGTGGTAATTGTATGAGCAAGCACCCTTTCTTTTGGCCGATAGCGTCAATAACAGATAGAAATCTAGCGACATCCTGTGGATCAAACTTAAGTTCTTTTTGATGCGTAATTCCCTTCCATAGTTTAAAGGTGAAACGAAAATCATCGGTCGTCTCTTCGGACCATCTTCTGACTGTTTCTTCTCTGGGAATTTTATAAAAAGAACTGTTTACTTCCAATGAGTTAAATAGTAAACTGTATACAGCCAATCGACTTTTATCCTGTAACTCCTCAGGATAATAACTTTTATTCTTGTAAGGTAAAAGGATACCGCTCGTTCCAGTAAAATATGATTTTTCCATACCCTTATAACAATCGAGCAGCATGCAATGGTTCATTTTTTTTTTCATAGACGAATTATCCTTTGTATTGGTCTGCAATTGAATTGCATATAAAAAACAATTTATCTAAGTTTGAGAAACAAGTAGTACAGCAACAGCTATTTTTAAGCAACTTGTTTTCTAGTTTATTAGTGGATAATTAATCAAGCACACTATATCAATGCAAAAAAAATCGTACCTCATTTGTTTCATTATTGGCGCCATTTTGGGCAGTTGTACCGGAAATAAAAGCAACAATACCAATACAACTTTAAGTTCCCAGTCCGAACATGCTGATGAAAATCCGACATTTACCTTTGACAATATTAAACAGCACTATACGCGGGGTGAGGATCTGATATTAAAGATGTATAGCAAAAACACATCCAAAATAGACTCTGTTATTTACGCTATAAACGATAAAAAGATTGGCCAGGTCGTCGGAAATGAGCCCTTCAATTATTCATTAAAACAGGAGAAATTTGGTAAGCAAATTATTAAAGCTGTCGTATTTAGTAATGGAAAGCGAGAAGAAAATTCGGTCAACATCGATCTATTCGCCTCTAACCCTCCGCTTTTGCTAAGTTATAGCATTGTGAATATTTATCCACATGATGCCAAAGCTTTCACACAAGGACTGGAGTTTTACGGTGATAATTTGATCGAAAGTACTGGGAATGGGGTTGGTCCAAGTGGAAATAAGGGGAAATCGAGTATCCGTATTGTTAATCCTAAAACGGGTCAGCCCATCAAAAAAAATGAATTGGATGATTCAATTTTTGGCGAAGGTGCTACCGTCCTAAATGGAAAATTATATCAATTAACCTATAAAAACAATCTAGCCTACCTCTACGATATAAACAGTCTTTCTGTTATTAAGACACTTCCTTACTTTCAGCCAATGGAAGGTTGGGGCTTAACTTCTGACGGTAAAAACTTATTCATGTCGAATGGTTCTGATTATATCTATACACTTAATCCAAATGATTTCTCAAAAGTGGATTATATCCGTGCAGCAACGAACACGGCCATCGTGGATCAAATCAATGAAATGGAATGGGTAAAAGGGAAAATCTATGCAAATTTCTTTATGGAGGATGTCATTGGACGAATAGACCCTAAAACAGGTACAGTGGAGGCTTTAGTCGATCTATCCAAATTACGTGAGCATGTAACACAGCATGTGGATTTAGATGTATTAAATGGTATCGCTTACAATAAAAGATCAAACACCTTCTTTGTTACCGGTAAAAACTGGGATAAAATGTTCGAGATAAAGCTAACAGAATAGCTTTATCTCCATCAAAAAAAACAACATGCTGTTCCGGAAAGAACCAAATCGCACTATTTTTGACTTTATGGTAATTCTTTCATTTTGTTAAAGCCCTCAGTTACCATCGGTATAATTTGTGGTGCAAATAACTGTGGTATAATCGTCCTTGTCCCCGTATCCTTATTGGCAATCCATTGCGCATATTTATTTGCTAAAAATTCCAATCGCTGTGCTGAAGATAATCCCGGTAAGGTATAATAGATACTTTTTTCGCCTTCTTTACCTTCCATCTGCACATACCGCCCTTTAGTTACTTTCAGGTGACTGCGGTGTTCAAAATCACGTAGGAAAAGCTCATCCTTGTCTGCATTATCCCATTTCGGGTCACGCGGGCAACAAACCGATCCGTAACTGTCTCTTCGATAAATTGTAAGCATGCCTTTAGCTGAAATTGGTTTAACAAAATCTAATCTAGGGTTATCAAGACCAGAAAGCCGGAGACTGTCGACTTTAACCATACCGTCCTCTCTTTTTATGGAATAATAAAAATTGGTTGTCGCAGGTTCTATACACATCCCATTTTTCGAAGCTTCTTCGGCGACTTCACCATAAAACTTCCAATCGGGAACAATCAGTACAAAATGTTGAAGATCGGGATAGAATTCATTGGATTTTTTTAGTAACTCCACTGGAATTTTAGTACTCAAAAAGAAAACGTAAGTGGAATCCGGAACGATCTGCAAAGGAAGATCTACTAAATAATTGCCATCTTTCTGCGTTACAAAATCATTGTCGATCATTACAACCCGACCATAGTATTCACGATACCAATCGGGTTTCACAGTATCAGCTAATGAATACGGGGGTATTGACTGATGCGCTGCTATTTTGCTCTTACAGGACAATGCCATCATAGGTAAAATGATAAGCAAATACCACATATTTTTTCGTATTAACATGGTTATAAAATTAAAATATATTTCAACTACTTTCCTGTTTGACTATCTACTTTTATTCCAGCTTGATTCATGAAGGCTATTTGATGTCCTAAACACGACTCAGCTAAGGCTTCAATTTTCTCTTTTTCATCAGTAATCTCCCGCAACAGACTTTTCCGAGTCCCTTTTTTCTGTTCATCAATATATTTAATTAATAAAATACCATATCCATCAACGATCTCTGTCATGTAACCAACTGAAGCGATGTGAAAACTTTCGGCAGTTTTACTGTATTTCAGTTGAGAGGCTTCGCATTTTAATCCTTTGATGTAACTACTCAAAGCGCGTGCCTCATTCAATGTCATGTGATAGGAATAGTCTGATTTATCGACATCATATTCCCCTTCTAGCAATTTTCCATAGCTCTCATCCATTTTTTCTCGACAGCTATGAAAGAGCTTAGCCATTTTCTCATTGTACCCCAAATCCAAATTACCCCTACAGGAACACATGGTAAATAGCATAAAGATTAAAGCTAGCATTCTCATTTCTTAATTTTTTTTACAAATAACAGTTTTTTAAACCAGCCTATCCGTCTCGTTTAATATTCGTGGTCGTTGTTTTAAGATTCGTTATTTTCCGTACAACCTGCTCGCTAAAAAGCAATACGCTTATCCTTACTTTGCACAAACTATTTATTTCTTTGAGAGATGAAAAGCCTACTCTTCTAAACAGGGAATCCATAAAAATCACCTTATACTGCATTATTGTAAAAAAGGTCCTTCGAAACCTACTATATTAGCCATTTAATTAATCATTTTTTAAAAAATCAGAAAAAAAAGCTATATTTATTTAAGAATCACACATCATTTAAGGCAAAATTCTTTGTTTCTTAAAAAAAATTACGGAACTTAGAGACTATAAACCACCGAAATATGAATAACAGACCTTTAAACGGAATGACTGACGAAGAGCTTCAAACCAACAAAAAAAATGCGCTGGTAATTACATGGATGCTCACCACCATGCTCTTTATTCTATTAGGCATGGGGATCTATACGTCAATTAACAAAGGATTCAGCGCACTAATGGCGATTCCCTTCGCCTTATCTCCTATTGTTATTCTCAATTTTAAAAGAATAAAAGAAATCAATGAAGAACTCAAAATAAGAGGAGCTCAATAAACCCATCATGAAACACCTCGCATTATTCATATTCTTTCTTTTCATCTCGGATATTGTATTTGGCCAAGAGATAAGTAAATCAACGACACAGACGATCACCCAATCGGGTATTGGGCTGGGTTCTGTCATTGCCGTTGTCACCTCATGGGATCGCAACAAATCCATACTATGGGCTTTAATTCATGGGATACTCGGTTGGTTATACGTCATCTATTATGCATTCACCCGCAACGAGTAACGATTTTTAACTATAATTCTCACCAGAAGAGCCAAGCCGATCATTAGCAGAATGTCTTTTCTTACATAACACAGCGATCAATTCCTTTTCTATATCTCATCCGCAATCAAACACATGAGTTCCTCACCTATTTCCAATACAGATTTTGTCGTTGAAGAAGTCAACGAATCCAGCATTACCTTAATTTCTGAATTAGTAGACCTGACTTTTAATATTGTCCAAGGAGGTGCCTCTGTAGGCTTTATGGAAGATCTAACAGTTGAGCAGGCAAAAAGATTTTGGACTGAAGTACTGAACAAGGTCAAGCAGCAAAAAACAATATTGATTATTGCAAAAGATGCTTCTACGCATCGAATCGCAGGAACCGTTCAACTCCAAATCGACCTCCCCTCAAATCAAATACATCGTGCAGATGTAGCCAAAATGTTAGTCCATACTGACTTTCGAAGAATGGGCATTGCACAAAATTTACTTCAACACATTGAAAATATAGCTATTGATCTAAATAAGACACTATTGGTACTAGATACTGTAACCGATAGCCCGGCTTATATTATGTATCAAAAATGTGGCTGGACGAAAGTCGGCGATATCCCAAATTATGCGCTCTTCCCGAATGGAACATTGTGTAGCACGACATATTTCTACAAAAACTTAATTCTGCCAACAAAATAAAAGCCCCCAAATCGATTAATATTCATTTGGAGGCTTCTCTTAATTATTTGGGAGCTTCACATATGAATCTCCATATACTTATAGATCCTATTTATTTTTGTACCATATCGGTCCCGGTTTTTCGCCCATTTCTAACACCAATGTCGCTCCGGACATAATTTGTTCGTGTGTGATATAACTTGTTTCAAGAGGCTTACCATCAATCGTAATGGCTTGGATATAAATATTGGCTTTACTGACATGGTTAGCTTTCACGGTAAATTTCTTTCCATTGGACAACTTCAATTCAGCTTTTTCAAATAAAGGTGTACCGATTTCGTATTTTCCACTTATGGGATCTACAGGATAAAATCCCAATGCGCTGAATACATACCAAGCCGACATCTGCCCGCAGTCATCATTTCCACTTAATCCCGAAGGTGTATTCAAGTAAAGTTTGTTCATTACCTCGGCTGCATATTGCTGCGTTTTCCAAGGCTGTCCAACCGCATTAAATAAATAGAGTGCATGATGGCTCGGCTCGTTACCATGTGCATACTGCCCAATCATTCCTGTACTAAAAATTGGCAGCTTGCTGGTGTCGGAAGGATGAAATGTAAACATGCTATCTAGCTTCTGTCCAAAGCGCTCTTGCCCACCAACAAGTTTAATCAATCCAGGAATATCATGTTGTACAGACCAAAAATATTGCCATGCATTACTTTCACAAATATGTGCACTATATTCCTCCGCATCAAACGGGGTAATAAATTTACCATGGCTATCTCGAGGTTGCATAAATGAAGTAGCCGGATTATACACATTTTTATAATTTTGAGCTCTCGCAAAAAACGCTCCTGCAATATCTTTCCTTTCCATCTTATCGGCCATCATTGCGATACAATGATCGTCATAGGCATATTCAAGTGTTCGTGATAAGGACCAGTTTTCGGCATTGTATTCATCTTTTACGTCATAGGGCACATAGCCTAATTTTTTATAAAGACCTATACCCCGGTAATTATCAATATTAGCTGTGGCAACACAGGCTTCTAACGCTTTTATTGCATCAAAATCACCAATTCCTTTTAAATATGCATCTACAATGACAGGAATGGCATGATTGCCAATCATCATATCCGTTTCACTCCCATAAATATTCCATACCGGTAGTCGGCCATGCTGTTCATAAAAGGCAATGAAGGACTTAATCATATCATTTACTCGACTAGGGTCTATATAGGTAAATAATGGATGCGAAGCTCTATAGGTGTCCCAAAGTGAGAACGTGCTATAATTGGTCCAACCTTCAGCCTGATGTACCTTCCGGTCCGCCCCCATGTAAGCACCATCAACATCACTGAAAATTGTCGGTGCCAACATCGAATGGTATAGTGCTGTATAGAATTTAACCTGTTCCTCTTTGTCTTTGGTCTCGATTGCTACCCGCCCCAATTCATGGTTCCAATTTTGTTCGGCCTCTTTTAAATAATAATCAAAATCATCATTTGGAACTTCTGCTTTTAAGTTCTTTGAAGCGCCTTCCATACTTACTCCCGAAAGGGCCGTACTTAAAGTCACTTGTTCTCCAGCTGCTGTCTTGAAATCAAAACGTGCTTTGAATGCTGTACCAATACGTTTTGCACTTTTTGCCGTTGTATCAGCACTGGATAATATTGCTGAACTATCGATATGAACGGCCATAAAAGGCTTAGAAAACCGAGTTTCAAAATAAACGCGTTGGCCTCTTGCCCAGCCCTCCGAAAAACGGTAACCACGGATAGTAACAGAATCAACCACTTCGATGTGTGAATCTGTTGTAGCATCCCAATTCATTGCTTTCTTTAAGTCTAAAAATACTGCAGACTCGGCTTTTGGAAACGTATAACGTTGAATACCGCAGCGTGCCGTTGCTGTCAGCTCTACATTTATATCGTAATCAGTAAGTTTTACCTGATAGTATCCGGCGTGAGCCTTTTCGTCTTTATGCGAAAATTTGGAATGTATACCTAAGGGAGCCGGGGCTTCATGATAAGGTAAGGTAACCGGCATATAAGATATGTCGTACAAGTCGCCGGCTCCGGTTCCACTTAAATGTGTATGGCTAAAACCAGCAATCGTACTGTCAGGATAAAAGTATCCGGAAATACGGTCCCAGCCAGGCAGTCCATTATCTGGGCTAAGCTGTACCATTCCAAAAGGTGACTGTGCTCCAGGATATGTATTCCCCATAAAATCCGTTCCGATAAAAGGATTTACATACCCAGCATAAGAAGTCTCATCGGAGTTTTTTAGTGAAGCGCAACCCATTAAGGACAAAAGGCCTGCACAGACCGCGTAATTAATATATTTCATCGTGTAGATCAGTTTTTCAATTTAGTTTGCCTAATTATCTATTTCCAGTAACGATTAGAATATCCTTGCTATTGACCAAAGTCTGATGGTTGATTTTAAATCCATTGAATGGTTTTCCATCGATAAAGATCTTTTTGATATAATCTCCGGCACCCTCTTTTTGACGTCTTATTGTCACTTTGTCGCCATTTGGATAATATTTTTTATCGAGTTGAATGGTCACTTTGTCGAAAACAGGTGTTACAACAGTATAATCTGGTCTACCTGGACAAAAAGGATAGATGCCGATCATGTTCATTAAAGCCCATGTGGACATTGTTCCCGTATCGTCATTTCCCGGTATACCCCCAGGGCTATTCGTAAAATGTTTTTCTAAAATTTCCTTAACCAGCTTTTGGGTACGCCATTCTTCTCCTTTGATTTCCGAAAACACATGTGGATACAGCATATCTGGTTCGTTGGTAACATCAAAATACCCTTTATCAAACGTTGCCTGCAGTCTATCCACAAATTTTTGCTTTCCGCCCATCAACTTCACCAAACCAGGTATATCAAATGGTATGGCAAAGCTATAGTTCCAAGCGTTACCTTCATGGAAACCATGATTTGGTTCAAAATTGGCGCCCATCAATGGGCTAAATGGACTTAAAAACTCGCCGTTAGGAAGAATAGGCCTGAAAGTCCCATACTCCGAAGAATAATAGTGTTTATACCCCTGTGCTCGCTTAGCAAAAAGCTGAGCATCTTTAGTTTTCCCCAATGAGGCGGCCAGTTGGGCTAGGTTCCAATCGGCAACATAATATTCAATGGCATGAGATACCGAATTATCGAATGAATCGCGCAGTGGAACATACCCATACTTCACATAGTCCGCATTGTCTGGTCTAATTTTATTTGTCGAATCCGTAGTCGTAGCCGATTTCAGAAACGCTTTGTAAGCTGTATTAACGTCAAAATCCCGAATGCCTTTCATCCATGCATCAACGATCACTGGAACTGCCGGATCGCCATCCATGGTATAGCTTTCTCGACTATACAACTCCCATTTGGGCATCCAACCGCTTTCCTTATAAATATCGATCATGGAACGTATCATACCCACCTGCTTATCAGGATAAACCAGTGACATTAGAGGCTGAACATTTCGGTACGTATCCCATAGCGAAAACACGGTGTAACGATTGTGATCTGCAACGAGCGTCTTCCGGGTTTCCATTGCCGGATATTCTCCATTTACATCCTGCAAGATATTTGGATGAATCATAGCATGATATAATGCCGTATAGAACACTGTTTTTTGGTCCTCTGTACCACCTTCGACCTGTATCTTTGACAATGCATTATTCCAAAGTGAAGCTGCGTGCTTTTGCGTTTTTTCAAAGCTAAAGTCTGCTTGCTCAGCGTCTAGATTTTTACGCGCATTTTCAACACTCACAAATGATACGGCCAGCTGTACTTCTAAGCTTTCATTTTCTTTGACGTCAAAACTAAAATACGCACCAAGATCATCGCCTGAAAGCTGATCGGTATAGTCCGTAAAAATTTTATATTTTCCGGCATCTTTATTCCAATCGTTTTCCCATTTTTCTCCGGCACGCTGGAATTTCCAATATCCTCTTTTTGACGGTTTTTTATTGACACGCATAACAAAGAAGATGGGATAAACAGCCTGATTGTTCGTGTAACAGAAAGAGCCCAACAATTTAGATCCTTCTATTTCGGTGTCACTTACATAACGAACTGTTGCTCCCGTTTCATTTGTTAACCCTTCGCCTAGATTAAGTAGGATATTTGCCTGTCCTTTTGGAAAAGTAAATTTCGACACACCTACACGGGTTGTCGCTGAAACTTCTGTCTTGATACCGTATTTCTTTAATATATTGCTATAATATCCCGGATGGGCAACCTCTTGTGTATAGGTACTCCCATATTGATGATAATCAACCTCCAATTTCCCCGAAGTTGGCATCAACAACAGACTTCCCATATCTGGACATCCTACCCCACTTAAATTAACATGAGAAAAACCTGTAAAATAACTATTGCTATGTTCATAGGGAGTAGACCACCATCTTGCATCCTTATCAAATGCATTAAGTGATGATCCCATTACATTAAACGGAGAAACATTCATCAAGCCGTTGGGAACCTGAGCACCCGGATTAGTTGTTCCATAATTACTGGTACCAATAAACGGGTTGACATAGTCTGTAGGAAGCTTTTGGGCAGAAACGTTCTCCCAAAGAAATAATCCTAAAAGTAAAAAACGAATAGATTTGATCATATAATCTTGATAGACGACATTGTTAATTGCTTTCATTCAAGCAAACACCATAGGCCGCGCATTTTAGCGTGTACCTACAATACTACAGATAATCGCAAAGATTTACAAATCGTACTTGTCGTTATATCGATGATTTTACGTTTGTTAATAGGATTTAGCAAAACTATACATATTAAGCAAAGAGATTTATGATGGTCAATAACAACAAAAGCCTGAAGTGGGGAACTTCAGGCTTTTACTAACTAACCAATTATTAACCTAAATTATGAAACTACTGATATAACGTCATCAAAAACGAGTTTCTTATGTTAGGCCGAATGGTTTAACCAAATTTTAACAAATCGTTGTTATCATTCAATGCGCATCAGGTTTGGTCCAGCAATAAATATATTTTATTGATACAGTCCCCATTGCTTATTCGGTGTAGCGCCCATTTCTAAAACAAGCTCACCTCCTTTCAGAAGTTCCGAAGCATCAAAATAAAACGTATTAAGCGGTTTTCCATTTAATGTAGCACGTTGTATATACATATTTTTCTTATTTGCATTTTTCGCTATGATAATAAATTGTTCACCTCTACCGTATTTACCGCCCAATTTAATCTTCACTTCCTCAAAGAGAGGGCTTCCAATTTCATAAATTGGCTTGACTCTTGTCCCGCCATCTATCTGAAATAAACCAATAGCATTCATAATATACCAAGCACTCATTTGCCCTTGGTCTTCATCTCCCAAATAAGCATTTGAAACCCCTTGGCCATAATAGCGTTCACCTATGGAGCGACTCCATTTTTGCGTCAACCAAGGCTTATTCAACCAATTAAAAATATAGGCAAAATGCATCGATTGCTGATTTCCCTGAACAACAGGATAATCCCAATATTGATCATTGGGACCATTGTAGCGCCATTTCTCACTTTCCGGAAATCCCCATTCCAATCGTTTTAAAAACACATCCTGTCCGATCATTTTAGCTAACCCAGGAATATCCTGTGGCACAAAAAAGGTCAGTTGCCATGCATTTCCTTCTACATAATGATGGTTAGCTCCCGATTTAAAAGGATCAAAATCTTTATACCATTCTCCTTTTGAATCCTTCATCCGGGCATAGCCACTACTGACATCTATCGCGTTTCTCCACCATTTTCCGCGATCATTGAAATAGTTGTACTCCTGCTCCTTTCCTAACGATTTTGCGAACTGCCCAACTGTCCAGTCGTCAAAACTATATTCCATTGAATTGGAAAACCGGCCCAAATCATAAGGAACGTACTTATATTTTAAATAGACATCCAAATCACGATTACCTGCAAAACCACCTTCAAATTTCAATGGACTTGTTGTCTGCATTTTTTTAACAGCTTCAAATGCCTTTTCAGTATCGTAGTCTCTAATCCCCATCTGGTATGCCCCAACAATTAACGGTATTTCATGTTCTGCAACCATGACGGGAATATACTCCATTCCAGCCGGTCCTTTCGCCAACCAGCCATTTGCGTCATACATCGCAAGTTGCGATCTGACCCATTTATTGGACCATTCCGGCGTAACCAAGTTCCAAAACTGATTTAAATTCCAAAAGGTATTCCAGAAAGCATCACAGCCTAAAGCGAGATCCCCTTTATGGGCTAAAGTTCGTATCACTTCATCCGAAGATCTCCATTGACCATTCACATCACTAAATGTGTTTCGGCTTGCCAAAGTGCGATACATATTTGTATAGAATTTCTCTTTTTCAAAATAGTCTGAAGACTTTATCGCCAATCTACTTAAAAGTTCATCCCAAACTTTATGTTGGTTTTCCACGACCCGATCAATCGACCATCCGAATGGCTCCGACAGTTCCGTTTTTAGATTCTCCTCCGCATTGGCTAAGCTCACATAAGAAATCCCTGTGCGCAGTTGTACAGCCTTATCTTTATGCACATCAAATTCCACGTACATTCCCGCAAATTGAGCGCTATCAGCAACCAAATCAGCCCGTTCAGTCAACCGATCGTTATGCCATGTGCCATAGTTTATGATAGGTTTGTCAAACTCCATCACAAAGTATACGACATAATCCTGTTTTGCATCCGTGGACCAAACGTTTTCAGATAATTGATTACTATATCCTACGACCTTATAGTCAGAAACCTTTTTTAGCGAGAAGACTTTAATTTTATAATCATATTCTCCGTTAACCTTAAGATCAATCATAATACGTCCTGTGTCCGACTTATGGTAGGTATATTGTTGAAAACTGGAACGTGTACCAGCCGTCAATTTCACATCGATATCGTGATCAAGCAGATGAACAGCATAATATCCCAATGGTGCCTTTTCACTGGTTTTATCTATCGCTGATCGATATCCTGAATTTTTACTGTACTGATCTCCGACCCGAGTCTTCAATTGACCTGCTGTCGGAAATGTACCCAATCCAGCCATTGTCCATTCATGGATATGGCTAAAAGTACCAATAGATTCGATAGAAGGTTCATAACCTGCCTGCCAGCCAATATTTTGGTTATCTGGACTTATCTTTACCATGCCAAAAGGCATCCATGGTCCCGGGGCTATCATCCATCTGGAATGTGCTGCCCCCATCATCGTGTTCACATAATCTGAAACTCCACCTAGTCTTTTTGGGCCCCGCTTGATTGTTGAAGACTGTATTAATTGCCCATTACTATAAATTTCATACTTACTCCATATATCCTTAGCGACATAAGGCATTGGTATTTCCAATTTCGCTGCACCTTTTTCAAGTGTTTTCTCATAAATTTTCTTTCCATCTAAGACTACTTTCAATTGTTCATCATCTTTCAATTTCAAGAGATCAACCAGCATATTTTGGACGGGTTTCCCTGCATTTAAGATCTCAAATTCAGCTTGCTGTACATTTTTAACAATTACAGAACGATTGGCTATTAGCTTTACTTGCTGTGGCCCCAGCAGTTTAAAGGAATCAAATTCTACCCATCCTCCCTTTATGACAGTCATTGTAATCTGATTTCCGCCTTTCTTAATGAGATCAGCTGGTAATGGTATATTTATCGTAGAATTTCCAGATTTTAAAGGATTCTCTAACGGCTCACCATTTCCTGCTCCCCCCTCCACCTCGAAATTATAGGGCTTGCCATTGATTACGATCTGTAGTGTAGGTTTATTTTTAGGGTCACTATTGGCCAATTTAACTTGAAGTGTACACTGACCATTTTTTATACTATTGTTTAACACATAGTATAAATTCAAAAAATGTGTTCTCAGGCCAGAGGTTCCTCCAGTCCCGCCCCATTCATTGGCCGGACCGGGCAATACATAGGGTAAATCCCTTGTTAAAGAAGATTGGCCGATAATAAACGCATTGTCTTCATAACCGAAATCATGTTCCAAAAATTTCTTATATCCATTCGGGGACAAGGCAAATTCGCTGCTTGAACCGTCTGAATTTCCCAATTGCCATATTGTGTGCTCCTGGCCAACAACAGACTGAGCACACATGAACAACAGACCGGCGACAAAAGAAAGTGAGAAACGTAATTTCATAAGTATCAGATTTTATAATTTTTAATTACATCAGTTGCTTTCCTCATAAACTGCACAAAACAATTCACAAAACACATTACATTGTACATACATTAATAACTTACAAAAACGGTTAAAAGCAAAACTTTATGCACAATATTACTACAAAAAAAACAAATATCAAATGAAAAACAGCAAAATGTATATACATATAAAAAGAAAGAAATAAAATGAATTTATTGACACAAGTTAGCGAAAATGAAAGGTTTTGATTCTTAGAGAGGAAAGTTAGGTCAATTTGTAGTTTGCGCAATATCCACCGCATTTTCCAGTTTTCGGGGAAAAATTGCCTTTACTTAGAAAAGTGTTTCTACAGATTATTTATGATAAAAAAACTTAATAGAAGTTTTCTCATTGCAATCCTAGAGTCCATTATTTTAGGATTAAAACTTTGTCAAAACTCAAGTAAAGCAATAATTACTATTGGCTATTTGGATCTAATAAGTTATATTTATACAATTATTTGCTTTGAAACCTTAAAGATAAGAGTATTATCTTTTGTATTATCATTATAAACGATATTCTACCCATTTGTGTAGAAACTTATTTCATTGCTGGATAGAGATGCAATGTTTGAACAAGTTCAACTATAAACGTTGACAATGATTACGAGGTAAGGATAGGAAGGTAAAAAAAGTCTATTATTAGCGTATAAATTGAGATTACGTCCTTATTTTTGTAACTTGCACGCCAGGACAACATCGATTTTACGTGGTATTCAAAAGCGATTGCGGATCATCTTTGTATTTTACACTATGAAAATTAAGATTGAAGATTTTTTCAAGCCGGTACAAGTTAAAGACGACTTTAGCAAAGATGATTATGAGATTGTCGAAGCCTTTATAAATTTTGCCAAGTCCTTAAGCAGATTAACCTATCAGAGTATATATTTAATTGACTATTCAAAGAAAAGCTTTCTATTTGTGTCTGATAATCCAATCTTTCTGTGTGGAAGCACGCCTGGGGAAGTCATGCGAGAAGGGTATTATCACTATGTTAATAATGTACCTGAGAGTGATTTACATTTATTAAAAAAGATCAATGACGTTGGTTTTGACTTTTTTGGAAATTTAGATGCCGAAGATCGCTTAAAATACTCCATATCTTATGATTTTCATTTAAAACAACCGGGAAATAAGCCACTGTTAGTAAACCATAAACTAAAACCTCTGCTCCTGGATAAATTTTCTAACCCCTGGATCGCCCTATGCTTAGTTTCTATGTCCTCACATGCTAACTCAGGAAACATTAGATTTAAATCTGATGAGGACGGAAAACAGTTTGAATATGACTTGGATAAAGATATTTGGGTAGAAACTCCGCGAATTAAATTGAAACCCCGTGAAAAGGACATTCTTCTTTTTTCCGCACAGGGTCTTACTATGGATCAAATAGCAGATCGACTTTATGTATCGATTGATACGGTAAAATTTCATAAAAAACAGATATTTTCAAAACTGAAAGTCAAAAGTATTACAGAGGCTACAGCATTAGCCATTGAACTATCTCTTTTTTAATCTTATTCATTATTTTTTGAACATAATAGCATTAGTTTTGACATCTCAACAAATTTTTGAATATCGGCATGATTTCCTATACTAAACTGGGAATATTTATTTTTTTCAATAAAAGTCTCCAGCCATTCCGATTTAATATAGATCGGTAATGTCTCAGAATAGAGGTAGATGATTGGATCACCAAGTTGAAAAGATTCTATCTCCAATTTTCGAAGCGTATTGACCACTTTTCGATCACATTCAGCTATAACCAATCCACTACCAAGGCTGTACGGACCATAGAATGCGTCAAAAAGCATCTTTTTCAGAATATTAATGCGATTACCTATTATCTTTCCAGAAATTACGAAACGTCCAATGTGCCAAAAATTCTTTACATCTGGAATTAACAAACTTTCTGTCTCGATATCAAATAATTTTTGAATCGGCAAACTCGTTTCCTTATCCCAAAATGTAATTCTAATGGATGCCTGAATACAGTTATCAAGCTTACTTCGAAGCACATAATAAATGGAACGATCAAAAAAAATTTGATCCTCTCCTATCAATGACTCAAAGTCAAACGCATATTCCTCTTCGGAATAACTATCCAGTTTGTAATGCTGCTGAGTCGTTACTAAATAAAAATGAATAAGTTCAGGAAGTTCGTTTTTATTAAGCTTGGTAAAATAATAGTTTTCAGGCGTCCAGTTCATGCAAATGTTATTCGATATGCAATTATAAAAATAAAGACTTTTCGTTTAAATTCCCACAGAGACAAATTTACTACACAAAAGTGTAATGAAACGAATGTTTTTTTCAACTATATTAAGTTCAACCAATCATTGATAAATAATAGGAATCTGGAAAGAATTTTACAGGTTTAGATGTCGCTAAATTAAATACAATATGACTAACCATTCCCGATAATAAATACAAACCTAATGATAATTGCGGAGGAGAAGACGTCAGCGCGATTTTACCATATTCTGCCAAAAATTCCTCAAACCATTTCGTTTCCATTCCTTTTGTTTTTAAACTGTCAACAATAAATTTACCGACATTTAATTCAAATGTCTTGTGGGCCTTTTCCAATGAATGAAGATTAAGGCCTTCAGGAGGAAGAACCGTTAAAAATCCTGCCCAGCCCAAATTATAAGGATGTACTACCGGTATATTTCGTTTTGCCATATACTGGTCAAAGACAAAAGGAATATCAGAAGAAAAATCCAACGCATTAATGGCAACCTTATGATTAATATCGATATTATATAAATTATCTTGGTTAATAAATTCAGAAAACACTGTTATTTTGGCTTGCGGGTTAATTGAATGCAAACGTTCCTGCAAAGCAAATACTTTCTTAATACCAATATCCTTGTTTGTATAATTTTGTCTGTTTAAATTTGTCAATTCGACAACATCTCCATCGGCAATTGTCAAATTTTCGAAACCCATACGCAATAAGCACTCGGCAATGTAACTTCCTATTCCACAACCTCCTATTAACACCGGAAAGTCTTTGATATGTTGTTGATCCTCTTCTTTAATATGTATGTTATTTCGAATATACCTCAAATCCATATATAATCTCTCAATAATTTTGTATCACATAAAGATAGAATTATAATTTATATTATTATTAAAGAAATTGCTAAGTAAATTTCATAGTTGCGTAGTACAAATTAGCGGCGATTTTGCTTAATTTAGCCACCTATCTTTTGTTTTTATTTTCATTCAAAATGAATACCTTTAATAAAATCAACGTGTAAAAATGGATAATACAAGAATATATCGCATGTCATTTGCTGGTGTATACCCGCTTTATATACAAAAGGCCGAAAGAAAAGGACGTACAAAAGAAGAGGTTGACGAAATCATTTTCTGGCTTACCGGCTATACCCCCATATCGTTACAGCAAGTAGTTGAAAATAAAACTGACTTTGAACATTTCTTTAAACAAGCACCAAGTTTAAACCCGAATGTTTCGAAGATCACGGGTGTAATCTGCGGCTATCGCATTGAAGATATTGAAGATCCGCTGGTTCAGAAAGTTCGCTATCTCGATAAATTAATTGATGAACTGGCCAAAGGTAAATCCATGGAAAAAATTTTGAGAAAGTAAACTCTGCTACGATTCGTAAATAGCGCGTACTTACTATTCCAATGCATAGATGGCACCATCAGCGGAGCTAAAATAAAGCCGATTTTCATCAATCCATATTGTTGAAAAGATACTTCCCATCTGCAGGTAGTCTGCAAACAGTCTTGTAATATCATCCTCATATTTTTGTTGCAGATCGGCTCGCAGCACATTTTCATCATTTATAAACAATTGCCTATTCTTTTTACTTGACTCCGTTTGAAAAATAGGCGCAACCCCTCCGTTTTTTATATCCAATCTATAAATTACACCATCCAGCGTTCCAAAAAAGGCCTCATTACCTACGATAGTGGCACTGCTAAATGTATTTAAAGGCACTTTAGGTTCAACTATTTTCACGCCGTCCATTCTATTTAAAACAAGTATACTATAGGAATCCGACATGGTTACGACAAGCTTATCGTCAAAAATACTAGGAACACTCGTCCAGCTCCCTGGTTGATGATATACCCAAAAGCCACTTCCATTCGCGGCATTAAGCGCATATACATTAAAGTCACGAGCACCAAAATAGACTGTACTGTCGGCGACTGCTGCATGGAACTGAATCTCGCCTTTTGGAAAATAACGTTCACCAACCGTTTTAAACTTCCAATGTAGGGTACCATCTTTTTTCAAACAATAAAAATAACCATCAAAACTACCAATGAAAACACGTTCTTGTGTCAGCGTTGGGGCTGCATGCACAATGCCCCCAGTCAGGAATTTCCAAACAAGTTTTCCCGATTTAGCATCTACGGCATAGACATGATGATCCCCAGATCCAAAATAAACTACACCATCTGCAACCGCAGGAGATGAGAGGAAATAGTCCCATATATCATAAATCTTTTCACCATCGGTTGAAAACTGCCATAATTTTCGACCTGTTTGGGCATCCAGGGCATACAAGTAGCCATCAGTGCTTAAAAAATACACTTTTCCGCCATCAAGAGCAACAGTCGACCGAATTTCACCGGTAGTTTTATACTTCCAAAGTATATTACCGCTCGTTTTATTCAATGCGTAAAGATTACTGTCGCAAGACCCGACAAAAACGATATCCTTCCAAACGACGGGCGAAGAAAACAGCCTTCCCTCTGTTTTGAATTTCCATTTCAACGCGGGATTTAACCTAATGTTGGATTGTGCTGTATAATTTTGGCGATCTAGGTCTCTAGCCAGATGCTGCGCCCGTAATTGACAAAAACATCCCACTGCAATAAATAGGATAATAATTGGGCGCCAATCATATTTTAGTCCAAACATCGCTGTACTTCTATTCAGGTTATATTATTGATAGATAAGGTATTTTTCCCTAGTTTTTCTATAATTACTTAGACCCGGCTCCCAGCTTTTTCGGATTTCTTCTTCCGAAACACCGGCTTCAATTTGCTTCCGAAATAAACCTACGCCGACGAGCTTTTCGATACTGCCAATCTGTTTCGAAAATGATTGATCAAAAAACTTATCTTTTTCCGGAGAATTCCGATAAAGCGCTATCATCCAGGATAGGTTTATTTTTTTGCTATCGACAAGCTGCTGCAGATCATATTTACGCAGGTCTATTCCATAACATTCTTCATTCATAAAGAGAGGCGATTCACTCATCCCTTTTTTACTGACGGGGACAAATGAGAAATCATATGTACCCTTATAGATTGGGCTACCGATCACAACAAAGGGATAATCGGTGCCTCTACCATGATTTACTTTTACACCTTCAAAAAGACAGGTACTTGGATATAAGAGTATGCTTTGTTCCGTATTTAAATTGGGCGAAGGATTGACTGGCAGCTTATAAAGCATACTATGATCATAATCTGCTACAGGAATAATCTTCAATTTACACTTCTTTTTAGTATTCATCCAACCTTCTCCGTTGATCATCTGGGCAAATTCAGCAGTAGTCATCCCATGCGCAATAGGAACAGGGAATTGCCCAATACCCGACTTATATTCTTCCTCCAAAATAGGACCGTCAATTAGATAAGCATTGGGATTGGGCCTATCTAAGATCAAGAGCTCCTTATCATTTTCTGCGCAAGCTTCCATAATATCCCGAAGGGTATTAATGTTGGTATAAAACCTCACCCCCATATCCTGCACATCATAAATAAACAGATCGATATCTTTTAGATCCTTCGCTGTTGGCTTTTTCTTATTCTCGTATAAAGAGACAATAGGAATTTTAGTTGTCGGATCGACTTCATCCCCCACTTCAGTTCCATTACTTGCATTCCCTCGAAATCCATGCTCAGGCCCAAAGATTCTCACAATCTGAACCCCGCGCGCAAGCAGACTATCAACAAGGTGCCGCCCTTTAATAACCGTAGATGGATTGCCCAATATCGCAATGCGTTTATTCATTAAATAAGGAAGGTAACGCTCGGTTTGTTCTGCTCCAGTTTGTATACGATCATTACAATAATTCAACGAGATCTGTGCAGTTGCATTTCTGAATAGGAATAGAATCAAGATAGAAATAAGCACTGGTTTCATATTCATTTGGTTTATACTATTAAAATATAGCCCCTGAGCATCAAGCTATTTATCCGATTGCAAAAACTAAACTAAGGATAAAGCTTTATTTTAGCAAATCATTTGTTAAAATTGATAAACAAGTTTTATCCAGCTACCTTTGGAATATTATTGGGAGCGTGATTTGCACATGAAACAATAGATGACATTCAGAAGCTGTGGCATACTAAATTTTATACTAATAATTGATAATGGAAAAGCAGGTAAATGCGGGCGAATTTGTAGATCGTTTTATGACAGGTAGTTTGGAGCACCTTCGCTACCAGCAATCGCCGATCAAGATATTTCAGCTCAGTGAAATCGCCCCTTACATTAAATTCCCTACTCCGCCTATTTTCTTGGGCTATAACCTCCTCGTCCATATAACTGAAGGTTATTTTAAACATCAGATCGGTGCCAAAGAATATGTCGTTCAGGCTCCAGCAATTCTTATCAGCAATTATGGTAATATTTCAACAATAAAGTCTGTCGATAAATCTTCGAAAGGGCATTGCGTCTTGATCAACGACAATGCGATGACGTCCATATTCAGGGAACAGGAGATTTTGAATATCTTTAACATCTCGCCCTTACTTAACTTAACTGCACAAGATAGTAGTGATCTTCAGGAGCTTTTTAGATTACTTTATAATGAACTACTTTCGGAATTCCCTTATCGAGAACTGTTTGAAAATTTGTTAAAATCGGCAATTTTAAAAATCATCAAACTTTCGTCCTCCAATCAAGCCCTCAATCGTCGGCAGGAAATTGCAATGATGTTCAAACAGCTTGTGCACAAAAACTTCAAAAAGCAAAAAAATATTTCATTCTACGCCGACAAACTTGCAGTATCTACAAACTACCTTAATCGCTGTGTATTTTCAGTATTTAAAAAATCTTCCAAAGAACTTATTCTAGAAGTACTGATTATGCACAGTCAATTTCTGCTGTTTGAATCCACTAAAAGCATTGCAGATATCTGTTATGAATTGGATTTTTCTGACCCGTCTTACTTCTCACGACTTTTCAAAAAAATAGTTGGCGTCTCTCCTACTTCTTATCGAAACAGAGCAACTTAAATTTTCAACATGCACGATTTGTCCTATCATTTATACTGAAGTACACAAGAAAATCAAATTGATTGCAGTTATTTTTGTGTAAGTCATTGAAGCAAAAGAGAATTTCAGTTCGGTAGCACTCTTTATTCTCGATGTTTCAATTTACATTGTTCCATCATTTAATTACATATTTAAAGATGCTTAAGGTTTCAGAAGACAACAATATAACCCAGGATTTCGATTTGTTTATTGCAGATTTTAAAACTAGGCTGTCAAGCTTATTTAATAAGGAATACGATTACAACTCGCTCAGTTTAACGCGTGGGCTTCCGCCTGAGTTTTTAAAAGAGATCATGAAAATGCAACCATTGTCGGTTGCTATCCCCGAACATCACGGTGGTCGTGGTCTTCATGTAAAAGAATGTTTGGGTGTACTGGCGGCAGCTTCTTATGAATCACTATCGTTATCGCTAATCTTCGGGATTAATATTGCACTATTTTTGGAACCTTTTGCCAAATACGGCAACACCTTACTTCAAGAGAGGGTATTCCATCAATTTTTGGAAAATCAGGCAATGGGAGGACTAATGATTACCGAACAGGCTTACGGCAGTGACGCACTCAATATGCGAACATCTTACGAACAAAGGGACGATAAGTACTATATAAAAGGTGAAAAACACTGGCAAGGTCTTACTGGAGCTGCAGACTTTTGGCTCGTGACGGCACGCAAGAAAAATGAAAATGGAGAACTGGTGCGGGATATAGATTTCTTTGTCACAGAGAACGCCGTCGAAGAACAAAAGATTGTTGTAACAAAGAAATACAATAGCCTCGGTCTCTATGCAATTCCTTATGGTGTCAACAACATTGATATCAATGTTCCCGCGGATCATAAACTAAATCCGGAAAGTACAGGAATTAAATTGATGTTAGATACCCTCCACCGCAGCAGATTACAGTTCCCAGGAATGGGCATGGGTTTTATAAAACGAATGTTGGATGAGGCCATGACACATTGTTCCGAACGCCGTGTAGCAGGTATTAGTTTAACTGAATTAGACGCTGTTAAATTTCAGTTGTCGCGCATACAGGCTGCATTTACCTTGTGTTCTGCAATGTGTTCATACAGTGTCTCGATCAGCTCTATCCATAATGACCTTTCAGCCTATGGTGTAGATGCCAATAGTGTGAAAGCATTTGTGACAGACTTAATGCATGAAGCCGCGCAAATATGTGTGCAATTATCCGGTGCAAATGGCTACAGGTTAGACCATGTTGCCGGTCGTGGCCTCATAGACAGTAGACCTTTTCAAATCTTTGAGGGATCAAATGAAATGCTATATTCTCAAGTTGCTGAAGCGATCGGTAAACTTATGCGCAAAACCAAAGAAAGCAACTTATTATCTTTCTTAAAAAAATATAGCTCAACTGAATTTGCAGCACCATTTTTCTCATCAATCTTGAATTTTGACTTTCCGCTACAGCCGAAACAACGTGAACTGGTTACACTTGGAAAGGTAATCGCCCGCGTCATTTGTTTTCAGTATGTTTTAGAAATTAACAATGCCGGGTTCAATGATAAGATGACTGAAATAACACGTCAACACGTAAGTATGGATATTTATATGTTGGTAGGCCAATTATCAAATAACAATAATGCCGAACCACTTATGAACTATGACGAGAACACGGATTGGATGAAGTTCACTTCTTAATCAGGAGAGATTACAGGAATCAAACTAGTCAGTAAGTTTCAATAAACGCAAGAGGCCACTTCCTATGAAGTGGCCTCCTGCGTTATATTGCTGAAATATCCCATTCCCAAACACTATGATAGTGCCCTATCGACTCGGTATAGGCAATAAATTCTCGGTAAAACGGATGTGAACCTATTGTAGCACTATCTCCAATAACAACCAATTTCTTCTTAGCCCTAGTCATTGCCACATTCATCCGGCGGACATCAGACAAAAAACCAATCTGCTGTTCAGCGTTACTTCTGGTCAAACTGATATAAATAACATCCTTCTCTTGTCCCTGAAAACTGTCTATTGTCTGTATTTTAATCAAGTCATTAAAAGGTCGCAGCTCGTCTTCCCCTTCCAATACTTCCTTCAGGAAAGTAGCCTGTTTCCGATAAGGTGCAATCACCCCGATGCTCAGGCTTTCATTTAGGGTCGAGGAAGCTTTCCAAGCCCCAATATGGTCGTTTAGATGAGCTTTAATAAAATGAGCTTCGCCCATATTGAAGATTGCGCCGTCACTTTCCGTTTCTTCAAATCCCGCTCCTGCTGTATCAATAAATAACACCGGTTCAGTATCCACTGCTAAGCTCCACTGTGCCACGGTACTATCTGCTCTTAACGAACCATTATATAAGGCTACAGATGGGTAATGCATAATTTGTTCATTCATGCGATACTGCACATCTAGCAAAGAAACTAATTGTGGATTACGGTCTACCAATTTTTCAAATAATGTATGACTCAGGCCATGGTTAGATCCCTTACTCGATTTTACTGTTGGAGGTAATTGATTATGATCACCGGCCAAAATAAGCCGATGTGCCTTTAATATCGGTATCCAGCAAGCAGGCTCTAATGCTTGTGCGGCCTCATCAATAATGACTGTTTCATAGCTACGATTGCGGATAACCTCATGATTTGATCCAACCAAAGTTGCAGTGATTACCTGCGATTTATCCAAAACATCTGCACTGATAAAATCTTGAATTTTATCGACATCTTTTCTGATTCGATGGGCCTCATCAAACAATGCTTTTCTTTGCTCCCGCTCAGCCTTTCCAAAATTACGTTTATATTTTTGAGCCATCTCTGTATACGTCCGCACTTGTTTTTGAAGTGTTTTAATATCCTTATTTGCGGGATGTCGATCAATCTTTGCATCGAGTGTCAATTCTTGAAGATGTTCCGAAACCTTAACAGGATTACCTATTCTTGTTACTGTAATGCCAGCAGCGTCTAAACGTTCGGTTAGCAGATCAACGGCCGTATTGCTCGGGGCAACAACCAATACTTGCTTGTTGTATTGTTTTAGGAGTGCCTGCACGGCCTGAACCAATGTTGTTGTTTTCCCTGTCCCCGGCGGCCCATGCAAAAGAGCCACGGTACTTGCTTCCAATAGCTGTTGGATCGCTTTATTTTGCCCCATATTTAAGCTGGGATGCTCAAAGAATTCTCCAATAGAAGCAATCGGAATGACCTCTTCACCGATTAATCTTCTCACTAAACTACCCTGCTTTGCATCACGGCTCAATTCCTTTCCTTTCTCCAATGCATTAAACATCTCCCGATAGGAATACTCATCAAATAACAAATCAACACCAAGCTTCCCTCTTCTGCTCCATTCTGGAAGTTCATCGACACGAAATGAAATTCGCATCCCATCCCTATTGATCGAAGATATGATGCCCTCTATTCGATCTCGGTCGGGATCGTGATTTGAAAACAGACAAACTGGCATACCAAAGCGAAACTTATGTTCGACCTCATAATGATTTGTTCGGTTTAAGTTAACGGACAAATAGTCTCCTCTTCCAAGCTCCATATCCGTTATCTGAATCGGAAACCAGGTGACACCTTGCATTCTTCGTTCATTCAAACTACTTTTCAACAACAAATTTTCATGTTGTAATTTATCAAATTGCTGCTCTTCTTGTAATAAAGTAATAAGCTCCTCGAAATAATTCATCGTGTCATATATATATTGCTCAGGCACAAAATAACTGTTTTTTCACGTATTTGGACCATTTGGTTTTTAATTTCATCTCATCCTTTGCCAAATTTTGTAAAGCAAATCGATATCCTTCTAAGGAAGCAATGGATGTAGCCGTAAATTCATTTTTTTTTGTTATAATTGAAAAACAGAGCGTTTTCCAATCGAAACATCCATAAATCAACAATTAGATGAGCGAAATATTCTTACACGACAGCGAACAGCAATGGACAGACTTGGGCGAAGGTGTGATGCGAAAAATACTTGTTTTTAATGATGAACTCATGCTCATGAAAGTTCGTTTTAAAAAAGGGGCCATCGGTGCACTTCATCAACACCCCCATACACAGATTTCTTATGTTAGTGCTGGAACATTCAGATACCATATTGACGGTGTTGATCGCATCCTAACTGCAGGAGACTCTTGTATCATCTATTCGCAATTGGTTCATGGATGTGAATGTCTCGAGGAGGGTGAACTGATCGATTCATTCACTCCTTATCGCAAAGACTTTGTTCAGTATACGTAAAAATGCATTGATAAGGTCTTGAAAAAATAATAATCATTTTGTTCTAACGTTAATGCAATAACATTCAAAAATATGATCTCACTTCTTTCTCCTCATATGCGCGCAACATTTGCTGGTGTATGCCTGAGCATTGGTTTACTCGGTCTTTCCCCATCTCTACAAGCGCAAGAAAAACCTCTTTTAATAGAGAAGATAAATTCGCAACTATACCTCTATACCACCTTTAATAATTTTGAAGGCACCAAATATGCTGCTAATGCGGTCTATTTAATAACAAAAAAAGGCGTTATTCTATTTGATACACCATGGGATTCCACACAATATCAACCCTTATTGGACAGTATCAAACAGAAACATAATTTACCCGTCATTGCGGTGTACGCAACACACTGGCACGAAGACCGTGCGGGTGGTTTTGCGTATTACAACCGTATTGGAATTCCAACCTACGCAACGAAAATGACGAACGACCTACTAAAGGCAAATCACAAAGCCCAGGCCACTCATCTTGTTTCCACCAATAAAACCTACAGCGTCGGCGGACAATCTTTTGTTCTGAACTTTTTTGGTGCCGGACACTCCATGGACAATGTTGTTGTCTGGTTTCCTGAATATAAGATTCTAGACGGTGGTTGTTTTATAAAAAGCTCCGAAGCCCAAGATCTAGGATTTACGGCAGATGGGGATATAAAATCCTGGAAGCCATCCCTAGCGAGGTTATTGGCAAAATATCCCGAAATTAATATGGTTATTCCTGGACATGATGCCTGGAAAGATAAAGGTCAGATAAAGCGAACCGAAGCTCTGCTTACTGAAGGACACTAATACATTTCTTTTATCCCCAAGGATGCCGGTAAACTCTCTTGTTTTTCAATAGGATAAAAATATCTGTAAGGAACCAAATAGATAAAACCATTGATTATAATGCATTTAGGTCGTCAAAAAAGAAGCAACTGGATAACAGACCTACAAAAAACAGTAGAAAAATAAAAAAGAGGCTTTGTTTATCCAAAAAAGTACTATCTTAGCGACACCAAATAAAGCAGGGGCATTAGCTCATTTGGCTAGAGCGCTTCGCTGGCAGTGAAGAGGTGATCAGTTCGAATCTGATATGCTCCACAAAAAAAGGGTACTTAAGTACCCTTTTCTTATTTTTAATCGACCAATTTTGACAGCAAATTCTTATTTATAAGAGTTTACAGATTTAGAAATTTTCCAGGTTCCGTTTTCTTTAACCAGTGTGATCAGATATGTTTTAGCAAAACCATCAAATTGCATCGTAACTTTCGCAATGGCATAATCAGGTAATTCTTCAACGATCTGTGTTGTTGTTCTGCAGTTCATCTTAATTCCTTTTTGTTTTTTCAAAAATTCAATCATCTCATGACGGCTATGTTTCAAATCTTGTTTACCACAAACCTTTTGATCAAAATCAGCTGTAAAAAGCTTGTCTAAATTAGCTACTTGACCTTCGGTCATTGCACCAACGTATTCATCGATGGCTAAATCAGCAGTAATTAAATTGCGTTCTTCTGGCTTAACTGAAGCCATCGAGCAAGTAGAGATTGCAATCATTGCCGCTGCTACAAATGTTTTTACTAAAGTTTTCATATCTTTTTCAATTTTATAATGTATTAGTATATTTTCTTATTTTACTGTCGCTTACTCTATAAATTTGTTGCGTACTTTTTTTATTTATTTTCTGATTCAAAGTTAAGACAACTCATATATTGATTTCATTACATTTAGATTAACATTACATTAAAATCGGTAAATGCTATTTTTTTCTAGGCGAATGAAATTTCCAATCAATTCGCTGTATAGCCAAAACGTGACAGAATAAATAAATTATTGGTTTGAATATTGTTATTCTGTCTATTTCCTGCTAGATTGCATTCTTTCATGACACACTACGATAGCGTATATTTTTTTTATATTAAATGTTCTATTTTGATGGTTTTACTTGTACTTGGCGACACTGTATATGCACAACGTCCTGTCAATGAAATAGAAACCACCAAACATCTCGCCGATACAAGTAGACAACGGGACCTGATTGATATTGGAAAAGAAATATTACATATCAAGCCACCCCAAACAGTCGATAGTACAGGAAAGAAAATCTATTTTTCCTTTTTACCGTTTTCGACAAATGTTCCCGGAGGAGGACACGCCTTAATTACAAGTACCACAGCAGGATTTTATTTAGGAGATCGTTCCGATACCTATATGTCCAAGATGACATTTACCCCTTACACAAATTTTGGTAAACGATTTGGTCTGCCAATACGTTCTTACATCTGGTTAAAAGAGAATACATGGGTGATCGATGGCGATATCCGACTACTAAAATACCCGCACGAAACTTGGGGAATTGGCAAAGAGCATTATGGCGATCAGCAGATTAATTTAGACTACACCTACTTTCGTTTATACCAACACGCATTAAAAAGAATTCATGGGGGACTTTTTATGGGAATCGGTTATGATTTAGATTATAGAATGAATATTAAGTCTACGAGCAACACCAAGCTCGAAGACTACACGTCCTACCCTTATGGAACAGATTTAAAAGACAATACCATGTCTTCGGGAGTAAGCTTCAATTTAATTTACGATACACGGGCCAATTCGATCAATACTTGGTCGGGTAACTATGCCAATTTACAGTTCCGTATAAATCCGACATTTTTAGGTAGTGATCAGAATTGGAAATCGCTATTTCTTGAAGTTAGACGATACCATAGGCTCACCCAAGACCGAAACCGACAAAATATGATTGCCATAAGGAGTTTCTTCTGGACCGTATTTAATAGTAAAGCACCCTATCTCGATCTTCCTAATTTGGGATGGGATCCATACAATAGTTCGGGAAGAGGCTTTCCAGTCAGCCGTTTTCGTGGCAAATCACTTTATTACTTAGAAACGGAATATCGTCGTGATATCACTCAAAACGGCTTATTTGGATTCGTAGCATTTATGAATTTTACGACATTAAATGGACCAAAGAATTCCATGTTCGAGGACTGGAACGTCGGCACTGGTGCAGGTGCGCGAATTAAGTTTAATAAAAACTCGGGCACCAACATCGGCATCGACTATGGTATCAGTAAGAACCACCGCGGTGTTAGACTCACCTTGGGTGAGGTATTTTAATTACTAACTCAAATGATAGCGCTGATTTTTAAACTCCATTGAAGCATAATACTGATATTTCCTATTGTCCAAGGGATAATCCCAACAGCCCATACGGTGGTAGATTTCACCACCAAATCCTGTTTTGAAACGATAAAGCCCATATAAAGGATGTGAAGGATCTGCCTGTGGCGATACCCCAAAAAAATCATATTCTGTACAACCTTTTTCTTTCGCAAGCTGCATAGCACGCCATTGCAAAGCATAGGTCGCCATATAATTACGATTTTCGGAAGCAGAAGCTCCATATAGATAAGTCCCCCGATTTGCCGCAATCACCAAAAACATAGCGGCCAAAGGCTGGTTATCCACTTCAGCCACTAAAAGATAGACATCTGCGGGAGATAATGTATCACTTGCCCTTGCAGAAAGAACGATCTTAAAATAGCTTATATCATGTAAGAAAAAGTTATTTCGAAGAGCTGTCTGCCGATAAAGCTCATACCAAACCGCCAAACTTTCAAGCCCCAGCGAACGCACACGTACGCCTTTTCGTTCTGCTAAATTGATATTATACCGTGTCTTAGATTTCATATTTCCAAGCAAGATGTCCTCCCCTTTTCTAAGATCCATAAAAATCGTGTTTGAAGGAAGTATGTCCGTATTGGCTTTATGAAAGTTCCAGTTTTCTGTGTTAAAATTAAAGCGCATTTCCTGAATCCGTTTCTCCGGCACCCCTAGCCAGTTACCATGAAGATCGTAACAATCATCCTCTTTAGCCCAATGTGATTCCCAAGATAAATCATAGCGTATCATTATACAATTTGGTGGCAGATGGGAACGTAAACTTTCCGACAACTGTTCTAAAAAATAGCCCTGGTTTTCATCTGAAGGTTCAATCTCAGGTCCATAAGGTACATAGGCTATGCTATGTTCCTGATCTATGGCTTGTATAATAATTAATAGATCACCGATAAAATAGGTATCGTCGTCGACTCCGACATACAGATCGGATTGTTTGGATTTAAAATTAAATGCCTTCGATTGTATACCTTGCATTTTTTTTACTGCAGACCAATAAGCCGTTTGTTGAATAATACCTGTTTTATAAAGTCCACTGATTTCTTTGTCACTAATGTCTGCTATCATGTTAAT
This sequence comes from Sphingobacterium sp. UBA3519, assembly GCF_002377215.1. Classification (NCBI taxonomy): domain Bacteria; kingdom Pseudomonadati; phylum Bacteroidota; class Sphingobacteriia; order Sphingobacteriales; family Sphingobacteriaceae; genus Sphingobacterium; species Sphingobacterium sp. UBA3519. Next base: position 306,472 of record NZ_DFPI01000025.1, read on the forward strand.
TTACTATTGAATAGGGATGTTTTTTAAAGGATAGTCACAAAATAACTCCAATTTTAACACCCAAAAACGGCAAACATAGCCAAAATGTTTGGTTAAGCGCACATGCATTTGTCACTTTGTTGTTAATTTCAAGAAATAGAGAAAAACAGGCATTCAAAGTCGCTTTTTTACATTATTTAACGCTATAATATCCGCGTTTGAATTGTTATTTTGACCTAAAATTTAAGATATTTGTAGCTTAACAATTCAAATACGATGGACAATAAAGCGATCTCAAAAATTTTCAAATTATGTAGCCAATTGATGGAGCTTCACAACGAAAATCCTTTTCGAACAAAATCCATTGCAAGTGCATCTTTTAAGTTGGACAAGCTACCTTTCCGTATTGAAGAGGCCAGTCTTGAAGAATTGAGTGCACAACCTGGAATAGGAAAAAGCACTGCTGAAAAAGCCAAAGAAGTCGCTGCTACGGGAACTTTCAAAGAGCTTGAGGATCTTATTGAAAACACACCATCCGGTATTATTGAAATGTTAAATATTAAGGGCCTTGGCCCTAAAAAGATTCAAATTATCTGGAAAGAACTCGAGATTGAAAGTGTCGGCGAATTACTTTACGCCTGTAATGAAAACCGTCTCGTAGAAGCAAAAGGGTTTGGTCTTAAAACGCAGGAAGACATCAAAAAATCCATTGAGTTTTCTATTTCCAACAAAGGATGGTTTTTATATGCGAAAGTACTTCCACTGGCAGAAAAATTTTTCAACGAATTGAAATTGCATTTCCCTTCTTCGCTGCTGTCATTTACAGGAGATTTCAGAAGAAAATGCGAGGTTTTGAGTACCGTAGATCTTTTAATATCGGAAAGTATAGACAACGTCGAAAAATTCCTCGATGGATTTACTTTAGTGGAAAAAACAGAAAACTCCATAGAACTGACCGATGAATTGGGGTTTACTTTCAAAGTATTCAGTAGTAATATCAATGATTTTTATCGCGACCTGATTCTTAGTACCGGATCCACTGCACATCTCGATCTTCTATTTAATATTCTACCGGATCTACCTTCACTTTCCAGTGAAGAGGCCATTTACCGTAACTTGGGTTTAGATTATATTGAACCCGAATTACGAGAGGGCTTGAATGAAATAGTGCAGGCCCAAACTCATACACTGCCAAAGCTGATTCAATACAAAGATCTCAGGGGAACACTCCACAATCACTCCACCTATAGTGACGGCGTACATAGCCTCGAGCAAATGGCAGTGCATTGTAAAGATGTCCTGGGGCTAGAATATTTGGGTATATGCGATCACTCGCGAACTGCAGTCTATGCCAACGGCCTTTCCATTGAGCGATTGGAACAACAATGGAATGAGATTGCTACCTTAAACGAAAAATTGGCTCCATTCAAGATTTTCAGGGGAATTGAATCTGATATTCTAGGTGACGGTTCATTAGACTATCCCGATGAGGTATTGGCTAAGTTTGACTTCGTTGTCGCCTCCGTACACTCCAATCTGAAAATGGACGAAGACAAAGCCACAACAAGACTAATCAAAGCGATCGAAAATCCGTATACAACAATCTTAGGCCATCCAACAGGAAGACTATTATTAAGTAGAGCCGGATATCCCTTAGATTTTAAACGGGTAATCGATGCTTGTGCGGCAAATGGCGTTGTCATTGAGATAAATGCAAATCCTTTACGATTAGATCTGGATTGGAGATGGCACCGTTATGCAGTAGAGAAAGGAGTTTTACTTTCCATCAATCCCGATGCCCATCGTACAGAGGGATTGCATGATATGCAATATGGTGTATTGGTGGCTCAAAAGGGTGGTCTGCAAGCAAGCAACTGTTTGAATGCATACGCGCTAGATGCCATAACGACCTATTTTAATAAGAAAAAACAAGGCTAGGGTATGTCGAGTAAAACAAATGCTGTTCGGCTGTTGGACACAGCAAAAATAACGTATGAACTCAGAGCATATGAGGTAGACGAACAGGACGTCAGTGCTGCGCATGTCGCCGAAACCCTAGGTTTATCACCCGAAACACTTTATAAAACCTTAGTCTTAAAAGGCAACAAAGATCCTTATATTGTCGCCGTAGTTCCCGGAAATGCACAGCTCGATCTAAAAAAAATAGCGAGGGCCTCTGGGAATAAAAACTGCGAAATGCTCCCGATGAAAGACCTTTTAACGGTGACCGGCTATATTCGTGGTGGCTGTTCACCTATTGGCATGAAAAAACAGTTCCCAACCTTTATTGAAGAGGCCGCACAATTGGAGACAGCGATTTCGGTAAGCGCAGGAAAAAGGGGGCTTCAGATTATTTTAGCCCCAACAGACTTGGCTACGATCACAGCTGCCCATTGGTCCGATCTGATCGATATGTGAATTACCCTTTACGCCCATATAATAAAATGCGCTTGAAAGAATAGATCGCTGGAAATTTAGTAAAATGTTTTTTGATGCGTGTTTTAAATTCAGTTACAAACATAGGCTTCTTATCTTCCTCCAATTGTTCCATGTAAGGAATCAAAGCAGACCCAGCGATAAAATTGTAAAGCATGTCTGCATCAGCAGCAATGAGCGGATATACACGAAGAGAAAGGTTTAATTGATCCAGGCCATTATCAAATAACAATTGCGCATAAGTATCAATATCCAATACCGAAGAAGGCCTATTCCAGCCCCTTAAATAGGATCGATAGGGTTCTTCCGTCGCCAATTCGAATAAAATTTTATTTAGTATATTTTCGGGCTGATAAGGCATTTGTATCGCCAATTGCCCGCCAACATTAAGCTTAGAAATAATTTGAGGGAAAACAGCCTGATGATCTTCCAGCCATTGTAAAGCAGCATTACTGAATATAAGATCCCATGTTTTTGGCTCTGCAATGAAGTTCTCAACGGAACTTTGCCTAAATTTTAGACGTTCCGTTTCCAACTTATGACTTTTAGAAAGCATTTCCGCAGAAGAATCTACCCCAAGAAAGGTCGCTTGAGAAAATTGTTCGCTTAAGATAGCTGTCTGTTCACCTGTACCGCAACCTAAATCGACTGCATGCTCCATTTTATCGGCAGTAATTAGCTCAGATAAATCATAAAACGGTTTAAAACGGATATCTTTAAATTGATTGTATACAACTGGATTCCAAGGCATATATTTATTAATTAACACCCGTATCGGGCAATACTACATTTTCTATTTAAACAAGGTAAGAATTTCTGCGGGTTCAACTTTACCAAAATACGCCGTCAAATCAATTGATTTCAGTAAGCTATCAATTTCTCCTACTTCATGCTTTTCACCAATCAATAAATTTTCAAGTTCATGAATTGATCGGGATGCAAAAAAATCACCGAAAATTTTAGCCCTTTCAATGTATCCTTTATGTACATCCAAATGCAACTCGATGAATCCTGCTGGGATCTTAATTGCTTTTTTAAAGTTATAATTTGGTGAAAAACCGAAGTTCCAATCCCATGTTTCATACTTCTCTTCGACCAATTTTTCTATATTTTCAATATCCGAAGCGGTAAACTCAATCATTTTGGCTGCTGGATTCTCACGTTTTATTTCTTCAATCAGCAATTCCTTAAAAACTCCAGTCGTAAAACCAGCAGGTAGATATTCAATTAAATTTGTGACACGTGCGCGATTCGATTTTACCGCCTTATCTACAAACTTCAATGGATTGACCTTTAAGGCATCGCTTAATACCTGCATCTGCGAATCAATCAATATCGTACCATGTTGAATCATCTTCCCATTTTTTGCAAGCTTGGCATTTCCACTAAACTTCTTCCCATCTACCAGGAGGTCATTTCTTCCTTCTAATTTTGCAGGGATATCCAATTTGTTCAAAATATGTACAATCGGCTGGGTAAAGGTCGAAAAATCCATAAAATCATGATTTCCCAATAAGGCATGAAAAGAAAAATTTAAGTTTCCAGCATCATGATAAACAGCACCACCGCCAGACATTCGTCGCACAACCTTAATCTGATGCTCGTTGACATAATCAAGATTGATTTCGGCCAAGGTATTCTGAAATTTACCAACGATAATTGAAGGGTCATTTACATAGAGTAAAAAAATATCCTCTTCCGGAAATTTACCCAATAAATACTCCTCTGAAGCGATGTTAAAATAGGCGTTGCGGGATGGAGAATCGATAATCAGCATATTTTTCTTTTTTCAAAAATAACAAGAATTTAATTCCTGTAATTCATTTCAAATTCATAATTACCGCAAATCATTAGCTTAGCACTCCTGCAGCGATTTCAACAACATCAATTTTCATCGATACAACTGTCATCAACCTCGTTTTCTGAAAGCAACCTTTTCCGCTAATTTTTCAATAATAAGCGCCGAAAAATCCTCTTTTACAATTTCTTCCGTCTGGCATAATGCTCCCGGACTAAATACATTGATTTCCATAATACGATCTCCTACCACATCCAAACCAACGAAATACATTCCGTCTTGAACTAATTTATTCCGGATCTTATCGACCATAAGCAATAACTCCGGTGAAATAATAGCTGCTTGGGTCTTTGCACCTTGATGCACATTGCTCCGAATCTCATCCCCTTGTTGCACGCGATGAACAGCAGCATATTTTCCATTGATCGAAATAGGCTCTCCATTTAGTAAAAAGAATCTTATATCACCGCGGGCAGCTTCCGGAAGATATTCCTGGCCAATTACATACCCATCTCGGGCAATAGCTTCTACCGTTTGCTTGAGGTTTTGCTGATTATCCTTATTGATTAAAAACACGTTTTTACCGCCGGACCCCTTCAAGGGTTTCAAAATAATAAGCTTATTCTGTTGTTCAAAAAATTCAATGACATCGGCATAGTTTCGGGTTACAATTGTTTTAGGTCGAATAGATTCATCAAATCCCTCGAGATACAACTTATTACTGGCCCGACTAAGGCTATCGGGATCATTGATAACCAATACACCTTTTTCTTTTAGGAGAGCGGCAAATTGTAGGGCTGAAGCGGCAGCCCAAGGTCGGCTAACCATATCGAGGACTGGATCAAATCGTAGCCAGACCACATCCATTTCTTCCAACATCATCTTCGTTTTTTCTGTTGCGCGCAATACTTCCATGAGGCTATTGGTTGAGGTAAGCATCTGATCAGGGAGTACTTTTCGCACATGGGCGGCAATATGGGCCGATTCATAGTAGAAATCGGCCAAGCCAATATAATAAATTTCATGTCCCATTTGATGGGCTTTCAATGCCAAAACAGTCGTCGTGAAACGAGCAGTTTCTTTATGGGTTTGGTTGATCACGAATGCTATCTTCATATAAAATATCTGATTATTGAATCATTTGAAATATTCCATTACTTTTTTTGAGCTGTAATAAGGCATCCTTGTATGGATCCATTAGATACCTTGGTGTCAGGAGCGGAGCCTTCAAGACGCCCTTTAACATGAGTTCTTCAACGATTGGTATATAATCTTCGCGGATTTTGCCCATCGTCAACAGGGATAGATCTCGCCCACTCTTGATATAATTAGTCAATTCGATTAAACCACTCAAGTATAATGCATCTTTGGTAAGCCCACCACTTCGATAGACCCGCATCGCCATTTGAAAAGCTGTTTCGGTCAAAAATTGGTACTTGTCTACCAATACTGAAAATGTATCAATAAATGAACTGCCCTGCTGCATATGATGGACAGCGATAACTCTGCCTGCCAGAATACGTAGTCTATTATTTGTCAGGCCCCCCACCAAATATTCAGCAAGTACAGCGAGGCCTTCCTGAAGTTTTTCATAACCGGGAACCCCTAATCTAAAGAGACTGAACGGCTGTTGCTTCCCATTATAGTAAGTAACAATATGTGTACCGACCTCATGTTGGATCAATGCCTTTACCCTATTCCTAGGCAAACTATACTGCTTACTTATATTGAGTACCCCTTGATTTACCATCACACCATAGATATCATCCCGTAGCCTCACTGTGGTACCAAAGCTTGGATCTTGATTTTTGAGATAATCCAATTCTTCCTGGGCGAGCTTAGCAAACTCTTCGGCATAGACAATATCCTCTTCTTTCGTTCTCACTTCTCGATCCGTTGTCGTAATGGTCAAAATTGCCTGAGCCTTTTCCAGCAATTTTTCATTGACAGTACCAAAAACCTGCATACTGCCCAACAAAAATCCTTCTTTTCCCCGCTCGCTCAACATGGTCATCATCTGATCAAGCTCCTTGCGTTTATCACGAAACAAATAAGCAATGGAAGGATCAAATAAATCTTCGATATGCAAGTTATAGAGGTTTCTCTTGATAATATCTGGATCAATAGGCATGGGCCTATATCGAAAAACAGGAGTTTTTCGGTAATTCCCTTTTTTAAATTGCTGCCAGGCATCGTAAGAATTTGTCGGTGTAACCAATAATAAAAAATCAAATCGTTGACTTTCCCGTGCTAATTTCTGATCAATCTCCCAAGCTAAAGGAAGCATCTTTTTAGGCTGGCTTATTTTAAATGCCGTAGGTTTAGATAAGGTGTGTATACGTATGAATTCAAAGAATGTTTTCGACAGACTCCTGGATATGGCTTCACGGAAATGACGCAGATCGATCGGTAAAATTTGCTGATCTACGCCTAAAAGGTATTTCGGTTTTATCTCTAGCCCCATGTAAAATATATTGGTGTTCAGATTATCCAACTGTACACTCGAAGGGGATAAACTTTGCGTTGCATTTGTTTTGGAATCTGTCAGTATCTCCACTTTGGAAATCGATTCTTCTGTTGTCAGTTGCTTACCTAGATACTGAGCGATAGCCTGTACATTTTTCCGCGCAATATGAATTTGGATATCTTCCTCCTGTGATGAATCTGCTGCCCAAGCTTCAATAATCAAACAAGCACCAAACTCTTCGACAAGTTGATTAAGGATTGGAGCGATCCATTCAGAAACATTCATCTGCGGATCTCTTACCCTAAAATAAGCTGGTTCTGATTTAACCAACTCTGCCAGCATAGGATCTTGACTAAAAAACTGTCTGTATAAAAACAGATAAGGAACAACTTGATTAAATACCAGTTTGTTTTTTGGCGGAATCTGTACGTGGAAAACCTCCTTATTTTTGATCATTTTTAAAATGCCAGCAAGTTGTTTCGCATTATCTTTCATAGGCAAAATAATTTTCCAGTGTTCCAATGCTGTGCAAGAGAAGTTGTTTATACTCCTGAAGCTTTTGCGGATATACTTCCCCAGTCCATTCGTCCATAAAGTCTTTCCGAAATTCGATAGAAAAAATACAGCCTTTATCACCAAACTTAGCATTCAAATACGCAGAAAGGAATCCGCCCTTAAACTTGACATTCTCACGTACGTCGTAAACTTGTCCATCTTTTCCAGTCTGTAGTGCTTCCAAAACCTGATCAGTCAGCGTTCGCCATTTTTTGTGATTATGTTGTGTCCCAATATTGATCTGCGGGTCGGCTGCATTGTTCAAACCGGTTTCAGCCCCACCGCGACGCATATTATAACTATGAATATCATACACGATAAAATAGCCATAACGATCAATCGTGCGCTGAATCGCTTGGTTTATTTCCTCATATATACCATCATAGGCTGCATACAGCCGATCTTTTAGTTCATTGTGTAGATCTGTTCGCCATACCCGCATCCCCCAAGATTGCTCGGGTGTAAGATAAATAGCATCTTCTCGTTTTCGATTAAGATCCAGTTGAAACCTGGAAGTTCCAGATACAAATCGATTACAGGGTAATTCGGCCAAAATAGCCGTATAAGGATCCTCCTCGCGTAATCGTTCCTCGTCTGAAATATTTATGTAGGGCATCAAATGCGCATCGACCTGATGGCCGTCATGAATGGCAAAAGCCCAAAATGGGCTATCGTAATTTTCAAATTGATAGCGATATGTTAAAGACATGTACCTTTTTTTAACCAGTTTACGACAAATAGACAGCATTGATTGCTGACCTTTTTGTTTAGATAAACGCTTATGAGCAACAAAAGGTTTGAAAATTAACTGGATTGTCTTGAGAATTAGGGGCTCCCTTCTTATCCGAAAAGAGGCTGTTAAAAATCGTTAAACAGCTAACGGTTTCAGTACATTGGCATCCTTCTTGAATATTATTTTGTAGTTTCATAAATTTAGGTTAATAATTTAGTTAGTTTATAAAAAACCTGTTAGTCCCCGCTAACAGGTTTTTTATTTACCCTAAAAAGAAAACAAAATAAATAGTAGTATATTTTATTGGAAATCAATAGCAAATAGTCAAAAAATGTTAAAAAGTAAAAAAAACTCCAATCAGTTGAAACATTTCTTGAACTTACTACGTTATATAGGTACTTTTCATAAATTTAGGTTAATAATTGGTTAGGAAAACTCCTGTTGCTCCCCGCTTCGGGAGTTTTTGTTTATCAGCACTTTAAGGAAAATAAAAAACAAAAAATTTCATCAAGAGGACCAATATTTGAAAACTACAGGATGAAATTTGTTTTTAGTCTACCCCCGTTTTGATCTTTCAACAAAACTTCAAAAAAAACAAATTTCAGACAGAAATTTTAATAACAAAAAAATGACAATATGTTCATGCTAAGAAAATAAGTTTTGGCATAGGTATTGCACTGTTTTAAGCATTCATAAATTTAGGTTAATAATTGGTTAGTTAAAACACTTGAAGTTCCCCGCTTCAAGTGTTTTTTTTATAGCGTTATAGCAAAAGCAAATTAGAATTTAGCCTCTTATAATTCGTTAATGGTTTCCACCAACTGTTTCAATGCAATTTCATATGCTCGCGATGATATATGTGTCTTTTTGGAGGAAACGGTCCTAATTTTCTTTAATGCTTCAAAAATCACACTGGAAACATCCGAAAAAATTGCGTCGTCACTAATTTCGATATTAGGTTGCATTAAATAAGCAAATACTCTCGCCATACCACAATTGGCAATAAAGTCAGGTATGACCGCAACATGCTGATCTGCGAACTCCATAACAGGCCCATAAAATATTTCTTGATCTGCAAATGGCACATTGGCACCTGAAGCGATCACCTCAAGCCCATGACTTATCATGTGTTGGATCTGATCTTTTGACACTAAGCGGGAGGCCGCAGCAGGCACAAAAATATCCGTTTCCAGGCTCCATATTTCTTTTTGTATCTGATCAAAGGGAATCAGATCCGGAGAACAAAGCTCATTGCCTTTGCGCTCTAAAAACAAACGGGTAATATCTTCCTCTCCAAATCCTTCCGGATTGATCAGTCCGCCGACTCGATCAATTATACCAACTATTTTTACACCAAGTTTAGACAGATAAAATGCCGCTGCGGCAGCAACATTACCCCAACCTTGAATTACCGCTCGCTTTCCAAAGCAATTTTCGCCAAAAAGTTCATAATAATGACGAATTGACTCTGACACGCCATATCCCGTGATCATATCTGCCACTTTGTACTTGCGCTTCAGATCCGGGCTGTAGGAGCTATCTTCCAATACTTTGGAAACCCCATAACGCAATTGTCCAATTTGATGAATACGATTGCTTTCATTCACCTTAAAGTGACCATTCAAAATGCCTTCTTGCGGATGCCATAGTCCATATTCTTCCGTCAACGGTATTACATCATGAATTTCATCAATATTCAAATCTCCACCTGTCCCATAATAGTTTTTCAATAGCGGTGTGACAACCTTAAACCAACGTTCTAAGACTTCATTTTTCCTTGGGTCAAGTGGGTCGAAATCAATTCCAGATTTCGCGCCTCCTATTGCAGGGCCCGATACCGTAAATTTGACCTCCATTGTTTTTGCCAAAGATTCTACCTCATGCCTATCCAATCCAGCCCGCATTCGGGTCCCCCCGCCAGCTGCACCTCCACGTAAGGAATTGATAACAATCCATCCCCTGGCATCAGTTTCACTATCTTTCCATTCGAAAACAATTTCCGGACTTTTGTGCTCAAAAGCCCGCAATAATTCCTTCATCCCTTCCATACTCCTATAAGTTCCCTCGGCGTTCCTGTTCACGTTCTATTGCTTCAAAAAGAGCCTTAAAATTTCCTGCTCCAAAACTTTGTGCCCCCTTACGTTGGATGATCTCATAAAATAAAGTTGGTCGATCCTCTACCGGTTTTGTAAAAATTTGCAGCAAATAACCTTCTTCATCACGATCAACTAGAATACCCAGTTCTTGGATGATCCGTATCTCTTCATCAATTTTTCCAACTCGTTCGGGCAACATATCGTAATATGCTTCGGGAGGAGCACCCAAAAATTCTACCCCCCTTGCTTTAAGTTCCCGCACGGTGGCCACAATATCTTTGGTTGCTAGAGCCGCATGCTGAACACCTTCACCCTCATAAAATTCAAGGTATTCTTCTATCTGCGATTTTTTCTTTCCTTCGGCAGGCTCATTAATTGGAAACTTAACAAAACCATTTCCATTGCTCATCACTTTACTCATCAAAGCCGAATATTCTGTATTAATTTGCTTATCATCAAAAGATAAAATATTGACAAACCCCATCACATCCTGATACCATTTTACGGTTTCATTCATCTTATTCCAACCAACATTACCTACACAATGATCAACATAAAGCAGTCCAGTCTCCGTTGGATTGTAATCGCTTTCCCATTTTTCATATCCCGGCATAAACGGACCAGAATAATTGCGGCGTTCAACAAACATGTGGACCGTTTCGCCATAGGTATAAATACCTGCTGTCCAAACTTCTCCATTTTCATCCTTCAGAAGTTGTGGTTCCTGATAGACTTTCGCCCCTCTATTTGTTGTTTCTTCGAATGATTTTCGCGCATCATCTACCCAAAGCGCCAATATTTTGACACCATCACCATGTTTTTTAACATGTTCTGTTATAGGATGTTCAGATTTCAACGCTGTGGTAAGCACTAAACGTATTTTATTTTGTTTTAACACGTAGGATACACGGTCTCGAACGCCTGTCTCCGGTCCGGCATACGCATCCGACTGGAAACCAAAAGCTGTTTTGTAATAATGTGCGGCCTGTTTGGCATTGCCAACATAAAATTCAATATAATCTGTGCCATTAATAGGTAGAAAATCTTGCGCTTGGGCAATCTTTTCTGCAAATGTATTTGCCATAATTTATATAAAGGTTATTCTTTTATTTTTCCTAACTCATCCAAGATTTATAATAATCTGGATCTTCTATATCGAGTGCTTCTTGGGTCAACATCAGTGGTCGAAAAGGATCGATCATCACGGCCAACTCCTCGGTTTTCACTTGCCCAATGCTTTTTTCCACCGTCCCTGGATGAGGTCCATGCGGTATACCACCTGGATGTAACGTTATCTGTCCCCTTTCCACAGATTTTCGACTCATAAAATCGCCATCCACATAATATAGGACTTCATCTGAATCTACATTACTATGGTTATATGGTGCCGGAATCGAATGCGGATGGTAATCATACATACGAGGGCAAAAACTGCATAATACAAAATTATCTGTTTCAAAGGTCTGGTGAACGGGTGGCGGTTGATGCAATTTACCTGTTATCGGCATGAAATCATGAATCGAAAATGCCCATGGAAAATGATAGCCATCCCAACCAACAAAATCAAATGGATGGCTCCCATAAACATACGGATAAATCATCCCTTGCTTCTTGATCTTCACTTCAAAGTCACCCAGCTCATCAAAAGTTTCCAAATTTTGAGGTACCCGAATGTCCCGCTCAAAAAAGGGCGCATGTTCCATCAATTGACCAAATTCATTGCGATAACGTTTGGGCGTACGTACGGGCGAGAATGATTCAACAATAAACAGTCGATTATCTTCCTGTTCAAATTCCATTTGATAAATCGTTCCTCGGGGGATTACCAAATAATCTCCATACTTAAAGGGGATACTCCCATATCCAGTCTTAAGTTTTCCCATCCCCTGATGGATGAAGACAATCTCATCTGCCTGGCTATTTTTATAAAAATAGTCATCCATCGACCGACGGGGAGCTGCTAAGGATATATGTAAATCCTGATTAACCAACACTGGTGTCCTGCTTTCGAGATAGTCATCTTTTGCCTGTACCTGAAATCCCTTTAGACTGGTATGTTTAAGATGTTTGTCGCGGGCAATCCGGGGAGACACATCATAAGGCGCTCTTATTTGTTTAACGAGTGTGGGTGGATGACAATGGTACACTAAGGAATAAAGACTGGAAAAACCATGCGTGGATACTAATTCCTCGGCATAAAACGTGTTATCGGGCTTTCTAAAATCAGTATGTCGCTGCATTGGAATTTGCCCTTGTTTAACATAAAATGGCATAATTCTACGATTTAAACGGTTATAAAATTAAATGAATATCCAAATTGCCAATAGAACTATCGGCAAGTAGTAAAAGAGAAGATTAGTATTGTGCAAAAACGATATCAGCTATGATTGCTTTATTAAAAGCAACATAGGGCATGGAGGACGCAAAGCGATGTACACCACGATTGATCATTTTTTATAGTTTATAATGCTTTAATAAAGGTAAGAATATTTTTCTATTTTCAAGAGAAGAAATATTTTTTTCAAATCTTATACAATATATTTGTGTCGAATGCTAACAACATTGAATAACCAAATAGAACACTTCATATATGAGAATTGTCACTAGCACTAAAAATGGTCAACAAGAATTGGGCATTGTTATAGACGACCGCTTTTATAGTTGCTCAGTCATCGATCAAAACCTTCCCACAACGATGTCGGACTTCCTCAAAGGTGGCGAAGAGACCATGAATCAGCTACAAATCTTTGAAACAGCTTTGCGTCAAGGAGCTATGAACAGGCCCTATCGTCTACTAGACGATATCCAACTTATCGCCCCCGTGCCACAGCCAACATCTTTTCGTGATGCTTACGCTTTTCGACAGCATGTCGCAACCTCGAGAAGAAACCGCGGATTAGATATGATCCCTGAATTTGATCAATTTCCCGTTTTCTATTTCTCCAACCATCAGTCCATACAGGGACCTGGTCCTGTTCAATGTATGCCCTTACACTTAAATCAACTGGATTTCGAACTAGAAATTGCAATAGTCATCAACAAACCAGGAATCAATATCCCCGCCGCTCAAGCGGATGAGTATATTGCTGGCTATATGATTATGAATGATTTTAGTGCCAGAAAACTTCAAATGGAGGAAATGAAATTGAGTTTGGGCCCTGCCAAGGGCAAAGATTTTGCAACAGCAATTGGACCTTACTTGGTAACAAAGGATGAATTGGAACCTTATAAGGTTCAACCTGCAGCAGGACATATGGGCGACTGTTATGAGCTCAATATGACTTGTAAAGTAAACGGCACGCAAGTCTCAGCGGGTAATTTTGCGAGTATGCACTGGACTTTTGCAGAAATTATTGAACGGGTTTCCTATGGTGTACAAATTTCCCCTGGTGATATAATCGGTTCTGGGACAGTCGGAACAGGCTGCTTTCTTGAGCTCAATGGCACGGCACGCGTAGCCGATCCTAATCATAAAGACCAATGGCTCGACCTTGGCGATGAGATTGAACTCGAAATCACGGCGCTCGGAAAACTTTCCAATTCTATTGTATTATACCATTCATAAATCTACGGATATGACCTCTTCCTTTGAAACCATCACCTTTGAATCTGTTAAAGACAAAGCTATTATAGATAATTTAATTAAGTACGCTGTTGCACCGCGGCCAATTTGCTTTGCAAGCACGATCGATAGCAATGGCAACATAAATTTAAGCCCCTTCAGCTATTTCAACCTGATGTCCCATCAGCCGCCAATCTGTGTTTTCTCTCCATTGCGACGCATGCGTGATGGTAGTACCAAACATACATTGGATAATATCCAGGAGGTCAATGAAGTTGTCATCAATATTGTGAACTACGCTATGGTCCAGCAACAATCACTTGCCAGTACCGAATATGGCAAGGAAATAAATGAATTTGATAAGTCGGGTTTTACGCCCATCCCCTCTATCCGAGTTGCACCACCTCGTGTAGCCGAATCCCCAGTCCAGCTGGAATGTCGGGTCAGAGAGGTTGTCGCATTAAGCGATGAGCCAGGAGCTGGAAATCTCGTTATCGCCGAGATCCTCTATATGCATGTCCATAAACACTTGTTGGGCAAGAACAATACCATTCAACAAAAAGATCTGGATCTGGTAGCCCGGCTCGGTGGTGATTGGTATTGTCGTGTAACCGACGAAAACTTATTTATTGTCCCGAAGCCCCTCCGTAGCCTGGGAATTGGCATAGACCAACTTCCAGAAAAAATTAGATTTTCGAATGTATTAACCGGAAATCACCTGGGGTTGCTGGCTAATGTTGAAACACAACCAACAATAAAAGACCCACAGCAAGAAGATAAATACTTCAACTATCTGAAGCTAAATTTCGAAGATAGCCCATCAAAATTCACGCAAAAAGTTCATGAATACGCTGCCCAACTATTAGATGCGGGCAAACTTCATGAAGCGTGGCAAATTTTATTAAGGGGCTAGTATAATTAAGTTCCAGAAAATAGTACGTTCAAACTCTTAGACCGTCCTATTTTCTAGAACTCAATGCTAAAGGCCAATTAGTTTTCCTATTGCTCAGCTGATATTTTAGTGATTATTTAAAGCCTCCTCTTTAGCAACACGCAGTCCATCGCGAATCAGTTTTTTCAAATTTGGATATAGGGTAATAAATTCCAAGAGCCTCTGTTCGGCCTGAGTAGATAATTGCTCTTCATCATTAGCCCAGGCAATTTCAAATAATTCAACCAAACCTAACCAATGATCTGCATTTTCCGGCCCCAATTGACTGAAAATTTCCAGCCAGATCTTTTGATTAAATCCGTTGTCCCGCAAATTCCGTATCGCAGCATGACACTTCACTAGTTTAACATCTTCCGTTTCGGTAGGTACTGAAGATAGAGCCTGATCCAAATGCTCCTCAACCAAATCATAGGCATCTTTATCTGCAGCGCCCGCAAATACAGATACAATTTCTGCTCCGACAGCCATATCGTATGTTCCCCATTCAGGTTTAAAATACACCTCTTCCCCATTGCTACGGTATACCTCACATCCGGTAAATGAAATCAAAACAATCTTACTCAAATGACGTACAACTCCTTGAACAATTCCTGATACAATAATCCCAGAAGCAAAGTTTAACGAACACTGCCGCCCTTCCGCTATACCATATTGAATCAATGTTGTTTCATCAAAATCGGCTAAGTTACGATCGGCACCTAGCAAGTGTCCCACCGGAGAGCCAAACCCTTCACTATGATAATTTATACTATGGCCTTCAAGTTGTTTACCCGCTACAGCCAAAGCTGTAGGTCCTTGTGTTTGAATATAAGAGAGATTTTTATCCGCGTTGGCCAACTTAAAAACGCCCGACACCTGCAAACCGGAACTATATTCCACAGTGCAAACAGCTTTACAGTCTATTGCCTTGTCAAGGCTCTGTTTGCCCCCTACGCGAAAAGCCATGGTATCAGCAAATTTATCCAATACGAGCTTTAGGTGTTCAAAATCCGGTGTAACAAATAGCTGTGGTTGTGGTTTGGTAATATCATAAGGATATTCGATTGCATTTAAACCATACGCCAACTTAGGCACATCTTTCTGCATGCAGCTTGCGCTTTCTCCAATGGAAGACAGTAAACCAGCTCCATAAATTTTGGGGTTATGAAGATCTCCAATAAGTCCGTATTCCACAGTCCACCAATGCAACCTGCTCAACAATGCCATCTCCGAAGGCTCGCCCATATTATCTTGAATGATCTGCAAATTTTTCTCTGCTTCCGCCAACTCAGCCGCCGTTGTTGTAGCGTGTTCTTTTAAAATAGATAGGTGACGAATAGCTTCGTAGAGTTCAAAATCTTTGCCCGAAGAAAGTGCTTTCGTGCCAACCTCCCCAAAATACTGCAAATATGTCGCATAATCTGGCTCACCGATTATAGGTGCATGTCCCGAAGATTCGTGGATAATGTCTGGTGCCGGTGTATATTCGATATGTTCCAATTGACGTATGTCTGCAGCAATAACAAGTACGCGATGTGCCTGAAATTCCATAAAAGCAGCCGGCGGAATAAATCCATCCACTGTCACTGCCCCCCAGCCAATTAATTTTAGACTATCGTTCATGTCCTGTAGGTTCGGGATGGTCGCAATGGATAATCCCGCTTTCTTCAATCCAGGAATATAGGGGTAATAGGCTACATCTTTTAAAAAAGAATAATTCTGACGCATGACATAACGCCACAATGCTTGATCCAGCGCGGTGTAACGTTCATATCGTTGGGCTACTACATAGCGTTTCAAATGTTTGGGCAACCGCTCCAAAACAATATTATTATATGTTTCCATCTATAATTGGTATGAAAATAAAGTATGAGACTCCTATATGAAGGTAGAAATTATTTATGGTTTAAGAAAGAATCTTTACGTTAATTTACGGCTTTTAGCAAAATATTACAAAAGTATACCCTCACAAACCTTACTAAATAACTTTAAAATAAGTTCTTTTTCCTAATTTAATTTTAAAACACACATTCAAGTCAACCATTAGCTCCGCATTCAGCTGTTTTATCGTATCAATCTGCACCGCACCGCCCATAATCAATCTTCGCATAGCTGACTTTGTTCCCCCCTTTAGGAAATGACATAGATCGACCAGCTTAACTTGTTCACCAAACTGGTCGCGCAATAGTTGACCCGATACCTCCTCAAAGACCTTTTCTTCCAATTTCTTGCGCTGAAATTGCCTGACAAAATAATCAACAGCACTGGTCGCAAACTCGTCGCCATGGTATTGAGCAACTAGATTCTGTGCAATAAGTTTCTTAATTTCCATTGGATTTTCCCCCATTTCAATACGGGTTTTCATGCTAAGTTTGGTTTCCTGATTGAAATCAGTAGTCAAGTCAATATATTCCGGAATTAAATGATCAGGAATAGACATGGTTTTACCAAACATTTCATTCGGTTCATCCAAAAGACCAATCGTGTTGTTTAATGATTTACTCATTTTTTCTTTTCCATCCAGCCCGCGCAATAACGGCATACACAGCACGATTTGCGGATCCTGTCCAAATGATTCTTGCAGCTGCCGGCCCATCGCGCAATTGAATAGCTGGTCCGTTCCCCCCATTTCGATATCGCTATTGACATGTACGGAGTCAAAGCCCTGCAATATCGGGTACAGCAATTCATGCATGGCTATTGATTGGTTTTCGTTAAAACGCTTATTAAAATCATGTCGTTGCATCAACTGTGCAACAGTGACTTTCGATACCAGCTGGATAACAGCTGCAAAATTTAATTGATCCAACCAGTCTCCATTAAAAACAATTTTCGCTTTTGAAACATCAATAATTTTAGACAGTTGCGCAATGTAGGTTGCCGCATTGTGAGCGATCGCATCCTGGCGCAAAGGCTTACGGGCTTTATTTTTTCCTGTAGGATCGCCGATACGGGCTGTAAAACTACCAACGAGGATCACGATTTCGTGCCCCAGTTCCTGAAACTGCCGTAGTTTCTTTAACACAACAGCGTGCCCTAAATGAAGATCCGGAGCTGTTGGATCAAAACCAAGTTTTATAATCAGTGGTCGGTTCTTTTCTTCAGCCTCCTTCAACTTCGATGCAAGTCCCTCCTTCGGTAAAATAATCTCGATATTTTCTGCTAACTCTTTTAACATGGTGTGATATAAAATAAAAAAAGCCCGAACGTTATGTTCGGGCTTAGCTATAAATAATAATTGAATTTCTTAATTTAATAGGCATAGGGGTCCCGAACGATTATCGGGAGATAATAATTAAAGAAAAATGGAAGACGTAATATGTTGTTCATTTTCTTCATTGTTTGACAAAGGTAGCGCTATATTTTTTAAATTCAAAAATATTCGCATCCACACTTGCTTGGATATGCATTTTTAAATTATCCACCCGTATTTTTATCCATCAATTTTCCCGCTCCATTATAAACATACTTTTCTGTATTCCCTTTATCCTTTTTCTCCACGACCTTTTGCACTAACAATGAATTCTTAAAATACTCATGGTAAAAGCAGTTATTAACGCTATATTTCCGCTCAACAAGATTATTATTCTGATATAGATCCGTGTATTCAATTTTAGCTTTCCGATAGGTATGTTTTAGTAATTGACCATTGGCATCAAATGACTTTGATTCCTGTACCTGACCACCACAATTCAATTTGGCACTGTACATCAACGTATTGTCTAATCGATAGTCGGCTCTGGTATGGTCAAAATCATTTTCAACCGTGTAATAATTATCAAAAAAGACTTTTGTCACTTTTTTACCCCTATTGGCAGCTCGGTAGAATACCGTCTTTTCCTGACTGATTTTCCCATTCTTAAAATTACGCTGCACACTTGAACTATCCGTTATCATATATTGAAAGTCTGGCAAGGCAGCAGATCTCACATTCATTTGCTGCAATACACCATGTCTTACGATAACATCACCGGTACGCCCATCTTTTTCAATTTTAAAATCACGATCGACGATGCCATCCTGATTAATCGTAATAAATGCATTGGAAAGTCCCATAAATTGATTCTTCTGCAGAATATATTTACCCTGTTTCAATTTCGTCTCCTTACCTTTTTCTAGTATCCGGATGGTATCCTTTGGATATTCCGACAAATGCAATTGATAACGATCTTTGTCCAAGCGAACATACTCTTGCGCAACTCCCAACTGAACAGCTAAACACAAGCATAATAATAGGATAAAACGTGATTTCGACATAATGTAATAAAATTGTTGCAATCATAGTAATACAATTATTACACCAAAAATTAAAGTACAGTTGATTTTCCAAACAATTCCCCAATACGATAGATGCTGTAGTACCCTCATATTGCAGAACAGACAAGCTTAATCGTGAAATGAAAAAAGGGGAGTTATTTATCAATAACTCCCTTTTTTCAAAGCCAATTGGTACTGGTACCCATCGTATGAATAACATTCGAGAACTAAACAGACTCTAAATATTGTGCATAACAATACCCTTCTTCATTATCTTTGGTTCTGACCAACCACCATTGATCATTAGCCTTACTAATCAATGTGATGATTTCTCCTTTAGCAGCTTTTCCCACGATAGGCTGGTCTGTACCGGGACCTTTTCGAATGTTCAAATTGCTATTTTCTGTTATAACTTTCACCTGGCTTCCGGGCACTTCTGTAGCCACATCTACATTTAAGACCACATCTCCGGTTTGGAAATTAGGATCTATATTACCGTAGATTTCCCAGAGCTTATTTTTCACATCTGCTGTTGGTGCGGTACCACGAATTTGTAATACGCCATCCATTTCGGCATAGTTCAAGTCATTTACACCTGAAGACTGTGCCGTATCTAAAAGAACCTTATATTTTTCCTGCAATGACATAATTTCACTAGTTTATTTTTTGACAACAATACCGCTTAAATCTACTTTTTTGGGATTTAAGTTATCCAAACCTTGTTTTAAAGTAATTATCTTAGCTTGCTCCAAAGTACCTGTAACTGCGATCACACCGTCCTTTACACTGGCCTGTACTGTAGGAAAATCCTTCATAAGCGTATTCACTGCTGCGCCAAGTACCGCATCATTATTGGATACCTCAATAGGAGCTGGCGTTGAAGACACTGGTGCGCTAACGATAATATTGTTTTGAATAGACTTGACGTCTTTATCACCTGCTGTTTTAGCAATCGATTCCACTTGTTGCTTTTCTTCTTCGGAAGCAACTGTACCACTTAAGATAACTTTCCCTTTTTCAACTTCAACGTCGACTGTTTTACGCCCCGTGAGTGCATTTTCGATCTTTTCTTCCAACTTATCATCAGACAAACCTGATTTGCATGCCGTGAAGGAAAGTACAACCGTAGTTGCCAATAGACAAAATGTTAATTTGCTCAATTTCATAAGACCAATTTTAATTTATTAATTCCAACAATAATCCTAACAAACTCCCTACACAATTGTTTGTTCATTTTTTTTTAAACTTAAATTCCCTTGCCTGATCGTAATTATATAATTAAATTTAGGAGCAGAGGTATTCATGATGGTTTCATTCGGATCATTTTCTCCGCTACGGTTATAAAAAACGCTTTGAGTAACAGATACGCACGTTGATTATTCAATCAAACAGCTATTAATTATGGGATTTTTGAACACTATTTTTGGTAAAAAAGAAAATAAAAAGGACAGTATAACGGAGTTTTGGGATTGGTTTAAAAAAAACGAACAGGCATTTTTTCAAATCGTCAAGGCTGGAGAACAAATTGATCAGCATTTTTTCAGCAAACTTTCGCCGAAGATCGATGCTCTTCGCAAGGAGCTATATTTCCTAACGGGAATGTACGATGATAACACCGCAGAACTTGTAATCACCCCTGACGGTGTCATCAAAAACATTGCGTTCGTAGAACATCTGATCGCTTCTGCTCCAGCATTAGCGCATTGGAAATTTACCGCATTAAAACCCGCTATTGCGGATATGGAAAAATTCAAAATCACGATGTATGGCTTCACTTTTGACATCAAGGATATGTTTTTTTACCCCATTCAACATAAATACCATCCGGATGAAGTTGATATTGTTATTGTTCACCCCGATTATACGGAAGAGCATAAAGCCAATATTTCCCATGGTATAGAAATATTTCTCGACAATTACATTGGTGAATTGAACTCGATCATAGCCATAGACAACCTAAATGTAACCTCAAAAGAGCTTGCAGCAGAAGAGCTGATTCCACTACTTAAATTAAAAGACTATTTGATCTGGCGGGAAAAGGAATTTGTGGAAAAATATACCGACGTTAGACACCTAACTGCAGATGATACATACACCGCTTTTGAGGGCACCCTGGAGAATGACTTACCCATCTTTGCCATCATAAATACGACCTTGTTGGACTGGGATGGAAAAGCTTCTCATCCCTGGATAGTTACATTAAAGATTAGTTATGACGGAACAACAACCAATGGTATGCCCGATCAGGAGACCTACGATTTAATGGATAAATATGAAGAAGAATTAATGAATAGTCTTCCAAATGATATTGGATTTCTTAATATCGGTAGAGAAACTGCCGATAGCCTAAGGGAAATTTACCTGGCTTGTACAGAATTCCGAAAAGCCTCACAAGTGATCGATCGATTAATTGAACAATACAGGGAAATTCTTCAAATTGATTATAGCATCTACAAAGATAAATACTGGAAAACCTTCGAACGATTTTATAAACAAATAGAATAGGTCTCCCGTACAACTGCCATAAGTTCTACTAAAAGTACTTGATGAATTATGCTTTATTTACATGAATAAAATCATTCTTTTGGTTATTATCCTTGGAATTGGCCTTATCACATACAAAACCATTCAAAAAAACACGCTTTTAGCCGTTGTTGATAAGGAAGAAAATGCTCCTTCAGACGCCTTTCGCTATACGATGGCAATAACGAACGTAAAAAAACGCATCATAAACAACAAAAAGTATAATAGTGACATATCCTTTCTCTTGGATATGAAAAGACCCTCGGGAAGAAATCGTTTTTTTGTCGTTGATCTAAAAACAGATCGGATTCTAGATCAAGGGCTAGTGGCACATGGATCCGGCTCCGAAACCGGAAAAAAGAATCTTTTGCAATTTAGTAATACGGATAACTCTCATGCGACATCGCTAGGTAGTTATGCTATCGGCAGCTCGTATAACGGTAAATTTGGAAAAGCATATAAATTATATGGCTTAGATAGCTCCAATAGCAATGCATATGCTAGAAACATCGTTCTACACAAATATGACCGCATGCCTTACGATGAACAAGTAGATCCAATATGTCTCAGTGAAGGCTGTCCTATGGTAAACGTCGAATTCTACAAAAGACTACAGAACCTGATTGACTCCTCAAAGAAACAAATCGTCTTACATATTTATTATTGATCACCGGCTATCCTCTTTGATCAAATTCAATAAAACCTGATACGGACTTTGAGATACAATAAGAGCTTTCAACCAAGCAATAAATCCCATAATAAATAAATCTTTATTTTCTTTGTCCTCCGCCATAGTTTGAACAGCTGCCCGAAAGGATTTCCCTTGAATAACTGCTGGATTTAAAAGATATTTCTCTACCAATTTGGCAAAATCAATCACTCTGTTTTCCTTGACATTCAGCAAGTATTTTTTATACCTACCGACAAAGCTTTTTAATTTCAAGGTTGCCAAATCGATGTGATCGAATTGAATATGGATCAGAATTTCAAGCAGACTCTTCCGAATCGTCCACAACATGCCCATTTTCTTCTCGTACCAAGCATCTGTTCGAATCAACTGCCGAAGCTCAATCAATGCTGTTTTATCTTCAAATTGCGTTAAAAACATCACCAAACACAACTGTAGATCCGCAAGATCAACCTCACTTGATTTTGGTGAGGCTTGCTTAATCCCCGCCCTTAACACGGAAAGACCTTTTACTCCATCGCCAAGGTAATGGAAATTCAATGCCATCAACAAATGGCACCGCAGCTGAAACTGGACTCGAAAAACCGTATTTCCTTGAGATAAAACTTCATTCAAGCGTTCTAAATACCCGATGCTCTCGTTAAAGAATCCGTTCCTCAAATTAAAATTGGCCAGATAATACAAAATATGAAGATAGTAAAATAGCTGATGCGCCGATGGTTCATCGTACTTCATCAAAAAATTATCTGCTGTTTTTAAAAAAGAATGAACCAGTGTATAGTTTTGATGTATTGCGGCATACTCATTTGCAATATACAGAAGTTGATAGAGTGATTTAAATGATAAGAGATCATCCAAAGAAATACTGTATTTACTCAGTACACTCAAAATCAACTTATTGATATCAATTATTTTTGCTTTCAAATGAATATCCTGCAATGCTGAACGCAATAGCGCATAAGCAATCTGAAATTTTGCTTCTTGCTGCAGTTTTTGCTGATTTTCGGTAAAACGATCGATAAGCAATTCCAAATTGACATTCAAATCTAAATGTGCATATTGTAGTCTGATTTGCAAGATTTCGTTCAGCAAACTAAACTGCTCCAGAACAAGAGCCTTGTCCTCAGCCCGTTGAAGGCATTTGAATCCAATCTTAATGAACTGACTTTCCAATAGAAAACGGCCCACAACAAATAATCTCAACGCTTCGTGGGCTTCACTGTTGTCTCGTTCAAAAACCTTATTTGAAAGAAAAAACAAAAGACTATCATGAAGTCTTTTCCTCAATGCGTGATAAGCATCCCGGTTTTTAATGGGATCATATAACTTTTTTAGCTTATTTATATCATCAGTTTCTATAATATCAAGTAACTTGATATTTTTCACATCATTTCGCTTATTCTTTTGTTTCAAAAAGGTTTTAAAATCCCTAATATCATCTTTATTCAATAATAATAGGAGATCCGATATCGCGTCCGCCATAGCTAAAATTTAGAATTAAACAAATATATTAAACAAAATTATATCGTCAGTATTCTTATAAATTCAAGTTTTAAAATAATTAGTTCCTATCGATATTTGAATCATAAAACAACAACAAATTAAAACTAAAACAAGAAAATTATGGAACCGCTAAAAAACATGATTGAAGAAAAAAAGGCTGAAAGAAATTTAGACAAAAGAAACCCATTTAAACCAACAGGAGCATTTATCGGAGCCTCCTGGACTGCATTATTGGTTGGTACCGTTGGCTATTGTGTAGGTTTATGGAATGCAACAATGGCATTAAATGAAAAAGGGTATTATTTTACAATTTTACTATTTGCGCTATTTGCGGTTATCTCCGTTCAAAAAAGTGTAAGAGATAAAGCAGAAGGACTAGCTGTTACCGAATTGTACTATGGTTTAAGCTGGTTTGCAACAATTGCTGCGGTCGTGCTATTAACTGTAGGCCTATGGAACGCGGATCTGCTGTTAAGTGAAAAAGGATTCTATGCAATGTCCTTCTCATTGAGTATTTTTTCAGCTATCGCAGTACAAAAAAATACACGTGATGCAAAACTTATCGATGACAATGAAATAAAACTTTAGCGGGTGCCGATCCTGCAGCCTCTGCGTAGCAAGCTGCAGGATCTTTCAATCTCTCGTAAAGCAAAAAAGGAAGAGCTTCTCATGGAGCTCTTCCTTTTTTTAAGTGGATTGTTTAAGCGGTGCAATAGGAAGGTAAACGAAAAATGCACTTCCAGTACCAAAAACACTTTGCACATCAATCTCTCCCCCCATGCTTTCGATAAATTCCTTGCTTATGCTTAACCCCAAGCCTGTTCCTTCCTTTGTACCCCCCGGAACACGGAAATACCGATCAAAAATCTTCGCTAAATATTGTACCGGGATTCCTTGCCCCTGATCTTCAACACGCAAAAGCACCCTGGCGCCCATTCTTTTGACAGCAAGACAAATCGCCCCCCCTTCATCGGAATAACGAATTGCATTGGACAGTAGATTCGTCAATACCCATGCGGTCTTCTCGTTATCAATAAAAACCATCGGCAGTTCCTCTTCCAGTTCAACCTGTAGTCGAATTTTCTTTTGGTCAAGCATTGAACGATTGGCTAACAGGGCATAATCTATAATCGGTCCGATTGTCGCCGGATTCAGCTTCATCTGAATGGTACCACTCTCCACTTGTGCAATATCCAAAAGTTCTCCCGTAATTTTCAGAAGTCGCTCTGTATCATCAGCAATTCCTTCAAGCAAGTCTTTTTGTTCTTCATTCAACGCTCCAATCCGCTTATTCTCGAGCAATTGGATCCCCATGCGTATTGATGCGATTGGAGTCTTCAGTTCATGAGATACCGTTCCAATAAAATTTGTTTTTGCGACATCACGTTCCTTAAAACTTGTCACGTTCTTCAACAAAATAAATTGTCCAATAAACTGCGAACTCTCCTCTCCCGTTGGTACAACATTAATGTCGATAACCTCCAGTTCAAAGTAGTTATCTTTTCCATAGGCAAAGATCTGAACTAAATCCAGACGCTCAGATTTCTGATTTAAAGAGTCAATCTTATCGAGAAGCTTATTAAGTAAATCATTGGAAGATGCTATTTCCGCTAATTTTTGCCCTTCAAATTCTGCGTGTTTTAACCCCGAGAGCAAACAAGCGGGTTCATTTGCAAAAAGCACTCTTTTTTCCTCATCTATCCCTATAACGGCATCATGCATATTATCAATAAGCGCTTCAATTCTCTTTTTATGCTGCAAGATCTTACCCAATTTACTTTCTGTATATTCCTCGAGCTTTTGAGCCATTGTATTGAACGAATGCGCCACTTCTCCAAATTCATCCTTTCGCTTAAAGTGAAGTCTCCTTTTATAGTTCCCAGCAGCAATTTGTTTAATACTATCAGTTAATTGTACAATTGGGCCAGCAATGGCTAGAGGGAGGTTCACAAGCAATACAAATGCCATCATAAAACAAAGCGCACCTACAATGGAGATGGCCAAAATTGCTTTTTCAGCTGTTGCATTGGCAATATTATTTTTGTGTTCAATCGCCTGCATATTAAGATACATTAACTGAAATATATCTTTGTGCAGGTCAGCAGCAATTGTTGCATCTTTCACCTGTTTCTTTAAACTCAAAAAGTGTTGATCTATACGTCCGGTCACCGCCCGTTCTCCAGGCTCGGTTACATTGCGCTTCTGGAGTCTTAAATTATCTTCAAATAGCGCCATGCTCTTCCCATTCGTATGAAGGTCTTCCAAAGCCAGCAACATATTTCTGGAATAATGCAGCGTATTATAATTGTCGACTAAAATATTATTGGTATCTTTTTTTAATCGATAAACATAATACCCACTCACTATCGCAAGCAGCAAGATCATAGAAAATAAAAATCCTACCCCGAATGTCAGCTTTGCTTTAAGTTTCATTGGATTCGATATTCTTCAATTTTTCGATACAAAGTAGCGATGCCGATTTCTAACAATCGAGCTGCTTCAGCTTTATTTCCATTCGTATGTTTTAATACACGTTGTATATGCTGCCTCTCCATGTTGGACATTGCAAAGTTTGACAAGACGTTTGCCCCTTCCCTATACTCACGTTCACCAAAAGGAAGGCTCTCCACACCTAATACGCCACCCTCACTCAAAATCACACTGCGTTCAATCACATTTTTCAGTTCACGGATATTTCCCCGCCATAAGTTGCCTTCCAAAGCCTGCACAAACTCAGGGGTCATCTGCAACGGTTTCAAGTTGGATTTTAAAGCAAAGATATCAGCGTAGTATTGCGCCAATGTCGCTATATCTTCAATGCGCTCGCGCAATGGCGGTAATTCAATCGTGAAAACAGAAAGCCTATAAAATAGATCACTCCTGAAATGGTCTGATGCAATTTCGGTTTCGAGATTTCTGTTGGTTGCTGCTATGATGCGCACATCCACTTTCGTTGGTTTGGAGTCCCCAACTTTTAAAAACTCGCCAGTTTCCAAAACACGAAGAATTTTAGCTTGAAGTTCCAAAGCCATCTCCCCGACTTCATCCAGAAAAATAGTCCCCAAATGCGCTTCTTCAAACAAACCACGTTGATCCTTAGTCGCACCAGTGAAAGCACCGGATTTATGGCCAAACAACTCATTTTCCAGCAAATCTTTTGTAAATGCGGCACAATTAATCGCCACAAAACTACGATCTCTTCTTGAACTCGCCTGATGGATTGCCTGTGCAAAAACCTCCTTACCTGTGCCGGTCTCGCCCGTTAGCAAGACCGTTGTATTTGTAACAGCAACTTTTTGTGCCATGCCGATGGCCGCTTTTATTGCACTGGATTTCCCAATAATCTTATCAAAAGAAAGTCGGTCGCCTAATCGTTTTTCTAACTGCTCCACCCTTCTAGCTAATGCAACCTTTTCACAGGCTTTATAAAGCAACGGTATAATGCGATTATTGTCATCTCCTTTCGTAATGTATTCAAAAGCACCATTTTTTATCGCCCGAACGCCATCCGGAATATTCCCGTATGCCGTCAATAAGATAATCTCTACAATTGGATACCGCTCTTTAATTAATTTAGCCGTTTCAACTCCATTACCATCAGGTAGCTTCACATCACAAAGTACAACATCTACATCACTGACTTCAAGCTTTTTTAACCCCGATTTAATGTCAGCAGCCTCGATCACATCAAAACCTTCCAGGCTAATAATTTTGGCCAGCAATTTCCGAAGCTTCTCTTCGTCATCTATAAGGAGAACTCTATTCACAATATTCGTTTTTTCAAAAGTACAATTTGTCCCAAGCAAATAGTAGAAAAATAAACAATTTGACTATTCCTCAAAAAATTTCCCGACATCAAAATAAAAACGCTATATTTGTAGCGCTCAACATCGTTAAAACTGCATGTAAGATTAAAATTCTTTAGAACGAAATAAATACCATCCATTGACGATACCCGTACAAATGGTCTTTTCTAACATTTAAAGAATTTCAACATGCTTTCATTACAACAACTTTCCTATATACATCCAAATAAAGATTTATTGTTTGAGAACATAAATCTGCACATAAACGCGCAAGAGAAAATCGCACTGATCGGTCATAACGGCGTTGGAAAATCAACGGCACTACAACTGATTGCCAAAGAATTATCGCCGACCAGTGGGAGCATACATAATAGCGCTAGCACCTATTATGTCCCTCAGGTTGTTGGACAATTCGAGCATAAGACGGTGGCTGAAGCACTTAGAATCGATAAAAAATTGAATGCTCTTTATGCCATATTGGCCGGTGATGCGTCTGAGGAAAATTTCAATAGACTTCAAGATGACTGGGCTTTGGAAGAACGTTGCCAAGAGGCTTTCAAACAATGGGATCTGCCCAACATACAATTGGCTCAGCAAATGTCTTCCCTTAGTGGTGGACAAAAAACGAAAGTTTTATTGTCCGGAATCCAGATTCATCGATCCGAGCTTATTCTTCTTGATGAACCGAGCAACCATTTGGATATGGACAGCAGAACACAACTATACGATTGGATTCAATCAAGCAAAAACACTATAGTCGTTGTCAGCCACGATAGAACCCTGCTTAATTTACTGGATGACATGGCTGAAATGGCCCCAAATGGCATCAAGCGATATGGGGGTAATTATACCTTTTACGAGGCTCAAAAGGAGATCGAACGCCATGCGTTGCAACACGATATCCACCACAAGGAAAGAGCGATCAAAATCGCAAAAGAGAAAGAAAGAGAAACAATCGAGCGCCAAAACAGACTAAACAACCGTGGTCAAAAAAAGCAGGAGAAGGCAGGTGTAGCTCGCATAATGATGAATACGCTACGTAATAATGCTGAAAAGAGTACCGCCAAAATTAAAAATGTACACCAGGACAAAATTGGAGATATCAGATCGGATCTACAGGAACTTCGTGGTTCACAATCCGCATTGGATGAAATTAAAATAGATTTGGGAAACAGTAATTTTCCAACAGGAAAAAGTATGATCAAGGCCGAAAACATCAATTTCAGCTATGGCGCAAAACAGCTTTGGAAAGATAATATAAACGTTCAATTATTCAGTGGGGATCGTATCGCACTCCAAGGCCCGAACGGATCTGGGAAAACAACATTAGTTAAACTCCTTCTCAACCAACTAATGCCTGAACAAGGAAAAATTGAGCGGCAATCATTTCGCGCAATCTATTTAGATCAGACGTATTCCATCTTATCTCCACATTTAAGTATTTATGAGCAAGCGCAGCAATTCAATACCGCCGCGCTACCTGAACATGAAATCAAAATTAGACTCAATCGGTTCTTATTTGAAAAAGACGATTGGGACAAGCCCTGCCAACTATTGAGTGGCGGTGAAAAAATGCGTCTGATAGTATGCTGTCTCACCATCCAGCAACAGTCTCCCGATTTGATTATCCTTGATGAGCCTACAAACAATATAGATCTTCAAAATATACTGATGCTAACCAGAGCGATTCAGCTTTATAAAGGTACCCTACTCGTCATTTCACACGATGAAGTGTTTCTACAAGAAATCCATATAAACAAAGTCATCAAATTAAAAAACCTCTAAAAGATAACGCCGTGTATTTCGCTGCAACGAAATACACGGAATATTTAAGTATCGCTCGCCATAAAATTTTAATAAAACAGGGTATTTTTTGTAACAATCCCATATTCTTTATTTAAAATCTGCTAAATCGATAAATTAAATTAAAAAAAACAAATTTTTATCGATATATTCACGATGATTTTAAACATGAAACAATAACCATTAAATTAATTGAACCTCCACATTTACATAGTAAGCCTTCAGGCAAATGTATCGCACAGGCCTCTCAATTAATTACTTCATTTAATTATGTCAGATTATCAAATTAAAGAAAATCCCGAATTATTTGACGCCATCGTAGTTGGTTCCGGCGCAGGTGGTGGTATGGCAGGTTATATACTTGCACATGCGGGGCTTAAAGTATTGATGCTGGAAGCAGGTCCTTTTTATGACCCAGCAAAAGATTCGTTACAACTACGCTGGCCTTGGGAATCCCCAAGAAGAGGTGCGGGTACCACAAGACCATTCGGGGATTTTGACGCAGCCTTTGGTGGTTGGCAAATCGAAGGCGAACCCTACAGCAAAGTAGCGGGAACTGAATTTGAATGGTTTAGAGCACGCATGCTGGGCGGCAGAACCAACCACTGGGGTCGAATTTCATTGCGTATGGGACCTGACGATTTCAAGCCAAAGGATGGAGTAACGGATGAATGGCCTATTACTTATGAAGAGGTTAAGCCATTTTATGACCGTGTAGATCGAATGATCGGAATATATGGCACGGCAGAAGGTATTCATAACGAACCCGATGGTATTTTTATGAAACCACCTAAGCCACGCTTAAACGAACTATATATTGCAAAAGGTGCAAAAAAAGCTGGAGTTCCAGTGATTCCCGGAAGAGGGGCGGTATTAACCGAAGTATCAAAAGATATTAAAGATCGAGGTACCTGTTTCTACTGTGGGCAATGTGGTCGTGCATGTAAAGTTTATGGAGACTTTTCCTCTTCATCTTGTCTGGTTATTCCAGCGATGAAAACGGGTAACCTGAAGGTGATAGACAATGCAATGGTAAGAGAAGTCATTACAAATGATGAAGGAATTGCAGTTGGTGTTTCTTATGTTAACACCAAGGATTTGCAGGAATATACCGTTAAGGGGAAAACCGTTATTTTGGGTGCTAGTGCCTGTGAAAGTGCGCGGATCATGTTAAACTCCAAATCAAAATCACATCCTGGTGGTGTTGGTAATAGCAGCGGTTTAGTCGGAAAATATCTCCACGATTCTACGGGAGCCAGCTTATCGGGCTTTTTACCACAGCTACTCGACCGGAAGCGTTATAATGAAGATGGCGTTGGAAGTGTCCATATTTATTCACCATGGTGGGAAGATAATGCCAAATTGAACTTCCCTAGAGGTTACCACATCGAATACGGCGGTGGTTTACATATGCCATCTTATGGATTTTTGAATTGGGTACCGAAAGTAAATGACCATGCAAAAAATTCAGCTGGAAAGTCAAAGGCCAAAGGCGGTTATGGTACTGCATTAAAAGAAGATTTCCGCAGCTATTATGGTGCAAATGTCGGCATGGCAGGACGCGGAACGGCATTGGCAAGAAAAGACAATTATTGTGAAATTGACCCCGATAAAGTCGACAAATTCGGAATTCCTGTACTACGTTTCAACTACAAATGGGCCAATGAAGAAATCGCGCAAGCCAAGCACATGCAAGAGACATTTCAGTCTATTATGCACGAAATGGGCGCTGTCATCACTTCTAAAATACCCGGAGCAGATACATTGTACGGCCTAGAAGCTCCCGGAAAAATTATTCATGAAGGCGGTACCACAAGAATGGGAAATGACCCTAAAACCTCCGTATTGAACAAATGGGGACAAGCCCACGATTGTAAAAATCTCTATGTCGTCGATGCGGGACCATTTGTTCAACAAGGTGACAAAAACCTGACCTGGACAATACTCGCTTTATCGATGCGAACAGCAGAATATATACTTCAAGAAAAGAAAAAATTAAACGGTTAAAAGCATGAATAGAAGAGAATCTTTAAGAGCATTAGGATTAATTGCAGCTGGATCTGGTCTTTTAACCGCAGCCTGCAATTCAAAAGATGCTAAAAATGCAGCAGCAGACAATAGCAAAAAATTACCTGGAGTCCAGGATTTTGAATACGAACGCACGGAACAATTATACGCCGAAAAGTTTTTCGACGAACATGAAATGGCGACAATCACTGTTTTGGCTGACATTATTATTCCTAAGGATAACATTTCAGGAAGCGCTTCGGAAGCGGGAGTCCCCGATTTTATCGAATTTATCGTAAAAGATTTGCCTGATAATAAAATCCCGATGCGCGGCGGACTTCGTTGGCTCGACCTACAGTCCAAAAAGCGTTACGGAACAGTATTTATCAAATGTAGCGCAAAAGATCAACTTGCATTGGTGGATGATATCGCCTACCCTGATTTGGCAAGACCGGAAATGAAACAAGGTGCCGCCTTCTTTTCATTGATGCGCAACCTGACTTCTTCAGGATTTTACACCAGTGAAATGGGTGTAAAAGATATTGGCTATGCCGGAAATAAACCTGGAGTCTGGAATGGTGTACCAGATGATGTGTTGAAAGGGCACGGTTTTGACCCAACTAAATTCTTTGGATAATAAAAAAATCCTTTCCAAAATGGAAAGGATTTTTTTATTTACCCAATTAAAATCTATTGTCCCGATGGTAACTCGGTAGCTTCCGGAGCCTTATCAATCAACTCCATAAATTGATCCAATTTAGGTGTGATGATAATCTGCGTTCTTCTATTCCGTTGCTTACCTAGCGCGGTCGTATTATCTGCAATTGGATTATATTCTCCTCTACCACCCGCAGTTAAGCGCTTCGGATCCACACCATATTTATTTTGTAAAGCCTGTACCACAGAAGAGGCTCTCAGGGTACTTAGATCCCAGTTATTCCGAATATTAGGTTTAGAAATTGGATCCGTATCGGTATTACCTTCAATCAAAACTTCATAATCTCTATAATCCTGGATAATTTTCGCAATTTTGCTTAACGTCTGATCGGCCCTATCATTAATTTCATAGCTACCGGATTTGTAAAGCATGTTATCAGCAAGTGAGATATAAACGACCCCTTTTAATACCTGTACATCAACTTCCTGCAGTTCCTCACGGCTAAGTGATCTTGTCAAATTATTGGTCAATACCAGATTCAAGGAATCGGATTTGTTTTTCGTCTCAACGAGATGCTTAATGTATTTATTTGAAGCGTTAATTTCATCAACCAGCTTAGAAATATTAATATTTCCCTGTGAATTCTGATTAATACTGTTATCGAGCGATTTCTGCAAAGCAGCATAAGCAGATCGGAGGTCCGCATTATTTTGACGTTCAGAAGCCAACTGATCTTCTAAGCTCTTGATCCGCGTCCGGCCTTCAGCTAATTGAAGTTGTCCATCCTGATATTGCTTGGTCAATTGACTGTGCTCCGTTTGCAATTTACTATAGTCGGACTGTAAACCAGCATATTGCTTTTTGCTGACACCACATCCGACAACAAACAAACTGGCCGTTAATACAGTCATTGGAAAAACTAAATTCTTCATGATATACTCTTTTTGTAGATGTTGAACTAATTCATATAGCAAGATACGCAATATTCTAGCCAAAATACCCCACAGTCTTGTCAAATTAACAACCTTTAACGTCCTATTGGGCTAGCTCCTTCAACTCTGTAGCGCTAAATACTTGCCCACCTTTAAGATAAGGATTGGCGCCTTTGAGATAATTATAAATAATGGATTTAGCCTCTTCACTGGGTAATTTATAAAGGTTTTTAACCAGGAAATTTTTATCCTCAAGGATATTATTGTTGTAGCCCAAAAAAGAAGGCGCATGCACCTGTACGCTCCAACGTATAAACCGTGCTTCAATATGATTTGGATTTTCCTTAATCACTTCTTCCAAATGCTTTTTCCCCTCTTTGAATTGCCCAACTTTCTTAAATGGATTGCCGATATGTTTCGCTAACAGTATTTGATAGGCGGCTAGATAGGCTTTCTCTGTCGGCGATTTGGCCCCTTCGGTCAATGCCTCCAAATTATGTTCACACAGATCCTCGTCCTTCACGGCCTCCGCATATTCTTTTCGAATTTTCTCCATATTCACCTGCTGGCCAAGCCCAACTTTTGTTAAAGTGAATAGAACAATTGTCAATACTATTCGTGTTATCATAATTATAAATCAGGCTATTTCAACAATTTCAATTTCCGACTTAAATTACTAAAAAAATCGAATCCAACTATTAATTTTCAATTATCATACCATAAAGGCCAAAATTCATGTCATCGTATCGCCACAGCTAGCCTTAAAAAAGAGAAAAGTCTTTATTAAAGTATATTTTTAAAGCAATTTTGCTCCATGAAACTGATTTTAGAAACAAGCCCAGTCTGGTTAAAGGTGATTTTGTCAATTCTATTTGGTGTGATATTAGGCTGCTTTTTAGGGGAAATAGTTTACACCTTATTGCAGGCATAAGCTCTTCATCATAATCGATATCCCCTCCTTTACCTGAGGATCTGCTGAATTTTATGCCTACAGATAGACCGCTAATTGCGGTTATTTGAATAGACCACTAAGTTTCATTATCCTTGCCAAAAATCAAATTATTTTTGCTATATTGCTTATACCAATATAAATTTAAAGCGAGCTATGGAAACTAAAGCAGAGTATCAGATTTGGGACACTATTGTGAATAGCGCAAAAACTAAATTCGATTATAAGCATATTCGTGCTATGTTTAAAAAGGAAGATGACGAAATAACCGATAAGTTTCTATTCCATATTATTGCAGGATTTGCCTGTGGTGAAAATCATCAGACCATCTCAACCAATCTTTTCAATGAATTACAAAGTATTCATTTTGAATGCAATGAAGAACAGATCGACCGGTTTATCGCTGATAAGCACGTAAAATTCAGTCCTGAAATCTACGCCACCTATCTTGCATTCTCTATGCTGGAAGATGGTGAAGAGGTCGATAACATCACCGAAATCATTAATAATCTTTTGCAACTAGATAAATAATTATCCGGAAGTATCGTTTAATTTTGGCTAAAAACTTATATTCGTGAATTATTACACCTATAGTTATGCGCCAGTTTTTAACGCTATTTTTAATATTTTCTATTTATACAAATAGTATAGCCCAGACTTTTGACTTTGGTAAAGTTTCTATTTCAGATTTTTCACGAACAGATCTGGATAGCAATGCCAATGCAATCGTGCTCAATGAGTTTGGACGGAGCTCTGTCTTTGTTGATGATTATGATAATCGCGTAAAACTTCAACATGAATACCATGTAATTATCCGGATCAATAACAAAGAAGGGTTTAAAAAAGCTAATTTTGAAATTCCTTCGTATAAACGCGGGAGTTACGTCCGTGACTATTTTGACGAACTAAAGGCTGTTACGTATAATTTAGAAAATGGTAGGATCGAGAAAACAGAGCTTGAAAATAAAAAAGTTTTCAAGGAAAATTACTCAGCCTATCTGGATCTTAATAAGTTCACCCTTCCGAATATTAAAGAAGGATCTATTATTGAAGTGTCTTATCGGACGCTGGAGCAGGATTTATTTAATTTCAAGACATGGGAATTCCAAGATGATATCCCCAAAATTCAAAGCCAATATATCGCAATTATTCCCGCTTCCTTCGCCTACAATGTAGTTTTACGCGGCCCCTACAAGCTTACCGATCAAAAAGCCGAAGCACTGAAAGAATTTATTTTCCTGGATGGGTTGCGAATGGATTGTTCAAAATTGACCTATACCATGAAGAACATTCCGGCATTTATGGAAGAGGATTACATGACTTCGCCAACCAATTTCAAATCTGCGATCTATTATGAGCTTGAATCGATCTTTTATCCGAGCACAGGCAGTAAGAAGACATTTAGCAAAACCTGGAAGGACGTCGATACAGACCTCATGAATGAAAAGACTTTTGGAGGTCAATTAAAAAAAACAGACTTATTCAAAGCCAATTTAGCAACAATTCTATCGCCCACTGACACCAAATTAGAAAAAGCAAAAAAGATATATAACTATATCAACAAACAAATAAAATGGAATAATTATTTAGGTAAATATGCTGAAACTGGTATTGAAAAAGCACTGGAAAAACGAACCGGGAATATTGGCGACATCAATTTAGCACTGGTAACTGCTTTATTGGCGGCAGATCTGGAAGCCTATCCTATTATTTTATCAACACGTCGAAATGGTACACCCAATGGCCTATTCCCGGTATTATCGGACTTTGATTACGTCATCGCTTGCGTGGATATAGACGGTGTAAAGTATAAACTCGATGCCTCCAATTTATATTTACCTTTTGGACAGCTCCCTTTACAATGCTTAAATGAACGGGGAAGAATCATCTACTCCAAAAAAAGTTCCGATTGGTTTCCACTTACGGCTCAAGAATCTTCCGATGTAAACTATATCTTGGAAGGGGCTCTGAATGACCAATTTAAAATCAAGGGAAAACTCACCATAAGCAGTAGCGGTAACAAAGCACTCCTAAAGCGGCAACATATTGCCAAATTCAACTCTTTGGAGGAATACTGGGAAAAACTAGACGAAGAAATGCCCAATATCACGTTAACAAAATCAAGTATTCAAAACCTGGAGGATATCGATCAACTATTGATAGAAGAATTTGATGTTATCCTAGATGTCTCCAAACAAATGGAACAAGACATACTCGTATTGGCTCCAAATATTATTGACAGGATTTCCTACAACCCCTTTAAAGCACAGGAAAGAACTTATCCGGTTGATATGGGTTTTAAATCCAAAACATTGTACTCCGTTAAATTGACCATTCCTGATCATTATGAAATTGCTGAGAAGCCTCAGAATGCATCGTTAGCACTCCCGGAGTCAACTGCAAAATATAGATATGTAACGCAGGTCAATGGCAATCAACTTGAAATACTACAGAGCCTCGCTTTCAACAAACCCATCTTTTCAGTCGATGAGTATTTTTCGCTCAAAGAATTGTATTCACGTATTATTCAACAACAAAAGCTAGACATAAAATTAATCGGTAAAAAATGAAAATCGTATTCATCAACTTACTATACTTCCTGCTTCCGATCCTCGCAATTGGGCAAGATAACTACGACGTCGCCAATATTCCAAGTACATTAAAGAGCAGGGCTGTCGCTACGGTGCGCAATGATAAAACGGTGGTAGAAATAAAATCTCCCGAACAAGTCATCACCACCATAACCTGTGCCATAACAGTGTATAATAAAAATGGAGACCGGTATGCCACGCTCCCAGTATATTATAATAAATCTACCGAGATCAAGAGTCTTAAAGGGGCTATCTATAATGAAATGGGAATATTGCAAAAGAAAATTGCAACGAAAGATTTCAAAGATATTAGCGCTGTGGACAATAGTACGATGTTTGCCGATTCCCGGGTAAAACTATTTGTACCTGACTACCATAGCTATCCCTATACCGTCGAATACCAATACGAGGTTAGGAGTAAACAAAACTTGATCATTCCATCTTGGACTCCTGAAGTGTCCAATAATGTATCTGTAGAAAAAAGCAGCTTTCAATTTATTGCTCCAATAGGCACAGAATGTCGAATTGAAACAACGAATTATAAAGGAAGTATCAAAGAAGAGAAAAATGACAAAACGGAAAGTAAAACATGGAATGCTGAACAGATCGCGGCAAAAAAAGAGGAATCTTATAGCCCCAATCCTAGCCTGAAAAGAACAAACGTACTCATCGTTCCCAAAAATTTTATTTATTATGGTAAGACAGGAAATTTCGGGGACTGGAAAGAATTTGGCCAATGGGTATCCAACAGCCTATTGAACAAAAAAGACGATTTGACGGAAGCGTCTAAACAAAAATTTATTGCATTAACAAAAGACGCAAGCTCAGATAAGGACAAAGCAAAGATTCTATACAATTACTTACAAAAAAACACACGTTACATCAGTATCCAAATCGGTATCGGGGGCTTGGAGCCCTTTCCCGCTTCTGAGGTTGACCGCTTAGGTTATGGTGATTGTAAAGCACTGGCCAATTACATGCGAAGCATGTTGTCGGCCGTCAATATCCCTTCCTATTACTGTATTGTCGAAGCAGGCAGACGCAAAGAAAGTTTCCACAAAACCTTTGCAAATGCCCAGGACGGTAATCACGTCATTCTATGTATTCCATTCAAAAATGATACGACCTGGCTGGAATGCACGAGCCAAAATCTTCCATTTGGTTTTCTTAGCGACTTTACCGACGATAGAGATGTCGTTGCCTGTACCGAAAATGGCGGAGTTATCATGCATACACCGAAATACATTAACTCCACCAACCTTCAATTGCGCTATGCCGACCTAAAACTTTCGGAAGACGGAAGCATCCAGGGGACCTTAAACACCAAATTCTACGGAGCCCAATATGAGAACCATATGGACGTGCTTTTAGCCAGCAATAATGATAAGAATAAGCTCCTCACGGAATACTATAATATAGACAATATCAATTTTAATCAGGTAAACTATATTGAACATAAGGAGGAAAATCCATTTATCGAGGAGAACCTGAATATTTTTATTAAAAACTATGCGGTGAAAAATGGTAATAAACTTTTGATCCAGCCTAATTTATTCAATACACATTCCAGCATTGCCGAAAGTAGAAATAGAACGGAAGATATTTTCATTGAAAGAGGCTACGCCGATATCGATAGCATTAGCATTGCCCTTCCAGAAAATATGCTCAAAAACATAACTTCTGAGAAGAAAATTATTGAGAAACCATTTGGAAAATATGAATTTAGGTCAGAAATAAAAGACAATAAACTGTTCACCTACAGAAAACTGGAACTTTTTGAAGGCAGTTATCCTGCCAGTACTTATGAAGACTTTTTCCAATTTCATAGTGAGGTAAGCAGCTGCGACAAGGGACGCTTTAATCTAAGCTTTCTCTAGTCGGAAGAAAATATTTACCAGAATATGAAGGAGTAAAATCGATCAAATAAGGCAATTATTGTATATTAGCTCAATGACAGAATACGCAGCAATCTTTGACATGGACGGTGTTATCAGCCACACCAACCCTTTCCATGCGGAAGCTTTTAGAGCTTTTTTTAAAAACCACAATGTACAACAGGCGACAGAAGAGGAATTTGAGCAGCATATGTATGGTAAGCATAATAGTTACATTATGCAACATTTCTTTCAACGTCCGATATCCCCTGAGGAACTGCGAACCCTTGAATTTGAAAAAGAACAGCTTTTTAGAGTCATTTATAAAGAGCACGTTGCCCCTATTAAGGGCCTGATTGAATTTCTGACAGAATTAAAGAATAACGGTTTTAAGCTTGCTGTGGCGACATCAGCTCCACGAGAGAATATGGATTTAATTCTGGACGAATTGAATATACGCCAGCTCTTCTCGTCCACACTGAGCAGCGAAGATGTGAAACTACATAAGCCACATCCTGAGGTTTACCTAAAATCTGCAGAAAACCTGCAAATTCCTGTTGACCGCTGTATTGTTTTTGAAGATTCTTTTTCTGGTATTACCGCAGCGAAAAATGCCGAAATGAAAGTTGTTGCCGTACTTTCAACCCATAAAAAAGAAGAATTGCCTGCAAGTGATGATTATATAAATAATTATACAGAAATATCTGTTGCCAATGTAAAGGCCATTTTAAAAACACAAGAATTATAACTTGGTTGAGTGTGTGCCGACACTTAGCCCGAGGACTTCAGCTGTCTCCTCTCTACCGATAAAAAAAGAGATTCCTTAAGGAATCTCTTTTTTTATCGGTTTGCCCAAGCGAGCTGCAATTTTCGTTCACCGCTGCTAGACTAAATTTTCACGAAGTGATTAATCTCTTTTTAGACCAAACTTCTCTATTTTACTATACAGATGGCTACGTTGAATATCTAAATCGTCGGCCGTCTTGGAGACGTTCCAATTATTTTTTTCCAATTTATATTTTATAAATTCTTTCTCCGCATGATCTTTATAATCTTGAAACGAATCAAAGGAGTCCATATCTAAACCATAATTCGTTGCGCCTTTTTCATGCGCTATACCGTTTACCGGTTCACGAGAAGGATTAGCAAATGCGACAACATCTTTATCTGTAATAGATCGATCACTCAAAATAATTAAACGTTCAATCATATTGCGCAATTCCCGAATATTACCTGTCCAGGGAAGATGGCTCAATTCCCGCATGGCCGCAGTCGTAATTTCCTTCACAGGTATCCCATATTCCATACAGATTTCTTCACAAAAATTTGTTGAAAGCAGGGGAATATCATCCACACGGTCGATCAAAGCAGGTACATGAATCAAGATTACCGACAGGCGGTGATACAAGTCCATTCTAAAATTGCCATCCTCAATTTCCTTCAAGAGATCTTTATTGGTCGCGGCTACTACCCTGACATTGACGTCAATTTCTTTATCGCCACCCACTCTGGTGATTTTATGTTCCTGTAACGCCCTTAACACTTTAGCTTGAGCGGATAGACTCATGTCTCCGATCTCATCCAAGAACAATGTTCCGCCACTCGCTTGTTCAAATTTTCCGATACGCTGTTTAATAGCTGAAGTGAAGGATCCTTTTTCATGGCCAAATAATTCTGATTCGATTAATTCGGAAGGTATCGCAGCACAGTTCACTTCAATAAGCGGTCCCTGCGCACGATTCGATTTCTCATGCAGCCAACGTGCCACAAGCTCCTTTCCCGAACCATTTGCTCCAGTTATCAATACACGCGCTTCTGTCGGTGCTACGCGATCAATTGTCTCTTTAATACGTTTGATTGCCCCAGACTCACCCAATATATCTTTAGTTTTCGAACTGCTAACTTTTCGTTTCAGTACTTTGGTTTCGGTGACTAGGGAACTTTTATCCAGTGCATTCCGAACGGTGATCAATAATCTGTTCAGGTCCAGCGGTTTTTCTAAAAAGTCAAATGCTCCTTTTTTCGCCGCTTCAACAGCTGTTTCAATCGTACCATGTCCTGAGATCATAATAAAAGGGATATCCGGGCTGCTTTGGTGTGCTTCCGCCAAAACTTCCATCCCATCCATCGTATTCATCTTGATATCGCAGAGAACAAGATCTATTTTTTCCTTTTTTAAAATATCTAATCCATCCCGGCCATTGTCGACATCTAAAATCGTATAATCTTCATATTCCAAGATATCACGCAACGAACTTCTGATGGCGCGCTCATCATCAATGATTAAAATTGTACTCATAAATCGAGAGTTATGCTATTTTTTCAATTACGGGAATCAATATAAGTTTTTTTTGGCAATTAGCAAAAAGAAGCAAACCTTGTAAGCCGGGTTCTGTAGACCACCGAAGTGGAATTTCTATCATTTATCTAGATTTGCCATCGCTGACAAACTCAATCAACCTACCCATTACGAATTCCAATACATTGAAAGAAGACGAGCAGCCTTCGAATTTCGCAACCTATTTGGTCTTTCAACACACGAGGTTTACCGTAATATATGTCACCATACAAGACCGTAAGCTCTTACCTTACGTTTTCACCCTTACTCCGAAAAGCGGTATATTTTCTGTGGCACTTTCTGTCTGCTATTTTCATAACAGCCTTCCCGTTAGGAAGCGTGTTGCTCTATGTTGCCCGGACTTTCCTCTCCTCTTAAAAAAGAGCAGCGATAGAACCAGTTTGCTTCTGCGCAAAAGTAGCTATTTTACTCGGATAAACCCGAATTTCTTTTCAATTTCGAAAAGACCATTCATTTAGCACCACAGGCACAAAAATCTACGCAATTACCTTGCGTAGATAAAGAGAATTTTTGTATTTTCAATCTAACAAAAAAAACATGGCACTCAATAAACTAGCCCTCATACGTTATAAAACGATTGACCATTGCCTTCGCTTGCGACATCGTAAATGGACCTTGGAAGATCTCATGGAAAAGGTTTCCGATGCACTTTATGAATTTGAAGGAATCAAAAATGGGATAAGTAAACGTACCATACAAGGTGATATTCAACTCATGCGTAGCAATAAACTTGGCTACAATGCGCCTATTGTGGTGTTGCACCGAAAATTCTACACCTATGAAGATCCCAACTATAGCATTAGCAATTCACCGATTTCCGTCGGTGACATGCAAAAAATGAAGGAAGCAGTAGAGGTACTTAAGCATGTGAGCGGTTTCTCCAGTTTTGATGAAATGAGCGATATTGTTGCACGGCTTGAAGATAGCATCCATACCAAAAAGGACAATTCACCTTCCATTATACAAATGGAAAGTAACAACCTGCTAAAAGGCCTTTCTTTTATCAGCCCGCTGCATCAAGCCATTCGTGAAAAAACACCACTCCTGATCAGCTACCAATCGTTCAAAGCAACACAACAGCAGGATCTGGTCTTCTCCCCTTATCTCTTAAAAGAATATCGGAATCGATGGTTTCTAATTGGTCAGCATAAAAAGAATGAAGGATTAATGACGCTGGCGCTTGATCGAATCAATACCATCGAGGAAATGGGCAAAAATTCATACAAGGAATATACAGGGGTCGATTTCGAACGTTACTTTTCGGATACCATAGGCGTAACGAAGACACAAAAAGACCGCGGCCAGCGGGTGATATTGCAAGTCAATGCAAAAAATGCACCTTATGTAGCAACAAAACCCTTACATCCTTCACAGCAGATTTTAGACAAAAAGGAGGATGGCTCAATCTTAATTCGCATCGATGTTGTACTTAACTTTGAACTGGAAAGAGAAATTTTAGGTTTTGGCGAATCCATTAAAGTACTCTCGCCAAGAAATTTACAAACGAGAATAAAACAGCGCTTGACAGCTGCCACAGAACTCTATGCTGAGAAATCTGTCGATAAGATATCAAATTCACAACATGAATAATAGCTCACACACCTAAATATCTTGGGCGATGGCGTAACCACTAGCCCAAGCCCATTGGAAATTATAGCCGCCAAGCCATCCTGTAATATCAACAGTCTCCCCGCCGAAATAAAGGCCTTCAACTTTTTTAGACATTAAGCTTTTGGAGTGAAGCTCTTCCGTTGAAACTCCTCCACGCATGACCTCAGCTTTATCATACCCCTTATCTCCCGCAGGTTTTACCTTGAAACGATGGATCGTATCGACAATCAACTTCGCATCAGCTTTACTCAGTGAGGCGATTTTGGTATCCAAGGCCAAAAATTTCCCAAGGGCGTCGACCAATTTCCTGCTGAAATAATCGTTTAGCAATTGTGAAACAAGTCGCTTTCCGCCGTATTGTCGCTCCTGTTTAATCAGATTATCCAAATTAAAATTAGGCAAGAGATCAATCGTAATCTCCTGTCCAGGCCGCCAATAACTTGATATTTGAAGAATTGCAGGTCCGCTTAATCCCCAGTGTGTAAAGAGAATATTCTCTTCAAAAGACATTCCGGCAACAGACACTTTCGAGAACACCGAATTTCCAGCCAGAGAACTATACCAATCCGCATCTTTTCCAGTTATCGTCAAAGGGACTAATGCAGGCGCTGTACCGACTACATTCAAACCAAATTGTTTAGCTAAGCGTACTCCAAAGTCTGAGGCCCCAAGCTTTTGCACCGGAAGCCCACCGGAAGAAACAACCACTTTATGGGCATGGTATCGGGACTCACCTTTTGCATTTTCTACTTTTACCACAAAGCCATTATCGTTTTTTTCTACAGATTTGACCAAGGTATTCAAGGCTATATCCTGCCCTGTCTCGTATAAAATTTTAGAAAATACAGCAACGATATCTTTTGCTTTATTGGTCTCTGGAAACAACTGTCCCAGTGTTTTTTCATGTCCCACGATACCATATTGTTCAAAAAATGTAATGGTATCGTCCACGGTCCATTGTTTGAATATACCGTGCAAAAAATCTGGATTTTCAGAAATGAAATTAGCGGGACTGCTACCAATATTTGTATAATTACAGCGCCCACCTCCGGAAATCAGGATCTTCGCACCGACCTTATCGTTTCTTTCAAGGACCAAGGTCTTCTTCCCAATTAGCCCTGCTTGGGCTGCACACATCAATCCGCAGGCTCCCCCCCCAATAATGATGGCATCGTATAGTATACTCACAGCAACACTCTAATAAGCAATCAATGTATTTTCAACAGAAACAACTCTTCGTTCCAATTGACTCTGATACCCCAATTCAATAATTTTAATGACATCCCGCGCCTGTTCCGCCGATGCGATCAAGGTAGTTTTTCCCAATATGCTATCCGCAACGTTCTGATAAAAATCAGGATAAGAACCTATTTCAGAAGGAATCATTTCTTCAATATCATTCCCCTGTTCAACAATATTGAGCTTGCCGTATAGACTTGGATCTTCTTGTCCCCAGGTTGGATCTTCATCGGGAAATTTACCATCGCGCAGTAAAGCTTCCTGTGGATCGACACCATATTTTACAAAATTTCCGTTCATGCCAAAGACACGATATCGAGGTGTAGGTTCTTTTGTAAGCATAGACCCTTTCAGCGATACCCGTAAGTCATTATAGTACAATAAGCAGTCGAAATTGTCAATGGTTTTCGCATAATCCCGTTGAATAGCTAAATCTGCAAAAACAGCATCTGGTCTTCCAAACAATTGTAAAGTTTGATCGATAAGATGCGAGCCCAAGTCGTAGAATATCCCCGAACCCGGTAAATGCTCTTCACGCCATGCATTTGGTCTCAAGTAATTGCGGAAACGATCAAACCTAGCTTCCAAATTTACAATTCTTCCCAATCGTCCACTTTGAATCACTTTCTTTAACGTTCGATAATCGGAGTTGAATCTTAAATTGTGATAAGGCGCCAAAATCAGATTTTTCTCCTTAGCCAGCGCGATAAGCTCATCGGCCTGCTCTACATTGTTCGTAAATGGTTTCTCGACAATAACGTGTTTCCCTGCTTCCAAAGCACGTTTTGCAAAAGGATAATGCATGTCATTGGAAGTCGCAACCACGACTAAATCAATAGTTGCATCATTAAAAATATCATCTGCCGACAAAGCAATTGCTGCCTGTGG
Source organism: Sphingobacterium sp. UBA3519 (assembly GCF_002377215.1). Classification (NCBI taxonomy): domain Bacteria; kingdom Pseudomonadati; phylum Bacteroidota; class Sphingobacteriia; order Sphingobacteriales; family Sphingobacteriaceae; genus Sphingobacterium; species Sphingobacterium sp. UBA3519. The sequence continues at coordinate 350,717 of NZ_DFPI01000025.1, forward strand.
ATAGCGTTCCTTTAGCAAACTTTGCTGATCTGCTTTCCGGGCGGTCACTTTAACAAGATCCAGTTCAGCTATCGAACGCATCACGGGAGCGTGAAAAACCTGACCTGAAATTCCAAAACCAATAAGTCCTACGCGAATTTTTTTCATAGCATTACATTCTTTCAGGTACATGAATACCCAATAAGTTCATCCCTTTGGCGATAACCTTTGCCGCAGAAGCCGAAAGATGCAATCTAAAGTTCTTTACATCAGGATCTTCCGCTTTCAATATCGTTTCTTCATGATAGAATTTATTGTAGAACTTGGCTACTTCATAGATATAGTTTGCCAATTGCGCCGGGCTGAACTCTTGCGCAGAAGCCTCAATAGCCTCCGGAAACGCACCTAATTGCTGAATTAGATCTCGCTCGTAAGAGGAAATCGTCGCCGGTACAGACACAGCACTGTCAAAATCGAATTCAGCTTTACTTAAAACAGATTTGATACGCGCATGCGTGTATTGAATAAACGGCCCTGTATGACCTTGAAAATCGACAGACTCATTTGGATCAAACAAAAGACGTTTTTTAGGATCCACTTTCAATAGAAAATATTTCAATGCTCCCATTCCGATCGTATCGTAAAGAGCAGCTTTTGATTCCTCGTCCAATCCGCCAGTCTTGCCAAGCTCCTCAGTACGTACCTGTGCAGTTTTAAGCATTTCAGCCATTAAATCATCCGCATCAACAACTGTTCCCTCCCGCGATTTCATTTTACCTGAAGGAAGGTCGACCATCCCATACGATAAATGGAACAATCCGTCAGCCCAGGCTTTACCTAGTTTTTTTAAGATTAAAAACAATACCTTGAAATGGTAATCCTGTTCGTTACCGACAACATAAATAGAATCATTCATTTTGAATTCATCATATTTCAATTGTGCTGTCCCCAAATCTTGTGTAATATAGACCGAAGTACCGTCGCCACGAAGCACAAGCTTCTGATCCAATCCTTCGTCTGTTAGATCAATCCATACGGAGTTATCCTCTTTTTTAAAGAAAACCCCTTTATCTAAACCTTCCTGGATAATATCTTTACCCAACAAGTATGTATTGGATTCATAATAGTATTTATCAAAATCGACGCCTAATTGTTTGTAGGTCTTTTCAAACCCCGCGTACACCCAACTGTTCATGGTTTTCCAAAGGGAGATCACCTCTTCATTACCGGCTTCCCATTGTTGCAACATCGCTTGTGCCTCCTTCATCAAAGGTGCATTTTTCTTTGCTTCCTCTTCGGTTTGCCCCTCAGCTTTCAATGCCTCGATTTCCTTTTTATATTCTTTGTCAAAGACAACGTAATATTTTCCAACAAGGTGGTCGCCTTTAAGTCCAGTAGACTCGGGTGTTTCACCGTTACCAAATTTCTGCCAGGCCAACATGGACTTACAGATATGGATACCACGATCGTTCACCAAATTTGCTTTGATCACATCATAACCATACGCTTTTAGGATTTCCGCAACAGCATATCCTAATAAGTTATTACGGATATGTCCCAAGTGCAGTGGTTTATTGGTATTTGGAGAAGAGTATTCCACCATCAATTTTTTCCCGTTCGCAGGAAATACAGCAAAGTCCTTCGCCGTTATGGTCTGATTCAACAACGTGATCCAGTAAGCATCGGAAAGAACAATATTCAAAAAGCCTTTTATCACATTGAAATCTGATATTTCAGCGATATGCTGTTGCAAATAAGCACCAATTTCCTTTCCGGTTTGTTCCGGAGAAGATTTCGAAAAGCGCGTTACGGGAAAAGTTACGATTGTAATTTGTCCCTCAAACTCCTTTCGGGTAGCTTGTAAAGCAATTTGAGTTTCTAAAATATCTGCATTGTAAAGCTCTTTTACTGCCTGTACAGTGACTTCAACAAGTCGCTTTTGAATAGAATTTGCCATTTAATGATTTTGTAATTTTTACAACTTCCTGATAGTGAATTGGAAATAAATAACATTCCTTATTTAGGTATTCACCATTAAAGTATATCTTTGCAAAAATAATAAAAAATGCAGAGCTATCAGGAATTTCTTGACTTAAGTGTTGGTTTTCCGCAAGACGGATTCGAAATCATCGACGACGAATTGTATTTCCACGATTTGAATTTAATGGAAATGATAGAAACGTACGGTACGCCGTTACGTTTTACCTATTTGCCTATCGTCAGCAAAAAAATTCAGCAAGCGAAAATCCTCTTTCAGACCGCAATTCTGAAACACAACTATCGCGGATCTTACAAATATTGTTATTGTACCAAGTCATCCCATTTCAAGCACATCGTAGAGGAAGCTTTGAAAAATGATATCCACCTGGAAACTTCATCTGCATTTGATATGCCGATGATCGATTCATTGGAAAGACAGGGCACAGTAACAAAAGACATTACAGTGATCTGTAATGGGTTCAAAACCTACCAGTACAAACAATATATTGTTGATATGATCCACGATGGATATAAAAACATTATACCGGTGCTGGATAACAAAGAGGAGTTTAACCTTTATGATGATGAAATCGAATTGGATGAGCCTTGTGCTTTAGGTATCCGCGTTGCTTCCGAAGAGCAACCAGATTCTCAATTCTATACATCTCGCCTAGGGATTCGCCAGGAAGACGTCGTTGAATTCTATAACAACAAGATCGCCGACAATCCAAACTTTAAAGTAAAGTTGCTCCATTTTTTCATTAATTCAGGTATCTCGGACACCCCGTATTACTGGAACGAATTAGAGAAATACGTTACTTTATATTGTAAATTCAAGAAAGTAAACCCGGATTTAGATACCCTAGATATCGGTGGTGGCATGCCATTTAAGGATTCATTGGTACACGACTTTGATTACGAATATATGGTCAATGAGATCGTCAACCGTATCAAACAAATCTGTGCTCACCATGAAGTGATGGAACCAGACATTATTACTGAATTTGGCAAATACACTGTTGCTGAAGCATCAGGTATCCTCTATAAAGTTTTAGGGCGCAAGCAACAAAACGACCGCGAACGTTGGTTTATGATTGATGGTTCATTCATTACAAATTTGCCGGATGTATGGGCATTGAATCAAAAATACATTCTATTGCCGATCAATAACTGGGATTCAGAATATGAACGCGTCAATTTGGGTGGCATCACATGCGATGGACAGGATTATTACAATCAGGAGGCGCATATGAACTCGGTATTTATGCCGAAGACCCGTAAGGTTCAATACCTGGGCTTCTTTCATACAGGCGCCTATCAAGATGTTTTAAGCGGATATGGAGGCATCCACCACTGCTTACTTCCTTCACCCAAACATGTGCTTGTACGCCGCAATAGAGATGAAACATTCAACTACGAGGTGTTCGGTGAGGAGCAAAACTCCAAACAAGTAATGAAATTGTTAGGCTACCAATAAGATATTATATTCTACCAAGAGTAAGCACGCTCGTCATTGGGGGATCAAAACAATATCCTCGTAAAAAAGAGCTATTTTAAGCCAAAATAAAAAGGTCTCGTTTCTAGGAACGAGACCTTTTTATTTTCAGCCTATCCGCCATTATTTACAATCGGGCGTAAATTAAAGGCAAAATCACAGACAATGACAACCATATCCAGTAGAAAAAAATAGATTGTAAAATCTATATAGTAAGCTGTTCGGTAGATGTAAACCTATTTCAGTATAAGACAGCTGGCTTTTATTCATATTGTGTTCGTACCTGCTTCGGACCACGTTCGGAGCTGCCCAATTCCGTTACGACTGTTGACCTAGTAGTGTACAGACCTTTCCTGTTTGGAGACTGGACAATATCTGTACAGCATCTGTACAAGATCTATTGATGATCCGAAGCAGATACGAAGCAGGTACGAAGGAAAGCTACTGATCTTTCAGAATGTATCGTCGTTTAGGAAAGGATTGCTGGGTATTTTCCTTTAGCGCGACTAGAAATCCCAAAGTCGATAATTGCTATTTTGCAACCCAAGTTTTAAAGAAATTAAGCACTTTTTCTTCATCATAGCCCTTTCCTTTTTCCAGACTACCACTCTCCTGTACATGCAACGTTTTTCCATTTCTATCCAAAATAATAAAAAATGGATAACCTAGTTTATTGCCTTCAGGGGCATACTTTTGAAACACAGCTTCATTTTTATTTTCCTTTGAATAATTGAGGTGATAATAGAGGAAATGACTCTTTAATAACTTGTCGACACTTGCCGTTTTATGGATATATTCATTAAATCTTAAACACCAGACACACCAATTCCCACCGGCTTGAATGACGATGTTTTTCTTTTCTTTCTTTGCTTGAACCAATAGCTGATCAATATCATTCTGTGCATTGGCATCTGGATTGTAAGGCTTCGAAAGATCCTGAGCTGTAGCAAGCTGCTGTGAGAACGCTTTGGACTGTACGAGTACCGTCCCCAAAAACACAATAGCTCCACACAGTAATAATCTTATATTTCTAATCATAAATAAATTAAATACGAATCTAAAATTACAAAATCATTTCCCCAAACCAAAACATAAGCAGCACATAATCGTTAAACATGATATAGCTATTGACCATGAAAAAAAACACCCAGGACTACAACGGACCGTATTTCAGCGGATTCATAAAAACGCGATTAAGCCCTATATACATGACCTTAGGTGATCATAATAGGGGTGTCATTCAAAATACCGCCATTGGGGAGAAGTAAAAAAGGCAACCTGTTGATATGCTATACCCTATCACCCGTAAAAACCAAAAAGACTTCCTTTTGCTAAAATAAAAACAAAACAAAACAAAAACAAACACCTGACCTTAACATAAATATTATTTAATTTCCTTTAAAATTTAACAAATATAGCATAACTTAGTGTAAAGGAAGTAGTAAAAGAAGCACAGAAGATTCACTACAAAAATCCAAAACGAAACAAAATGAAACACCAAGAATTCAACAGGTCAAAACTGATAGAAAAAATAAGGGATACGAGCGCGTGGGATGTTATCGTCATAGGCGGCGGTGCCAGCGGATTAGGTGTTGCATTAGATGCCTTAAGCCGAGGGTTCAAAACAATTTTATTGGAGCAGGTTGATTTTGCAAAAGGCACTTCAAGCAAAGCAACAAAGCTTGTTCACGGTGGTGTACGCTACTTGGCTCAAGGCGACATCTCATTGGTTAAAGAAGCGCTTCATGAAAGAGGTTTACTCCAAAAAAATGCTCCACACCTTGTTAAAAACCAATCGTTTATCATTCCAAACTACAGCTGGTTCGATGGCCCATTTTACACCATTGGAATGAAAATATATGACCTTCTGGCAGGTAAATTAAGCTTGGGAAAATCCATTCATATCAATAAAGAAGAAACGCTCAATCGCATAAGCACTGTACGACCTAAAGGGCTATATGGTGGCGTGGTATATCAAGACGGACAATTTGACGACTCCAGGCTTGCGCTCAACGTTGCGCAGACCTGTATACAAATGGGCGGAGTCGCCCTAAATTATGTAAGGGTCAATAACCTCACCAAAGACAGCGATGGACGAATAAACGGTGTCATCGCCAATGATACCGAAACTGGTGAAGTTTTCACCATACAAGGCAAAGCTGTTATCAATGCTACAGGAATATTTGTCGATGATATCTTAAAAATGGATAGACCTGAAGCGAAACAAATGGTACGCCCCAGCCAGGGTGTTCACCTTGTATTTGACAAGTCGTTTCTCCCGGGCGACGATGCCATTATGATTCCAAAAACGGATGATGGACGGGTCCTTTTTCTAGTACCTTGGCATAATCGAGTCATTGTGGGAACAACGGATACACCGATAGACGAGCATAGCCTTGAACCGGTAGCTTTGGAGCAGGAGATCGATTTTATTCTGAAAACGGCGGGACGTTACTTGACAAAACAACCAACAAGAGCGGATGCATTGGCCGTATTCGCCGGCCTCCGTCCACTGGCAGCCCCTACAGGTAACTCAAACAAAACCAAAGAGATCTCACGAAGCCACAAGGTTATTGTTAGCGACTCCAAATTACTGACTTTAACTGGCGGAAAGTGGACAACATTCCGTCGAATGGGCCAAGATACCCTAGACAAAGCGATAAAAATTGGTTGTTTACCTCAAAAAGAAAGCCGGTCTGCCACACAAAAGATCTATAGCGCCATTCCAACGTCCGACAGAAGCAATCATATGTATATTTACGGTGCCGACCAAGAAATGATCAATGCATTGGCTCAGGAAAATCCCGAATGGAACGAAAAGTTAATCCCACATCTTGAGTTCAAAAAGGCCGAAGTTGTTTGGGCAGCACGCAATGAACTTGCCAGGACTGTGGAAGATGTGCTATCCCGTCGGGTACGGATGCTATTTCTTGATGCGAAAGCTGCAATTGAAGCTGCACCTGATGTCGCAAAAATACTCGCCCAGGAACTGGAAAAAGATGAAGATTGGCAAAATGATCAAATAACGCATTTTCAAAATGTTGCAAAAAATTATATCTTAAAGTAATACAAAATAACCAGCAATACTCAATTACTCAATTATGGAACAACAATACATCTTGGCAATGGATCAAGGTACCACCAGCTCCAGAGCTATCATTTTTGATAAAGACAGAAATATAGTCTCCATTGCCCAGAAGGAATTTACGCAAATATTCCCACAACCAGGATGGGTTGAACACGATCCACATGAAATCTGGTCAACACAGGCAGGTGTCACTGCAGAAGCAACCACAAAAGCAGGGTTAAACGGCAAAAATATTGCCGCCATTGGCATTACCAATCAACGGGAAACTGTGGTCGTTTGGGAAAAAGAAACAGGAAAACCCATCTACAATGCCATTGTATGGCAAGATAAACGCACAGCAGATTATTGCGACGAGTTGCGTAGCTCTGGAAAACATGAGATGATCCAGGAAAAAACAGGCCTAATATTAGATCCTTACTTTTCTGCAACCAAAATAAAATGGATTCTGGATAACGTGGAAGGTGCCCGGGAAAAAGCACAAAACGGGGAATTAATCGGTGGAACTATTGACACTTGGCTCGTCTGGAACCTCACCCGGGGCGATGCTCACATTACGGATGTAACAAACGCTTCCCGCACCTTACTCTTTAATATTCATAGCATGGAATGGGATAAGGAGCTACTCGAATTATTTGACATCCCAGCCGCCATGCTGCCCGAAGTAAAAGAAAGCAGTGAAATATATGGGGAATCACGGACAACCATTTTTGCACACAAAGTCAAGATAGCTGGAATTGCTGGCGACCAGCAGGCGGCACTGTTCGGACAGCAATGTATTGAAAAGGGAATGGTCAAAAACACGTACGGCACTGGATGTTTTATGTTAATGAACATCGGGGATAAACCAATCCGTTCAAAGAACAACCTTTTAACGACTGTCGCCTGGAAAATCAACGGAAAAACAGAATATGCCTTAGAGGGGAGCATATTTATCGGCGGTGCACTGGTCCAATGGCTACGCGACAATCTCAACATCATCTACAAATCGGCAGACATAGAGCAATTAGCGCTGACAGAAAAAGATAATGGCGGTGTCACATTTATCCCTACATTCGCCGGACTGGGGGCTCCATACTGGAACGCTCGTGCACAAGGTACACTATTTGGCCTTACGCGTGCAACAACCAATGGTCATATTGCACGCGCCTCGCTAGAGGCAATTTCCCTGCAGACTCGTGATGTGCTGCAAGCCATGGAAGCTGATAGCGGCATACCGATCAAAGAATTGCGTGTAGACGGCGGCGCAACAGCGAATAATCTACTTATGCAGATTCAGGCCAATGTACTAAACAGCAAAGTTGTACGCCCCAAAATTACAGAAACTACAGCTTTGGGGGCAGCATACCTCGCCGGACTGGCCGTGGGATTCTGGAAAAATGAGGATGAGATTTCTAAGTTTTGGGCACAGGATCGTATATTTGAACCTGAAGCAGAGCAAGAAGAGCAAACAAAAAAGATTATTAAGCTCTGGACCAAGGGAGTCAAAGCATTACAATACTGGACCGAAAACTAACCAACAAGCATGAACCATTATTTAGCAGAATTTATCGGCACCACCCTTCTCCTTCTTTTAGGCAATGGGGTTGTGGCCAACGTTATCTTAAAAGGCACAAAAGGAGAAAATGGAGGGTGGATTGTAATCACGACCGCATGGGCACTTGCAGTCTATGTAGGTGTTGTTTTTGCCGGCCCATATACCGGAGCCCATCTCAATCCTGCGGTAACCATTGCCGTAGCCCTTAATCATGGCCTCCCTTGGATGGAAGTACCTGGCTATATTCTCGCACAAATTGCCGGTGGTTTCTGTGGCGCGATGTTGACCTACATCATGCACAAAGACCATTTCGATGCAACAGCAGACCCAACGACCAAACTTGGTGTTTTCGCTACTATACCCAACATCCGAAATACATCAACAAATCTAGCAAGTGAAATTATCGGAACCTTTGTGTTGATTTTTGTAATTTTCTTCATAACAGGTCAAGATGTCACCATTGACGGAAAAACAGCTCCCATTGGCATGGGCTCCCTTGGTGCGATACCCGTTGCATTCCTCGTGTGGGCCATCGGTCTCTCCCTAGGAGGAACTACGGGATATGCCATCAATCCTGCCCGGGATTTTGGCCCGCGCTTATTTCATGCGCTTTGGCCAATCAAAGGAAAAGGTAGCTCCGACTGGTCTTATGCCTGGATTCCAATCCTAGGACCGATCTTGGGCGCCATTTTATCCTTTGCACTGTATACCTGTATAAAACCGGCCTAATCAAGGTCGAGCTGCACGAACAAAATAAAAGGGATTCAAAAATTGAATCCCTTTTATTTTATTATCCACGCTTGGGTTTTCTATGACCGTATTCACGATCCCGATCAAACGTATTCATATGGCGTTCCTTCTTCACGGGATACACATCATCAATTACAATCAAAATACCTTTTTCTTCTACCGTACCAAACTCATCATTACGTGCAGTGCCAAATGATTTCATCGTAGGCGATAGGTTCATATAGGTATTGATCAACGGTGGAATATTCTCTCCCAATGCTCTCACATGGCTATTTAATACCTTATATCCTTCTTTATAATCCAGCCCATCAAATACGCCGACAAAGCGATCGTAATCATTTTTGATTTCCAATTCCGGAAGAGGAAGAACCAATTTATCATGGTCAGGAAAATAATAGTCCATAAAATAAAGCAACATATCCCGTGCATCTTTATTATAATGTGGATACATGGTCACTTTACCAAAGAGGTATTTAATTTCAGGGTTAAGCATCACCAAAGCCCCTAAACCGTCCCAAAGATTGTCCAATGAAAAAATTCCTTTTCTATTGTCGATGGCTGGTTGGTACTTAGGCTGTACAAACGACCGTCCCAACTCTATGGTGTAAGGTAGATATTCATTCGTAAATAATTCGGAAAACTGAAAATAATGTGCTGTTGATAAATTGGGTATGCCGTTTACTTCACCAGCCTCGGCACATTTGATTACCCTATAACCGGCAACCACCTCTTCATCTTCGGGATTCCATGCGATCAACTGATCGTAACAATCTTCGCATGTATCATTTTCATCGATATCAATTGAAAGTCCTGTACCTCCCCCTGCGCCACGAAAAGTCAACTCCCGCAAACGCCCAATTTCACGCATGACATTTGGCGAATTATGATAGTTGATTAGGTATATCTCGTTATTTCCATTGTTGGTATATCGTAAGAAGACTTCTTTATTCAATTCGGTCTTCAATAATTCTCTATCAACTGGAGGTATAATTTCTTGCATAAATTCTATTTTTCTTGAGCCAATCCATAAACCCTTCTTTTCACTTCCTCAGCCCAAGTTTTTTCGTTTTTTGATTGATCAAACGCTGTATAAGGGATTCTTTCTCCTACTATAATATTGACGGTATGTCCGCGTTGAGCAAACATTTCATCAGGTAAATATAACATTTCAATGTTTACCTTGAGACCCAATTTCTGTCTAAGCCTTGCAAAATTATAAAAAAACTTAGAGTTTTTACCGTCAATCAGGACCGGAATGATATCTTTTTTATATTTTTTTGCTTTGCTAATAAAACTTTTCTTCCATTCTAGGTCTTCTATACGGCCATCGTTTTGTTTTCTAGAAACCAAACCAGCAGGGAATACCAATAGCGCATCATCCGCTCCGTAAGCCTCCTCGATCGCAGAAATAGCCTGTTTCCCCTGCCCCCCCAACTTATTGACACCGACAAACAAAGGCCTCAAATTACCTATATTTAAAAGAATATCATTAACCAAAAATTTCACATCGCGTCTATATTTACCTATAGCGTGCATAAATGCAATTCCATCCAATCCGCCCAAAGGGTGATTGGACGCAAAAATAACCGGAACCGATACTGGAATATTTTCTGCCCCATACAAATTGACCTTGACATCCAGATCGTTGATCAATGCATCAACAAAGTCCAGGCCCTGAAGATCCGCAAAGCGCGTCATAATATCATTTATCTCGTCTTCATGAATTGTCCTTTTTAAATAATTAAGTAAAAAAGACGGAATCCATTTAGCAAGGCCCGCATTTTTTTTGTGAATAACTTCACGTATATCAATAAACTTTTTACTCTCGCTTGTGATCATCAATCTTACTGTTCCAATTAAAAATACTTCACCTCCATTTAAGCCCAGTTTTTAGGCGTATCCCAATTCGTTGACAAAAATAATAACAGAATGGTAATAAAAGTACAATTTTAAACTTTAAAATTGTACTTATTTGCAATAATGTATTCGTTCTCTGTGCTTCCTGTTTTAGGTATTACAAGCAATCAACGAATTAAGTATAAATCTGATCCTGTAAAATTTCTTTTCACCTAGTTTTTTTATTAAGTTTGAGTATGCTAATAAGTCAATTTCTTTCAAATGCTGATTTCAGTATTCAAAATGCTGATTCAATACAACAAGCGCTAGAGAAGCTGCAAGATATGCTTTGTAAAGAATTAGTCGTTTTAAATGGTGACGACTATATTGGCCTGGTTAATGAAACCATCTTATTGGATGCGGAAGATGAAGAAGCTCCCCTTTCTTCCATAAAAATAAATACGGCCCCCATACAGCTGAAGTTCAATCAACACCCCTATGATGCCCTGGTGATGATAACGGTATATAATAGCACAATCATTCCTATTTTAGATCAAGACAACAAATATATTGGTGTGTCAACACAATTGGATATATTAAAGGCAATAAGTTCAATTCAATCACAAAATGAATCTGGTGCTATTATTGTGTTGGCGACTGGCCTACACGATTTTTCACTTTCACAGATTGCGCACCTTGTTGAAAGTGACAATTGCAGAATCCTCAATTGCGCAACTAAAATAAATTTGGAAAGTGACAACATTGAAGTTACCCTTAAAGTCGACAAGTCAAACATCAATGCCTTACTGAATTCATTCCTAAGACACAACTATTTAATTCTTGAAACCCATAATACCATAGCTGCATTTGACGACACTGCCGACCGTTATCAGCAGCTTATGAATTATATTAACATTTGATTAAGATTAGTTTTTTCTCATCTTTGCCCCATAAATTGAAAACAATATGAGAATCGCAATATATGGAAGAGAGTTTCAACCCTCTGTTATACCACATGTGAAACACTTATTTGAATATCTTGTCGATAAAAATATTGAGATCTGGGTATATAATCCATTTCATGAATTTCTGCAATCACAATTTGAATGCGCCTTTAACTTCTCAACATACAATACCTATCAAGAAATAAAAGATCATATTGACATCATGTTGAGTCTAGGCGGAGATGGAACCATGTTATCTGCTGTTTCCCTGATTAAAGATTCCGGAATTCCAATTGCAGGAATAAACTTTGGACGCCTCGGCTTTTTAGCGTCCATCAATAAAAATGATTTTGAGGATGCCATCGAGGATATACTGAACCAGCGTTTTACCATACAGAAGCGCGTGCTGCTCTCTGTAGAATCTGAACAGCTTAACTTGTTTGAAGGCAATCATTATGCGCTCAATGACATTACCGTATTTCGTTACGACAGCTCGGCCATGATTACGGTCAATGCACGCATCAATGGCGAACTACTGAATTCATACTGGGCAGATGGACTAATTATCGCTACACCTACCGGATCCACAGCCTATTCATTGAGTTGCGGCGGACCTATTATTATGCCGGAAAGTGGCAATTTTGTCATTACCCCCATCTCTCCGCACAACCTCAATGTGAGACCCATTGTCATCTCGAATCAGTTTACCCTTGAATTGGAAATAGAGAGTCGAAGCAATCAATACATCTTAAGCTGTGATTCCAAAAACGAGTCTATTGATACATCTGTAAAATTAACCATTAAACAGGCTCCATTTACTATTAATCTGATTAGACTCCCCCATGAAAGCTTTTTCAGTACGCTGCGGGAAAAATTACTTTGGGGCATCGATGTCAGAAATTATTAGGCTATCAATTCACTTCGCACAAGCTCGCTTTGTATGAAGAGAAACACACAAAACAATCTTTCTACATATTGTCCTTCTAAATTTCCAATTAAAAATCGATATTTGGAAGAAATAAAGAAAGACGGAATAAGAACATCCGGAATAGAAATCCAAGTGCGATAATTAATCAATGAAAAGTACGTTAAACAAACAATAATCATTGGTAGCAATACAGGAAACCAAAAGTAGGTTTTAAAACGCCAAAATAGCATTGATGCCTAAGGTGTTCATTTTATTGAAAACAGCAAAAATGAGTTTTTTAGATCAGATAGATAGTATTAAATTGCCACAGCATATAGCCATCATCATGGATGGCAACGGCCGTTGGGCAAAACAGAAAGGGAAACTTCGCGTATTTGGGCATCAAAATGGTGTAAAAGCAGTACGAGAAGCATTAGAAGGATGTGTAAAAGCAAATATTAAATTTCTGACACTTTATGCATTTTCTGCAGAAAACTGGAATAGGCCTAAGCTCGAGGTAATGGCACTCATGGAGCTATTGGTTACTTCCCTTAAAAAAGAAATCAAAACTTTTCAGGAGAATGGCGTCCGTTTGAATGTTATTGGTGATATCACCAAATTACCCTCAAATGCACAAAGAAAGCTGCAGGAGACCATTGAAGCAACGAAAGAAAATACACACTGTACATTGACATTAGCTTTGAGCTACAGTTCTCGACAAGAAATTGTGGACGCCGCTCGAAATCTAGCCCAAAAAGTAAAAGACGGAAAACTCAATGCAGACGAAATTAACGATGAATTATTCGCTGCAAACCTCTATACACAAAACCTACCCGATCCTGACCTTCTGATACGTACCAGCGGAGAATTGAGAATAAGCAATTTCCTACTTTGGCAAATTGCCTATTCAGAATTATGCTTCCTAGATAAGATGTGGCCCGAGTTTACGAAAGAAGATTTATTTAAATCCATCGTCGATTATCAGCAACGCGAAAGAAGGTTTGGAAAAACAAGTGAACAGTTATAAAGATTTTATTAAATTTGACCACTGATTTGAAAAAAAGCAAGCTGGTTAAATTTTCTTAATTAACAAAAATTAACAAACGATTGGTGTACTTTAGCGCCAATAATTATAGATAAATGAAGCGTATACTACCCGTAATACTATTTTTTGGTCTCTCATCAATGCAGCTTGTCTACGGACAAGACAAAGGTGCGTTCAATTTAAATGACCCAGAAAAAATCAGCTATCTCAATCCTAAAAACTATGTAATTAGTGCTATTGATATAACTGGAACACAATTTTTAGATAAAAATGTATTAATTACGATCTCTAAATTGTCAGTAGGTCAATATTTGGAAGTTCCAAGTGAGGCGACTGCAAAAGTAGTGAAGGATATGATGGCTCAAGGCCTCTTTGATGATGTCGAATTATGGGCAGATAAAATTGAAGGTGAAAATATATTTTTGACCATCCGTGTAGTAGAACGTCCTCGTTTAACGCGTATTGATATCAACGGTCTAAGTAAAAGCCAGACCGAAGAAGTTCGCAAACGTTTAAATAGTAACACTGGTAAGATTGTCAACGAAAACTTGATGAACACCACACGTGGTACGATCCAACGGTTCTTAAAAGAAAAAGCTTTTTTATATCCGGAGATCACCCTAAAAACAGTGAAAGACTCGGCACAGGCTAATAATGAAATACTTATTGCCGATGTGGATAAAAAACATAAGGTAAGAGTCAAAAAAATGACTTTTACAGGGAATGAACATTTTTCTCAGCAAGAGTTGAGAAAAATGGCCAAGCCAATTAAGCAAAAAATGTGGTACCGTATTTTCGGTCCTGGAAAATTCAAGGAAGAAAAATACAAAGAAGGTAAAGAAAACCTAATCAAGAAAATGGCAGCCAAAGGCTATCGTGATGCGACAATCTTGAAAGATACGGTTATTCGCGATGGTGAAAAAAATGTGTTGGTTAACTTTGACATCTATGAAGGTCCTAAATATTATGTAGGTAATATTGTTTGGACAGGTAATGCTAAGTATTCTGACACTTTGCTTAATAAAATTTTAGGTGTCAAACGTGGTGATGTTTTTTCGGAAGAAAAATTAACAGCAAAATTGATGGGTCCTACAAAAAATAGTGATGACATCTCTTCAATCTATATGAACGATGGTTATCTTACGTTCTCAGTAGACCCCGAACAAACGCGTATTTATAACGATACCATCGATTTAAATTTACGTGTTTATGAAGGTGCTCAATATACCATCAATAACGTTATTGTTAAAGGTAATGATGTAACCAACGACCGTGTTGTATTACGTTCTATTTATACAAAACCTGGTCAAAAATTCTCAAAAGAACAAATTATGCGCAGTGTGCGTGAGATTGCGCAGTTGGGAAATTTTGATGAGCAAAAGACAAACCCAGTACCGACAAATCTAAATTATGCGGATGGTACAGTGGACATTGTTTACAATGTGACTGAAAAACCTTCGGATCAGGTCGAGCTTTCGGGTGGTTATGGTGCCGGTCAGATCATCGGTAC
Organism: Sphingobacterium sp. UBA3519; assembly: GCF_002377215.1. NCBI lineage: Bacteria > Pseudomonadati > Bacteroidota > Sphingobacteriia > Sphingobacteriales > Sphingobacteriaceae > Sphingobacterium > Sphingobacterium sp. UBA3519. Next base: position 365,785 of record NZ_DFPI01000025.1, read on the forward strand.
GTTAGGTTTAACATTTAACAACTTCTCTACCAGTAATTTCTTTGATAAAAGTTCCTGGAAACCGCTACCACGTGGAGATGGACAGAAGTTGAGTGTCCGTGGTCAAACTTCGGGTAAACGTTATCAATCGTATAGTTTCTCTTTCTCCGAGCCTTGGTTGGGTGGTAAAAAACCAATTTATTTTGGTTTGAGCGCCTATACTTCGAGTTCATCATATGGTGGGTTTAACTACTATACTGGCGAGCAAATTGTTAAGGATTCCGAGTTGAATCGTATTTGGATGACTGGTATTACCGCAACATTAGGTAAACGCTTGCAATGGCCAGACAACTGGTTCCAGGCAAATACTTCCTTGTCATTCCAACGTTATAAGCTTCAGAATTATGGAAATTACTTCCTATTTGATAATGGTACAGCCTATAACATCAACTTGACGCAAGAGTTTAGCCGTAATTCGATCGATGCTCCTATCTATCCTACTTCGGGTTCAAACATCAAATTCTCGGTGCAATTGACGCCTCCATATTCATTGTTCAACAACATTGATTATAAAAATGGTTCGGCTCAGGAACGCTACCGTTGGACAGAGTACCACAAATGGAAATTTGACTCGCAATGGTATGCAAAAATTGCGGGAAAACTTGTTTTCAAAGCACAAGCTCAATTTGGTTTCTTGGGTAAATACTCCAGCAAAACTGAGATATCAACTTTCGAGCGTTTCAAAGTCGGTGGGGATGGTATGCAAGGGTTTGATTACCTACAAGGATCTGAAATTGTTGCGTTACGTGGTTATGCAAATGGTGTAATCATTCCTGAAGGAACACAAAATGTGAATGTGGCACGAAATTCAGGTAGTCCAATCTATACGAAATATCAAATGGAATTACGTCACCCGGTGATGTTAAATGATCAGGCAACAGTTTACGTATTGGCTTTCGCTGAAGCGGCAAATACCTGGAACAAGTTCACCGAATACAACCCATTTAAAGTACGTCGTTCTGCAGGTGTTGGTGCCCGTATCTTCTTACCTATCTTCGGTATGCTAGGAATAGATTACGGCCATGCATTCGACCCTATCCCGGGTTTACCAAGCAGTACATGGAAACAAAACTTTACATTTAGTATCATGCAAAATATGGGTGGATTCTAATCTTTGTTGATCCAATCCTGTCGAAATAAAATAAAAAGCTATCGCAAGAAATTGTAGATAGCTTTTTTGTTTTAAGATTATTTTCCAATAAATCATGCATTTTTCTTTCATTTCCACCCGATCGGATTAAATGCGAAATCACCCTATATATCTTATAAATTTTCTTATATTGAGTGCGGTTATGATCACCGAAAAAAGAAGCTATAAACAGCACTCAGGCAACTAGCATTGGAGCATTCTTCAACAAGTTAAATAGTGTTAAACCCGAGAAATATCTGTTAGATTGCTTCTTTTTTCTTATTTTTGAGCCGTAAATTTACGTAGAGCGGTTTTCTCGAATTAAACTTTTGGGATTATCCGAAGTCATAAGGTAAATTAGTGTTAAATAATAAAAAGTATAGTCTATAAAAACTTACAGGAAATATGAAAAAAATATTGTTAGTTATAGCTTTTGTAGTCGTGAGTGCTACAGCGACATTTGCCCAACAACTTGCATATGCTGATTCAGAATATATCCTAAAACATATTCCTGAATATACGACTGCACAGAAACAGTTAGATGACCTATCTAAGCAATGGCAGGAAGAAGTGGATCAGAAATATGCTGAGATTGAAAAACTATATCAGGCTTATCAAAAGGACCAGGTTTTATTAAATGAAGATATGCGTCGCCGCCGAGAGGATGAAATCGTGACAAGAGAAAAAGAAGTAAAAGACTATCAAAAACAAAAGTTTGGATTTGAAGGCGACCTCTTTAAAAGACGTACTCAATTGATGAAGCCTATTCAAGACCGTGTAGCAAAAGCTATCCAAGATGTTGCTTCGGCCCAGGGAATTGATTTTATTATGGACAAGGGCAATGAGTCTACTTTTCTCTATGCCAATCCAAAATTGAATAAAAGTAATGATGTCATTACAAAATTAGGATATAAACCCAATCCGAGTCTTGCAAACTAAGCGGGAGTTTATTATCATTGTGAACACAAATAATAATAGTAGTAATTAATTAGAAAACTAAAAGATTGCCATAAAGATGGCTCATTAGATTAAAATGAAAAGCATGAAAAATTTATTAAAGGGTGCGGTTGCTTTAGTGGCAGTATTTTTCTCAACTCAATTCGCAAATGCGCAACAAAAGATTGGTCATATCAATTTTGCTGAAATTATTCAGTCAACATCTGAATTTAAAACAGCTGAAGGGCAGTTGAAGACATTGAGTGATGGTAAAACCAAAGAAATTCAAGATATGGTTACCATCTATCAAACAAAACAAAAAGATGCAAACGATAAATTGCGTAACAGAAGTGAAGCAAATAAAGATACGGTTGATCCAGAAATCAACAAAATAGGTCAAGAATTACAAGATATCCAAGCGCGTATTCAAACAGCACAACAAGCTGCTCAAGAAGACTTGAACAAAAAAGAAGAAGAATTAATTGCACCTATACACAGAAAAGTTGGTGAAGCTGTAAATGCTGTTTCTAAAGAAAAAGGTATGGCTTATGTATTTGATATTTCAAGCACAAATATTCCTTATTTCCAAGGCGGAGAGGATTTAACTGCTGCTGTAAAAACAAAATTAGGTATTTCAGCTACAGCTGCTCCTACTGCTGCTCCAGCAAGAAAATAAGCTAGTATACAAGGCAATAAAAAAGGGATTATCGATATCGATAATCCCTTTTTTATTGCCTATCTATTTTCCCAATGGCAAGTGAATTTCAATCAGCGTAAAACGCCGACAGCACCAAATACGCTCCAGTTCTACAGCGAAAAGAATAAGGTAAACTCAAAAGCTTATCGAATCAGTCAAATTATAGTGTAAATAAAAATCTGCTGCTTGATTTTCTTGCATTTACCAGCTAAATTGTAGATATTGGTTCGGAAAACAAACATATCTACCCTAATGAAAACTTCATGGTCCCAAATTTGTTCATTAACTGACGAATATGAGGTACCCAGGAAAGCTTCGTCGTTAAAATGATTTTATTCGCATGAAAAAGAAAGTAATTGAGGATAATCCTAAAAAAGAAAGAAAGGTAACTTCCGGTCCTATTCGCGACAAAGAACGCACCAAGGCGCGAATGATCGCTGCTGTCGGAAAGGTAATTCAGAAAAAAGGATACCATGCATTGAATGGGCCTAATATTGCTTTGGAATGTGGACTGAACAAAGCATTAATATGGAATTATTTTGGCGGTCTCGATCAACTGGTGGAAGCTTACCTAACACAAAAAGATTTTTGGCAAATCGGAGACAAGGGCGTATTGGAACAAATGATCACAAACCCGGGCTCCATCAGTATCTCCTTGATAGAAGAATTGCTTAAATCTCAATTTAACACCTTTTTGAAGGATAAGACGAAGCAAAAAGTTATTCATTGGGGACTGGGCGAAAAAACAAAAGCCCTTAAAAATATAGCCGACAGAAGAGAATTGCTCGGCGAAGAACTATTTAAACATGTCGATTCAAAATTCGAAAACTCCGAAAACGACCTTAGAGCGACATTAGCGATTTTAGTCAGTTCAATTTATTATTTGAGCCTTCAGGCAAAATCTACAGGTAGTACATTTTGCGGTATTGATGTAAATAACGAAGCAGGAAAAGAACGAATTCAGAAAACGATGCGTAAAATATTAGAACAGACATTTTCTGATGTTGAGCTGTAGTCTACTCAGATACAACTAGAGAAAACGTCCAAGAAGAAATAATTCCTTCTGGACGTTTTTCATTACAGCCTAAATTCACCATTAAAAAATTCCAATAATTTATCGTGTTAGGTCCTCATTTTTGATTTATTTTTACTATGTTAGCATAACAAAATAATATAGTATATTTGTTTATAACCAAGATACAAGCATATGATAGGTCAACTAATATTTGCGGTTTGTTTCGCTGTAGCATTGTTTCTTTTTAGCAAAAATGCACAACAGATTTATCGTAATATCAAGCTAGGCAGACCGGCAGATCGTTCGGACAGATCCGCGGAGCGTTGGAAAATGATGTTCCTCGTCGCCTTTGGTCAAAAGAAAATGTTTAAGCGTATTTTCCCCGCAGTCCTACATTTATTTGTATACCTTGGATTTGTCATCATCAATATTGAGATGTTGGAGATTGTCATAGACGGGCTTTTTGGTACACATCGTATCTTTTCATTTCTAGGGGGTCTTTATAATTTCCTGATTGGGGCATTTGAATGGCTCGCGCTGGGTGTACTGGTATCCTGTCTCATCTTTTTATTTCGGAGAAATATTGCTAAAGTAGCTCGCTTAAATAGCGCGGAATTGAAACATTGGCCCAAGACGGATGCAAATATTATTTTAATCACAGAGATTCTTTTAATGTCGGCTTTCCTACTGATGAACGCTTCTGATCTTAAATTGCAACTCTATGGCTTTGCACATTTTAAATCGGCAGGTTCCTTTCCAGTAAGCCATTATCTTCTTCCATACCTTCCTACTTCGACGGAGGCCTTATTTTTAATAGAGCGGTCTTGTTGGTGGTTTCATATCCTAGGTGTACTTGCCTTCTTAAACTACCTCCCCTATTCCAAGCACCTTCATATTATTTTGGCTTTTCCGAACACCTATTTTTCTAATCTGAACGCAAAAGGCAAACTATCCAATATGCCAGCTGTGACCAATGAGGTTAAGGCAATGCTTGATCCGAGTTTCACCCCGCCTCCAGCAGATGCAAATGCACGCTTTGGAGCCAAAGATGTCCAGGATTTAACCTGGAAGAGCTTATTGGATGCATATACCTGTACTGAATGTGGACGTTGTACATCTTCCTGCCCCGCAAATATAACGGGAAAGCTGCTGTCCCCACGAAAAATCATGATGGATACAAGGGATCGACTCACTGAAGTCGGTACGAATATCAAAACAAATGGAAGCTTTCAGGATGACGGAAAATCTCTCATTGACACTTACATCAGTCGAGAAGAGTTATGGGCCTGTACAAGCTGTAATGCATGTGTAGAACAATGCCCGGTCAATATTAATCCTTTGGATATTATTATTGAGCTACGCCGCTTTGCTGTTATGGAAGAATCACAAGCTCCTGCGAGTATTAACAATATGTTTGGAAATATTGAGAATAATGGTGCCCCTTGGAAATATGCGCAATTGGACCGCGCCAATTGGACTCAACAACAATAGTTTTATGATGGAAAATGAATTAAAAGTTCCCACAGTTGCAGAACTGTTGGCCAAAGGAGAAACTCCTGATATACTATTTTGGGTAGGTTGTGCAGGGAGTTTTGACGAACGTGCACAGAAAATTACGCGTGATATCTGCAGAATATTACAACATGTCGGTTTAAAATATGCCATCTTAGGTACAGAAGAAAGTTGTACGGGCGATCCTGCCAAAAGAAGTGGAAACGAATTTCTATTTCAAATGCAGGCCATGATGAACATCGAAGTACTCAATGGCTATGAAATCAAAAAAATAGTAACGGCTTGCCCACACTGTTTCAATACCTTGAAAAATGAGTATCCATCCCTAGGTGGTAACTATGAGGTCATTCATCATACACAATTGATCCAAAACCTGATCAATGAAGGAAAATTAAAACCAGCAGATAACAACGTATTCAAAGGAAAGAAGATAACCTATCATGATCCCTGTTATCTTGGTCGTGCGAATGAGGTCTATGAGGCACCGAGAAAAGTATTGGAAAGCTTGGATGCCCAGTTGATCGAACTGAAACGTTGTAAGAGCAATGGACTTTGCTGCGGTGCTGGGGGCGGACAAATGTTTAAAGAACCAGAGCCCGGAGCAAAAGACATTAACATCGAACGTATCGAAGAAGTCATCGATGCACAGCCTCAAGTTGTCGCTGCAGCATGTCCTTTCTGTATGACGATGTTAAAAGATGGCGTAAAAATAAAAGAAAAAGAATCAGAGATTGAGGTGTTGGACATTGCGGAAATAACTGCCCGAGCAAATCAATTGTAAATTACATTAATTACGAAATAAAAGAGGCCCGATCATACGATCGGGCCTTTTGTGTAGGGAGAAGAATATCTCCTGTCCACGCTTAAATTAGGGGAATCCCAAAGCCGGTTAAAATATAAGGGATTCCCCCGAATCGAAGATCAGCGCTGTTTTTATGCTGATCAACCGACTCTAACATCTAGCCATAACAAAGGTATCGCCTCTAGTTCAATTCATTGTTGTTCATTTCTTTAAAAATGTTGTTCATTTCTTAAATAATAAAAAAAATGATAGACCATACTTTCTTTATCCCAATAGAAGTAATTCGATCGATCACTACAATAGCGTTATAATTTTATCAGCTTTTTCCTTGCCATAAAGTCGAGAAATCACTTCTATAACACGTTGTTTATGATTAAACGCAGTACTTGAATATGCCCAATGATGAATTGCTGTTGCAGTACACAAAGCCTTCAACGTATGTGGATTATAGATAAACATAGGCAGAAGATTAAAAATCTGCTTTTCCTTCACGGCACGGATCGTTTTTAAATTCATTGCGCTGATAGAACAGATCAGTGCTATCATTCCACATCACAATCATATCGGGATTCCATCCAATCAAAGTTTCGGCATTAATATTGGGTTGATCCAGTTCAAATGGACAAACATTCTGTACACCCGCCATTTCCAAACATGTATGCATCATGCTATGGGTTCCTGTTGTTGAAAAAATACGACCATAGGCCCAAGTAAAATAGACCCGGCGCTTTTCCTTAACAGCTGTAGCATTCTCCTTAAGGCGACCAATTTCAGCAACGTATTTAAAGAAAAGAAGATAACCTATCATGATCCCTGTTATCTTGGTCGTGCCAATGAGGTGTATGAGGCGCCGAGAAAAGTATTGGAAAGCTTGGATGCCCAGTTGATCGAACTGAAACGTTGTAAGAGCAATGGACTTTGCTGCGGTGCAGGGGGCGGACAAATGTTCAAAGAACCAGAGCCTGGAGTAAAAGACATTAACATCGAACGTATCGAAGAAGTCATCGATGCACAGCCTCAAGTTGTAGCAGCAGCATGTCCTTTCTGTATGACCATGCTAAAAGATGGCGTAAAGATAAAAGAAAAAGAATCAGAGATAGAAGTGCTGGATATTGCCGAAATCACTGCCCGAGCAAATCAATTGTAAATTATATTAATCACGAAATAAAAGAGGCCCGATCATACGATCGGGCCTTTTGTGTAGGGAGAAGAATATCTCCTGTCCACGCATAAATTAGGGGAATCCCAAAGCCGGTTAAAATATAAGGGATTCCCCCGAATCGAAGATCAGCGCTGTTTTTATGCTGATCAACCGACTCTAACATCTAGCCATAACAAAGGTATCGCCTCTAGTTCAATTCATTGTTGTTCATTTCTTTAAAAATGTTGTTCATTTCTTAAATAATAAAAAAAAATGAGAGAACACTACGCGATGATATAGCCGCCACCGAAATAGCTATCCGCAGAGATAGCACTTTCGGTGAGGTTGAGTACAACTTGATCACTAAAATTCTTACTGTTCACCACTTGAATACGATGTGGTATATTTAACAATGAAGCTTCTAGTCGGAATGCTTCCGACAGCTGTTTCGGATTATATGAGGTATAATCCTTCGAACTAATTTCGACTTAGTCAATTCTGAACGATTTTATTATATCGCTAAATCTCATCCTTCTCAATCCATTTGGGAACCAGTGGCGCTTCATACTGTTGCATCTTCTCGATCAGCTCCTCAATCGTATCAGCCACCAATAACATCGCTCGATTTTCCTGCTTAAGAAGGCCCTCTTCGACCATGTGATCAATAAATTGAATGAGATGATTGTAAAATCCATTGATGTTTAACAAACCAACTGGCTTTTTATGTAAACCCAATTGAGCCCATGTAATCATTTCAAAAAGTTCTTCCAAGGTACCAAAACCACCCGGCAGCGCAATAACTCCTTCGGCATAATCACTCATAATCCGTTTACGATCGTGCATGGTATCTACAGTAATCAGTTTTGTTACCCCCCTATGCTCTCTTTCTTTCGAATTTAAAAAATCAGGAATGACACCTATTACCTCACCTCCCTGTGCAAGAGCTCCATTCGCAACAGCTCCCATTAGGCCAACCCTTCCACCACCATAAACCAAACGAATACCGTATTCAGCCAAAACCTTTCCCACATAGGAGGCTTGCTCTTCATACACGGCCGAATTCCCTAAACTGGAAGCACAAAAAATAACAATACTATTAACTTTCTTCATATACAAGTATAGTTAAAAATAAACGGATCAGCTCTTTTTAATAAAAAAACAAACTCACTATCAATAATATACAAAAAAATACACGCATTATTTTCGCGCATAAATATAAATGTAAAAAAAACACTTAAAATAAATAACACATTTAATATCTTTGATTTACCGGTCTTTTTATACATAACGGCTAACCAGACAAGCTCATCAGATCTTGTTAATAACAAATGATAATTTCAGTCCATATGATCTTCAAAAACAAATTTTTGCACAGTGCTCTCTTAAGCTTATTTAGTCTGGCGCTATCTGCCCAAACAACTTCTCAATTGAATTATTTCGATTTAAGAGAAGTGAGGTTGTTACCTGGGATTTTTAAACATGCTGAAAATCTTGACATCAATTATTTATTGGAAATAGACCCGGACAGATTGCTGGCTCCCTTTTTACGCGAAGCCAATTTACCGCTAAAAAAAGACTCCTATACCAATTGGGAAAATACAGGATTAGATGGCCATATCGGAGGGCATTATCTATCTGCTCTCGCACATATGTATGCCGCTACAGGAGACCTTCGTATTAAGGAACGCCTAGATTATATGCTCAGCAACTTGAGACGTTGTCAGGAAGCAAATGGAAACGGCTACATAGGCGGAGTACCTGGGGGTAAAATTATTTGGACAGAGATTCAGCAAGGTAGAATCAACGCCGGTAGCTTTAACCTGAATGGAAAATGGGTGCCGCTATATAATATACACAAAACCTATGCTGGCCTGCGAGACGCCTACTTGTTGACAGGCAATGAATCTGCAAAAGACATGCTGATTCAAATGACTGATTGGGCGCTTAAGTTGGTCGCTCAACTTTCAGATGCTCAAATACAGGAAATGTTACGAAGTGAACATGGCGGACTGAACGAAACTTTTGCTGATGTTGCTGCAATTACCCAAGATCAGACTTATCTCGAGTTGGCTCGTAAATTCAGTCATCAATCCATACTTGAGCCTTTATTAGCGCATGAAGATCATTTAACAGGATTGCATGCAAATACACAAATTCCAAAAGTTCTCGGTTTTAAACGCATCGCTGACCTTTCTCACAACGAAAAATGGGCGGAGGCTGTTCGCTACTTTTGGGACAATGTCGTTGAGCAGCGCTCGATTGCTATTGGAGGAAATAGTGTAAGTGAACATTTTAACCCAACGGAAGATTTTTCAAAAATGCTCTATAGCATTGAGGGACCAGAAACTTGCAATACCTACAATATGTTACGGCTCACAAAAATGCTCTATCAGACCGATCCGCAAGGGAAATACCTCGATTTTTATGAACGTGCTCTTTACAACCATATCTTATCGACACAACACCCCGAACATGGTGGATTAGTCTATTTCACGCAAATTCGTCCGGGGCATTATCGTGTTTATTCTCAAGCGCAGACAAGTATGTGGTGCTGCGTCGGATCAGGGATGGAAAATCACGCCAAATATGGTGAAATGATCTACGCATACCGCAACAATGACCTATTTGTCAATCTATTTATTCCTTCACGCCTGGACTGGAAGGAGAAAAATATGGAAGTTATTCAAGAAACGAACTTCCCGACAGAAGCCAAAACAAGCATACGAATGAACCCTAAAAAACCGACGTCATTCAGCTTGTTTATTCGTAAACCCAGCTGGCTCACCACAGCTCCCCATGTGTTGATCAATGGAAAGCCTTACCGCAATTTCAGTTCCACAAATGAGCATATCCAGATCAAACGTACATGGCGAAAGGGCGATATCGTCAGCCTTCAATTACCCATGGGGGATACATACTGAGCAGTTGCCTGATAAAAGCAATTATTATAGTATTTTATATGGACCTCTTGTTTTGGGAGCCCGAACTGGACAGGAAGATCTTTTGGGACTTCGAGCCGACGACAGCCGAATGGGGCACATTGCTTCTGGAAAACAAATCCCTTTACGTGATCTCCCGATTCTTCAAGCAGAACCGAACAATATTCCGGCACTTGTAAAACCAATAGCGTCAAAGCCCTTACACTTTACACTCTCAAATCTCTATTTGGGAAAAAAAGATATTCAAATGGAACTAGAACCCTTTTTCGGTATTCATGATTCCCGTTATATGATCTATTGGCCTCAAGCAACGCAGAAAGAATTACTGGCATTACAGGACAAAATGCGCCGCGATGAAGTGGAAAGCTTAGCGCTAGCGGCCAAAACGGTCGATAAAGTAGTCGCTGGGGAGCAACAACCAGAATCAGATCACTTTTTTCGCGAGCAAAATAGCAATGCTGGGGCATTCGGTGATACACGCTGGCGCGATACAAAAGGCTGGTTCAGTTATGTGATGAAAATAACGCCAGAGACCCAACTGGTCGCGATCAAATTGCTGGCAGACAACTCATCCAGGGTAACTGAGGTAATGATCGATGGTAAAACCATCAGTATATTGGAAGACAAGGATGAGAGATCCACCATGAAAACAATACATATACAGCTTCCCATGGAGAGTGCAGGTAAAACCAAAATAGAACTGAAAATTAAGGCCGGGGCAGGATTTACAAGTCACAAGATCCTAGAAATAAGAACTCTTCGTCCTGACTAATGGATCTGGGAGATAGCTTCCATTAGTCAGGCGTGATTCACTTAGCCTAGATAATTCAGTTCATCAAAAGTGATTCAGTTCGTCAGAAGAGCGCTTAATTTATTTTCCGATTAAAACAACGGCGCCTTCAGGTTGCAACGTCAATTTGATGGACTTTGTTTTAGAAAGTCGAATCTGCTTCTGTTTTGACTCCCGGGCAATGTTATCGTCGATTAGCTGTACCGCATCTGTACTCAACATGGGCAAATTCACCGATACAGTTTTTTCTTTGCCCTCGGCATTTATCCCCGCTATATACCATGTATCATTCTTTCTCCGGGCAAGTATGACATATTTACCTGGATAACCATCAATAAAAACAGTCTCATCCCAGGTAGTTGGTACCTGCTTCATAAAATTAATCACATGGGTTGGCATTTCCTGTAAATTATTGGGTGTCAATCCAAAATTTTGTACCGGAGTCTGAAATAAAATCGCCGTTGCCAATTGAAATGTTTCTGTCGTTTTGCGGATAGTACCGCCGCTATTCTCGCGGTTATGACGTTTGTTCAGCAAAACCGGGCCAAAATCCATTGCCGCCACGGCATTCCGAATAAAGGGATGTAAAGTCGCATTAAAAGCCTCCGTATCATTTGCATGTTGTGTGAAAATCAAATTTTCAGAGGCTAATACGGCTTCACTGCCCACGAAATTCGGATACATGCGCTCCCAACCACGCGGTAAAGTACATCCATGAAATATAACGGTTAATCCATAATCATTTGCATCCGAAAGAATATCTTCGTAAAGCTTCAGTGTTTCTTGTTTATCGCCTCCAAAAAAGTCGACTTTGATTCCTTTAATGCCCACATGCTGCATCCATTGCATCTCGGCTTTACGTGCAATCGAAGTATTCATTTTATTTTTTGGCGTCTGAGGTGCGTCGTTCCAGAATCCGTTCGAATTGTACCACAGACAAATACCTACGCCCCGCTCCTTCCCATAAGCCACCAATTGTTCAATTTTCTCATGGCCGATCTTTGTATCCCACCAATTGTCGATCAATACAAATTCATACCCCATTGAAGCCGAAAGGTCAATGAACTTCTTCTGGTCTTCAAAATTAATACTGCCGTCCTGCCATTCCAACCAGCTCCATGTCGCCCGTCCGAATTCGTATTTCTTCGATGCCGGATACTGCGGTTCAACAACATCAAACGGAATGGTCGTTTCCACAATGGGTTTTAGGTTGCTTCCGACAGTCAGTGTGCGCCAAGGTGTATAACCGGGTAATGAAATTGTGGGAGCTGCACGTCCAATGCCATTGTTCTCCCCTTCCTCCGGAAAAGAAATGCTATAAAGGCCATCCTTCGTGCCTTCGCTTAACTTGGATGCGCAATATGCACTTGATACACCCGTTTCCGAAACAAGTACCCATCCCCGATCTCCAACATGAAAGAGCGCAGGAAAAGTATAGCCAACACCATACTTCGAAGGTACGCCTAGCGCCTGATCTGCCTGATACTCCTCTTCGTAACTTGGTTTTGTTTTCATCCAGCCTATCATGGGGGAAGCTTGGGCTGTTAAAAATGTTGTTGTAACGAGGGGAAATTTAAAGCCGCTATTCTCCTTTATCAATGCAAAGTTGGCCGGCTCGCCCACCTGAGGCACATAATATCGGAACGCTATATTGTTGTTGCTAACACGGAAAGTAACCTCGATCTGCTGCTTTGAAGTATTCTCCAACACATAACGCAATTCATTCGCTTTATACTGTACCTGACTGCGTTTGATTTTTGGCTCGATATAATTGGTCAAAATTTCACCTCTTTTTTCTGCTATAGGACGCAAATTATCGCTTAAATTTATCGTCTTGCTTTGAAGCCCAAGCGGTGAAGCTTCCAACATTGTCTTTCCTTCCAGTTCAACCTGATAAAATAGATGACCGTTTTTCAGATCCAATTTAACGGTCAAAGTTCCGTCCGGACTCGATACCGATGTCTGCTGTGCTGCGGCAATTGTCCCCAACAAAGATAGCATACATACCAAAGCATAACGTTTTACTGGTAAACGTTTAAAATAGCGCGTATAATTGTGATTTAACATAGATTAACTCAAATAGTCGGTTAGTTATTCTGTTAAAGATAAGGTTTTATTTTAATAAATGTACAAAAAACACTTATTACAGAATACGTATTTTATCAGGTTGCAATCGACTGCGTCAAATAGGAATCGTCGTCTAATCTGGGAAGGCGCAAACGCAGCTTTTCTTGTCCTATGAGAAGATATACCAAACAAAAATTCCTTATAATTGTAAAGAAATAGTGACATTTATTTTACGATCTTAAAACGTATTAAACTATGAATCTAATTATGAACATGATAGCACTTGCCAGCATAGCAACTGCTACCTTGGCTCCATCATCTGCCAAATCAGGGTCATTGCTCGAGCAAAAGGACCAAAACATTACGCTGATAGAAAAAAAACAGGCTTTAAAACACGATTATGTTGGAACCGACTCGCTATTGCAATATTTTAACCAAACAACTGCGGAGCTTGAAAAGCAGGTTGCGGGTTTAAGCGAAGCGCAGCTCCAATTTAAGCCAGCGCCCGACAAATGGTCGATCAGTCAATGCCTTGAGCATATTATTCGTTCAGAACGAATGATATTTGACATGGCAAAAAAGGGCCTGGATCAAGATCCACAACCTGAAAGGAGAAAAGAGATCAAGATGACCGACGACAATCTAAAAAATGCACTCACAGACAGAAGTCACAAATATCAGGCACCCAAGGAACTCCAACCAGAGGGAATTTATAAAAATGTGAACACCGCTTTGACTGATTTCAATGCCGCTCGCCAACCCGTGCTTGATTACATCAAAAAAGCTGATGCGGAAGATCTCAGAAATCACGTCAGCGATTCCCCAACTGGTCCAATTGATGGTTATCAAGCCCTGATGTTTATTGCTGCGCATTCTGCACGTCATACCAAACAGATCGCTGAAATAAAAGCCGATCCCAATTTTCCAAAACAATAGAAAGATGAAGAAATTAACTTATCAAATTAAGATCCATGCGCCTGTGCCGCGGGTTTTTAAAACAATGCTTGACAAAGAAACCTATAAACAATGGACCAGTGCATTCAATCCAAGTTCAGATTTCGAAGGCATCTGGGACAAGGGGCAAAAAATTCATTTTACAGGCGTCGATGAAAATGGTGAAAAAGGCGGAATAGTAGCAGAAATCGCCGAATACATTCCAAATTCATATGTGTCTATTCGGCATCTTGGTATCCTAGACAATGGCCAAGAAATTTTATCCGGACCAGCTGTCGAAGATTGGGCTGGAGCATTAGAAAATTATTCTTTTTCGGACATCGAAGGACAAACATTATTGAATGTAGATGTTGATACAAACGACGAATACATCGATTACTTTAATGAGGCTTGGCCAAATGCTTTGCAACGGCTAAAGGATATTAGCGAAAAGGAATAGGTGAAATACCCTGCATATTGAAGAGCTTTGCGAAATCAATGCGCAAGTCAGAAGCTTGTTGGCAAAAGTAAAAACGGCACCTAGATCTGGATGCCGTTTTTTTATCTTGCCGATGCTTTTTTTCGTTCGTTTACTTTTGTTTTTTGACCCGAATGTCAAATATATTGTAATACCGTAGCGTGCTATAGTCCTTCAGGCTCATAAAGTCATAGGTAAGTGGATAATTAAAGATATTTTCCGTCTGACTCACATAAAGGAGCATATCGCGGAGTGCTATTCCAATAGCCTTGGCTCCTTTCGGATACTGAATAAAACTGTTCTTGCCGCCGCCCCGATAGTAGATCAGCAGATTGCTGCAATCGAGGACTTTGGTATCTACATCATCCAGTGTTTTATTTTCCAGTATTTTGTCTATTGCCGTATTGAGGCCTGCCCGTGTTGAATCAGTTTCACCCATCAGAATCATATGGGTACCATAAGTCACCGAAGCAAGCACATAGGGAGAGTAACCTGCTTGGGTCAATACAGCTAACTCCGATTCCGGATAAGCATCAAAATACTCTGTGTGGTCAATATAAATTGTAAGCTTATTGACTTTGCCTATACGAAGCGTGCTGTTTTGCTTACTGATCGTCGTTGAGTCGGCATGTTTTACAAGGGATAATGCCTTTTTTACATCCTTCGAAATACCGAGAAATCCCTGTATTTCGGCGTAATCTCCAAAACTGCTCGAAGTAAAGTTCATACTACTTGCCTGTTTCGACTTTTCAAACTTATTGGCATAAGCAAGACCATTTTTATAGCTGGGCTCAAAGAATCCCATATCTACGGAGAAGTCATTGTAAGACAAGAAATGGAATTTTACTTTTTTCGCTTTTGCTTCCAGGCTTTCTAGCCGTGGGCCTTCAAGGGTGTCTTTGAGACTCCAAAGTCCGCCCAGGAAAACCTTTTCATCAATATTATCATCAGAGAAAAGCTCGCTCATCTGAAATTGTACTTTCCGAATTTCGTACTTATCAGGAGGAACAGTGGGCTCATTCTTGGTGGTATCTGAAGGTGCCACCTCTGGGGGCTCTACGTTTGGCTCGATGGGATCTTTTGTGCAACTTAGCCATATTAGTGCGCTAAGAAGAAGTAAAAAATTTCTAGTGTGCATATTGAAGTTCTTCAGTTCCAAATTCGGTTATCATTAAAAAAGGTTAGCTACGCTTTTTTATCTGATAAATTAAATATAATAATCTAAGATAATGTTTTTTTACATCAGTCCAACACGTACCATCCCGTTATAGCATATTTTTACAATTCAAATCAAAACGCTTCAACCTCGTTAAACGAAAAACAAGGTAATAACTTACGCGATAAGACTACCAGTAGTTGATCACAAATCATCAAAGCATACCCTTCCTAGCGTATTATAAGCGAAAAAGCGGGTTAAAGACTGAATTTTCTGCACACCAAAAAGACTTAACAGTCTAACCATTTAGGGCGAAAAAAAAGCGGGGTTTTCACCCCGCTTAAATTAATCGTTTGTAACAGCGCGAAAACGCCGAAACCTATCTGCCGGTTGAAACCAACAGGGATCGACTGCATTAAACACCCCAAAATGCCCTACATGCTTTAAAGAAAGATCCATAACCACCATTTGTATAGGTGTCTGAAGTATGTGTACCGACCAGTTGCGCCGTGTCATAATCATAAAAACTCAACACAAAAATACAGTGTGTCAATTTTCCTTCGCTTTCTTTGACCTCTTCGGTGACTTTCACGAGTGTATTCGTGTTAGGAAGACGGTAAGTCGTTGTCTTAGCATTGACATTTTCTTTCGGTGCCTTTTCCGTTGTCTTTGCAGAAGCGGCTGTAGATAGCAGTGCAACAGCCATCAAACTCATCATTAATTTTTTCATTGTTTCTATCTTTTTATTAAACTATAACATGCTTTTGAAGCAAGCCTTTATTTTATGGAAGTAAAAATAAAAACACCATTAATTAATTTTGCGGTTATTTATTATCTGTTGCAGTTCGTTCAATATTCGTGGTTTTTAGTCTATTATTCGCAATACAGCTAGGCTTATGGTATAGGTGAATGAAACTATTTAAATCTATGAGCTCTAAAATAGGTTCGTGCTAAACAATGAGTCAGCATACCATGGAGCAAGCATACAATCAAAAAGGTCGGGCTGGGGCATTATTGCTCATAAGACTAATCAGAGTAAAGTTCAAGGAATGATCAGCGAGGAATCTAGTACCGCCAAGGTATCCTGTCCTGACTACATCAACTATACTTCAACAATACTGGAACTATACTGGAAGTGGTAATCCAGCATCTATATATACCGTTATTTTACGTTTGTTCTTGACCTATTTTCTTAGGCAGCGGCTGCGTAAACCGTCCTATAGCTGTGCTATATTTATGAAATTTTTTCAGACGAGTTTAAGTTCTCAAAAATAGAAAAGTTAATGAACGTCTACATTGCTTGTTCTCGTATTTCCCATCAAAAAATCGAACTGTGCTCAATTGACCTCCAATGATCTGATTCACAATATTTTTTTGCATAAAAAAAGGAGACTACTATTTAATAGTGTCTCCTTAAGTGCCCAGGAGCAGATTCGAACTGCCACGCCCATGCGAGCGCCACCCCCTCAAGATGGTGCGTCTACCAATTTCGCCACCTGGGCTCATATTCACCTTTGGTATCACAAAAATAAAGATTTTTCGCTCTTTTACAAGTCGAAAATCGCTTTTTACAGCATTATTTTACTAAATTCCTATTGATCAAGGTTCTAATTACACCGTCGACAAGCCCAACCCTTGGAACAATGATTTGTTTTAGACGACCATGCTTCATAATCGTTAGAAAAATCTCACTCGCAGGAATAATGACATCGGCACGATCTTCGTTTAAACCCAATAAGATAATGCGTTCTTTCAAAGAAAATGAAGATAAATGCTCATACACGGCTTTTAATTTAGCATAGGATAATGGTTTATCCAATTTTTCATTGGAAAGGCGCGCAAGCTTATTAATATTGCCGCCAGTACCAATACCAACCACTTGCTTATACATATGCGTATTGCTACGTACCCATTCCCTCAGTTCATCCCAGGTTTCTGCCTTGTCCTGATTGTCGAGGATACGGATTGTGCCCAAGTTGAAGGACCTGGAATTAACCAAAACACCATTGGCAAATAACGATAATTCTGTACTACCCCCACCTACATCAATGTAAAGGTAAACTTTGTCCTTTTCCATCTTATTATCCCAATGGCTATTGTAAATAATCTCTGCCTCCTTTGCCCCTTCTATAATATCGATGTTGATACCGTTTTTCTTGACCTCCGCAACAATATCAGCGCCATTTCGTGCATCACGCATGGCCGAAGTCGCGCAGGCCATATAATCCTCCACGTTATAAACATCCATCAACTCCCGA
Source organism: Sphingobacterium sp. UBA3519 (assembly GCF_002377215.1). Lineage (NCBI taxonomy): Bacteria > Pseudomonadati > Bacteroidota > Sphingobacteriia > Sphingobacteriales > Sphingobacteriaceae > Sphingobacterium > Sphingobacterium sp. UBA3519. Next base: position 383,677 of record NZ_DFPI01000025.1, read on the forward strand.
AAGGCCTTCATCGTTTTAACCAAACTCTCGGCTTTCCTAGGTGAAATTTCCTGATGAATAAACGCATCATCCCCCAAACGAAGTGGAACACGTAACAGTGTATTTTTCTTAAAATTATATTGGTCTTTCTGTCCAATAATGTCAGCTATCAAAAGACGGACTGCATTGGAACCTATATCTATTGCGGCGTATCTCACTTTATATACGATTTCATTAAATTACGCTAAAATAAACACAGTTATTAAAAACTGTGTTATATAAATGTTAAGTTATCATTAATTTAACAAATAACAAACGATTATTCCAGGGAATTCTTGTGTACACAACACTGATATGTCTTACAATAACTAAAATTTCCATTTTATCAAGAATACAAACTCATTTCCTGCCAAAATCATCTCGCTGGCAATCAACTGAGTCGGAATACAGATAGCACATCCTATCGAAACTCAGTACCTATCACAATTCCATGCAGAAAATCTAGTATTGTCAACAAAAAAATCATAAAAAAAGGAATATTCATCTTAATGAATACTCCTTTCCTTTTATTTATCTTATTTCTTAGTGATGGTGTTCTTCAACTTTACCGCCAGCTAATTTGTAGATCTCTTCCACTTTTTTCAAAGACTCCTCCGAAAGGTGAATAACATCCTTGTTTGTATTGTGCTCTTCATGAGACAATCTAGTATTGATCTCACCTTGTTTTTCAACCACTAGCGCTAAAAATGCTTTATCATTGAATGCCGCTGTACTGTCCGAACCAATTGAAGCAGGAACTTGAAATGCAGGCACGCCACGTTGCGCATCGCCAACATGCAATTCTTTTGCTAAATTGTCCAATTCTGGTAACACTGTTGCGTAAGCTTCTTTAATCTTTGCAGCTACATTTTTCACCTCTGCTGAGGTAGATTGTTTTGCAGCTACATCAGCAAGATTTACCAAGTAGTTTCCATTTTCGCCAACGAATTTAATCATTGCAAAGGCATCACCATCCGCTAAGGATGCATTAGAGTATTGACGCTGTCTATCTGCAGCTGTTTGACCACAAGATGCAAATAATGTACCCGCACAAGCCGCAACAATAAATAACTTATTAATCTTCATATCAATTTTGTTAACTATACAAAAGTAGATAAAATATATGTTCTCCGAAACCCTATCCGTGAAAAGAAAGAAAAATTACGCAACATTTCTTCCGGCATTCACCACGCCAAAGATTGTACGCGCTATTAATTTCGAATAATCTTCACGTTGTGCATCAGTCAGCTGATCCGAATTCAATGCACGAATCGCAAAATGCTGTATAACCAATAACGGTAATACAATTCCCTCGCGCGCTAAAATAGACTCACGATCCACAGGATAGTTTTCCATCAATTTTGAGGTTCCGCTCAGCTTTAACAGATATTCTTTTGTTATTTGGTACTCGGCATACAAAGTTTTCCAAAAGTCACCATAAATAGGATCATCTTTCATGTATGCTGTAATATCAAAGTTGGACTTTGTCATCGACATCATACAATTGTCGATCAATGTTTGGAAAAATCCAGATGACACATACAATTGCTGCACGTCTTTCCAAAGGTTATTTTTTTCAGCCCATTGCAATGCTGTTCCGACACCATAAAACCCAGGAATATTTTGTTTCAGCTGGCTCCATGAAGTTACAAAACTAATCGCCCGCAAATCTTCCAATCGCAATTCGCGGCCTGAGTTACGTTTTACAGGTCTACTTGAAATATTGATCGACGATAGCGCTTTCAATGGCGACATCGTTTCCAGATAAGGTAAAAACAATTCATTCGTCCGTAGATCCATAAACTTATGATGACTTAGCTCAGCCAGCTTATCAATGATCTCCTGTTGATGTTTGGTTAAGGTATCGCCTACGCGTTGTTTCAAATCTGAAATAATTCCAGCGTGCAACAATTGCTCTATATTAAATCGTGCCGTATCTAAAGAACCATACTGACTACTGATTGTTTGTCCTTGAATCGTCAATTGAATATGATCGTTGGCAATCTCTTTACCCATCGATGCATAAAAACGCTGTGTCTTACCACCGCCACGTGCCGGAGGTCCACCACGACCGTCAAAAAACACCAAATCGACATCGTACTCGCGAGATATCGCCGTAAGTTCGATTTTTGCACGATAAATCGACCAGTTCGCCATCAAGTATCCACCGTCTTTGGTACTATCTGAATAGCCCAACATAATGGTCTGTTTGTTTCCTCTACGCTTCAAATGCGCTTTATACTCCTTGTTACTATACAAGGTTTTCATCACATCTGCTGCTCTCGTCAAATCATCAACGGTCTCAAACAAGGGTACAAAATCGATCGTTAAAGCATCCTTCTTCCATCCAGACCATAAAAATAATTGACGCAGTCCCAAAATATCACTTGCCTGTTGGCAATTGCTGATGATAAAGCGTTGCGCAGCTCGCTCAGAACCGGAACGTTGAATCTCCTTTAACAATTTGATCACACCAGATGTATCTTTCGTCAACGGATCTGCATCTTCTCCCACCGTTAAGTCAAGTTCTTTGAATTTTAATGCTTTTTGCTTATCATTTTCACTGAGCTCCAGATAATCCAATGGCATTCCAGTCTTTTCCTGATTGTGCTGAATCAGATAATTGGTAGCCTCACGTAATATCCGACTGTCTTGTCTGATATCCAATGTGGTAAAGAAACAACCAAAAGTCATCACTTTGCGGAGTAAGTCATCAACGATTTCTACAAAAAGTCCATTGTGATATTCCTCCAAAACATTTTTGATTGCTTTCAGATTTGTGATAATATTATCAGTTTCGTCTGCTGGATGTTCGACTGGATTAAAACTGTTTTCGTAGAACAATGTTTGGAGATTTTCCATATATTCCTCTACACCTCTAAATGTGATGCGCCGTCTAACAATACGAAAATCCCTATAGTAACATCTAAACAAAATGGTACGTAGCAATGCGGCAACTTTCTTGGTGCTATCAACACTTACGTTGGGATTACCATCACGGTCACCTCCAGGCCAAAAGCCCAGTTCAATCAATTGTTTGACTTCTTCGGTATCCACGTCCAATTCATCATCAATAAAAGACTGAATTTCCGATGCTACTTTATAAAATACGTTTTCCAAAAACCAAGCTAAGCTCGCAGCCTCATCAACTGGAGTCGGTTTATTTTTATTGATGAAAGGCGTTTTACCCAGTTGCTGTAGCAATAAATGTATACTATGGATATCATTGGTCTTGATTGCATCGATCAGGTCGTTGATAATACCCAATACTGGTCCCGGATAGAATTGCGTAGGATGTGCAGTCAACACAAGACGTACAGAAAAATCCTTCAATTTTGACACGATCTTACGGCGCATATCTTCGCTGCCCTCGGCATTTTTTATTAATGCCCCCAAGACATTTTCGTCATCGCCACGGCCCACCATCTGAAAGGATGAGTCTTCGATCGCATCAAATAAAACAACCTGACGCTCTATATATTGAACAAATCGAAACAACAAATCAATTCGTTGTTCTTCCGAAGAAAATTCCTCATGCTGATCGAAGAAACTTTTTATGATCTCATCAGGAGTTAAATGCTGATCCACACCCTTTTCACATTGCTTTGCAAAAAATGGTAATAAAGTACCTGTATCTTTAACACGTTGAAATGGCAATGTTAAAAACAAACTTTTGAAAAGCTCAAAGCGTGTCAATACCTCGTCCTGAAAGACGGCTTCATTTTTACTTTGCTTCATATTTAAATCTTTGAAAGTGGTCAAGAGAGTTTAGGTGACTCTTGAAAATTTGTAATGTCTCTGAAATAACCCTATGGTTCCAAATATAACAATATTATAGCTAAACAAATAAAAAAATATAAATTAATCAAAAAAACAATTGAAATATTATAAACATACTAACAAATTTTAGTAAATTTTCATTTTTAACACATTAATGCAATGCAGTATAGCAACGAAGACCTTGAGAACCTGATCCTGTTAAGCCCCGCTACAAAATGAACCATCCCTGATCTGACAGGAACGGAACAGCTATCTCGCTTTCATCCGTACTAAAAAGGGCAAACATAGCCGAACAATTGTTTTTAATATGAAAAGCAATTTATCTAAGTTTGTACTATACATTATGAAACAGACACAAGAAATAAAAAGTTTTTTCTATAGCCAATATTTTGCGGATGGACTCCGAATTACCATCGGATGTATTGTGCCTGTCCTAATCTTTGCAACTATCGGGCAATTTACCAATGGAACCATTGTTTCCCTGGGAGCGCTCTTGGTAGGTCTCTCCGATACGCCCGGAGCACCTAGCCATAGAAGGAAAGGCATGATTGCGGGTGCGATTTTGACTACGTTAACTTTTATTTTAACCAATATAGTTAATCAAAATGTCTATCTACTGGCGATTTTTATCGGCGTAGCCTGCTTTATATTTGCCATGTTTGCAGTATTCAATAGCAGGGCCGCCAACGTAGGCCTTATGTGTATTCTGATGATGTTGATCCATGTGCAGATTCACTATCCTCTTGCTGAAGCCATCAACTATTTAGGCTTCTATACATTAGGTGGTCTATGGTATATCGCCATTAGTCTTTCCATCACCCAGGCACGCCCTTACAGGCTCGCCGAACAGGAGCTATCCGAAACAATTCGCTATGTGGCTGATTACATCCGGCTGAAAGCTAATTTTTACGATGCTAAAATTGATAATGATAAAAACTACCTCAAACTGATCGACAAACAAGTTGAAGTCAATCAGCATCAGGAAAACCTACGGGATGTATTGTTTCAAAGTAAACGATCAATTAAAGACACCACAAAGGTGGGACGTTATCTAACCCTCGTCTTCAACGATATTGTCGATCTCTTTGAGCAAAGTATGGCGGCACACTATGATTACAACACCATCAGCGAACGCTTTGGTCCTACCGGAATCTTGGAAGATTTCAAAAACGTGATCCTAAAATATACCAATGAGCTTGACAATTTGGCTTATCAGCTCAATACCAATACACAGCCAAAACCACTGTACGATTTCGATTCGGATCTCAGTCGCCTTCACACTAAAATCGATCAGCTGGATAAAAATCAAGAGTATAGCACCTTTGCTTTACGCAAAGTGTTGATCAATTTGCGTGATTTGGTTCGCCGAATCAAAAATATCTATGGTTACTCGCATCTACAACCGGACGATGTCAAACGAAAAGAAATTGACGACGCAAAACGCTTTGTCCAAAGTTCTGCAATTGATTTCAAAAAGTTCCGCGAAAATCTTACCCTAAAATCCACCATCTTTCGACATGCGTGCCGCATGGCAATTGTCATGTCGGTCACTTATTACGTGTTTGAGGTCACCAATATCACAAATAATGTATATTGGATTCTCCTGACTATCATGGTTATCCTAAAGCCTGGCTTCGGGCTCACAAAGGAGAGGAATATCCAGCGTCTAATCGGTACAACGATCGGTGGACTCATCGGAGCCCTCATCCTGTTAACCATTCATGACCCAACGGTCCTTTTCGTTCTACTGGTATTCTTTTTTCTGACGGCATATAGCTTATTCCGGGTCAATTATGTCATTGCCGTACTTTTTATGACCCCTTATGTATTAATTATGCTGAGCTTCGTCAGCGCCAATACATTGGACGTCACCAAAGAACGCATACTGGACACCTTTATCGGCGGCATGATTGCATTCTTATCCAGTTATATTATTTTTCCAAATTGGGAAAGCATGCAAGTCAAGGAATCCATGCGAAAGCTACTGATAGCCAACTACAATTACATCTTTCAGGCATTGAAAGAAATTGCAGGCCAAGCGCCTTCCATCACCGACTACAAACTAACACGCAAGGCAGTCTATGTGGAAACAGCCAACATGGGTTCCACATTCCAACGTATGCTTACGGAACCCAAGAAACGTCAAAAATATAGTAAGGAAGTCAACAAATTCGTCATATTCAACCATATTCTAGCTTCTTTTTCGGTGACATTGATGAACCATCTCGACGAAATGGACAATAATTATATCAATAAGGACCATGTCCGGACAATTCGAAAAATATTAAGCTCCTTGGAGCAATCCATTCAGCTGCTGCATTCTGCCGATAGTGTCAATGCATTTGTTCCTTTGGCAATCGAAATTCCAAACAACCAATTTGATAATACAGATGTCAGTTCAGTTGATGGACAGTTATTGAGCGAACAGCTGGACTTTCTCAATAAAATTGCACAGGACCTCCATAAAATAGTTCAGGATCTTCACGCTAAAAGCACAGCAATGTCAGAAAATGAACTGCCTAAAGCTTTAAGCTGATTTATTCTTTAAAATTCTCGACATTTATACCATGAGCGATACGATAACACGGTACGACCTGATCATAGTTGGCGGCGGGCCAATTGGCTTAGCTTGCGCCTTAGAAGCCAAAGAAGCAAATTTAAACTACCTTATTCTCGAAAAGGGCTGTTTGGTCAACTCATTATATAATTACCCCCAAAATATGACCTTCTTCTCTTCCTCCGAAAGATTAGAAATAGGTGATATTCCATTTGTCACCACCAATCCCAAGCCAAAACGCATGGAGGCGCTGGAATATTACAGACGTATACAGCAAAAGTTCGCACTGGATACCCATCTTTTTGAAGAAGTACTGGAAATTAAGAAAGAGGACACGGAGTTTCTGGTCAGCAGTAGCAAAAGCATATACCTGAGCAAGAAAGTCATCATCGCCACGGGTTTTTATGACATACCGATGTTGCTCAATATCCCGGGCGAAGAACTTCCCAAAGTGAGGCATTACTACGACGATCCACATTATTATAGCAGCCAAAAGGTGATCGTTGTCGGCGCCAGTAATTCATCCATTGATGCCGCCCTTGAAACCTACCGAAAAGGAGCACAAGTTTCTTTGGTAATCCGCGGTAGCGAAATCAGCCGCCGGGTAAAATATTGGGTAAAACCTGATATTGAAAATCGAATTGCCGCGGGTGAAATCGATGTCTATTATAACAGCCACTTAACAGAAGTTACTCCAACTACTGCGCATATCCAAACCCCAGATGGTATGGTCGAACTCGATAATGATTTTGTACTGGCTTTAACCGGCTATCGCCCAAATTTTGATTTTTTGAAAAAGATCGGAATTGATATTCCCCAAGAAGCACCTTGCATTCCCAGCCATAATGAAGAAACAATGGAAACAAATATTGCCGGGATTTATTTGGCAGGTGTCGTTTGCGGTGGCTTAAATACCCACCTTTGGTTTATTGAAAATTCACGAATTCATGCCAAACAGATTATCGGACATATTCGCTCAACACTTACTTGAAGACTTGAAAACGTAAGCCATTTAAGAAGATTTTCATCATTTTCTTCTGTAAACTGAGAATATGATCGAATTCTTCTTTTGTTGGGAACAACATGTTTTTCATATCCTTTAATATGCCCATACGCATACCGAATAGTGAATACAAAAGAATCCGCGCAGTTTCATTGATATCTTCCACCTGTATCTCGCCGGCATCGATACCAATCTTGAGAATCTTCTCAATAATTTCTACCTCACGGAGATAAGACTCTTTGAAAACCTGTTCCAGCTCGTCCGGAAGCTCTTTGACCATCTTCATGGTGTATTCAAATAAATTATAATACTGATTGATGATCTTGACACGCATATCAATGGAGTACATCATAATCTCCTCAAAGTCTCCCCCTTTTCCAATGACATCCTCAAGGTCCTCGATCATTTTGTCGATGACATATTCGAAAACCGCAGAATATAAGCTATTCTTATCCGGAAAATAATAATACAGCAATGCTTTTGAAAAATTGAGATCCTTGGCTATTTCCGACATCGTTGTCTTAGCCATTCCAAAATGTGCAAAGCGCCTTGTCGCAGCTTCTAGAATTTTGATTCTTTTTACATCTGCATTACCCATTAAACTTATATTTTTTATCGTTAAATAAACGGTTTATACTATCTTTACCGATTATCATGCTAAAGATAGCTGATTTTTTTGAATTTCTGAAAACTAAAGTCAACATGAAGTTAAACATTCAATCGAATATATCTTTAAAAGCTTTCAATACGTTTGGAATTGAAGAAAAGACAAATTTTCTAATCGAAGTGAATGACAATGAAACATTGACCGAAATTTTTAAAAATGGTATTTTTAAGGAGAACTTCTTTGTTCTTGGCGCAGGTAGCAATGTCCTTTTCACCAAAGCATTCGACGGCTATATTATTCGTATGACGAGCAAGGGCATACAGTCAAAAATTGATGGCGATGATGTCTATGTCACAGCGCAAGCGGGAGAAATCTGGAATGACTTCGTTTGGTATTGTATCGAACATAATTACGCGGGTATTGAAAACATGGCCCTAATTCCTGGCACTGTTGGTGCTTCACCTGTGCAAAACATCGGTGCCTATGGTACCGAGTTGATGTATGTTTTTCACGAATGTCAGGCTTTCGATACGCATACCGGTAACTTTGCGACCTTCAAAAAAGAAGATTGCGATTTCTCCTATCGCGACAGTATCTTTAAAACAGCACACAAAGGGCGTTTTATCATTACTCAGGTCACTTATAAGCTAAGTCAAACAGCTCATATCAATACAACTTATGGTGCAATTGAAGCCGAACTCGCCAAAGAAAACATAACAAACCCGAGCATTGCCGACATTGCAACCATTGTCTCCAAAATCCGCGTAGAAAAGCTTCCTGACCCAAGTACAGTGGGAAATGCAGGTAGCTTCTTTAAAAACCCTGTAGTGACAGCATCAACTTTTGGACCTCTTCAGAAAGAATACCCTACAATACCGCATTATCCAATGCCCAATAATGAAACAAAATTGGCTGCTGGATGGTTAATAGAACAATGTGGTTGGAAAGGAAAAGAATATGGACAAGCAGGTGTATGGAAAAATCAGGCACTTGTACTAATAAATAGACAAAACGCTACAGGACAGGAAATTTACAATCTATCGGAACAAATTATAAGTGATGTAGCCAACAAATTTGGCATCAAGCTAGAGCGTGAAGTTAATTTACTGTAAAGATTTAAAAAAAGTATTTTTACTCTTTTTAAATCTGAAAGCAAAAGAAAAACAGGCTTCACTTTAGCTAAACATCACTTTGAGCTAATTTTATTTACTTAAAGTTAGCTTACACACACGTTTGCTTTGCTTAAAATAATCTTAAAATTATATTAACAAATCTAATTTTGTCATTTTTGGCGCATTTTTTGCCTCATACTTAATGAACCGCATTTATAAACGTACTGTTTTGTAAAAAGAACAGTTATAATTCATTAAGCTATGACAAAGAATGAATTTGACACCATGGTTATTGAGCAATCGGACTCATTAAAACTCTACGCCAGAAATTTTACCAGTGATTACGAAGATGCCAACGATCTCGTTCAGGACACAATCCTGAAAGCTGTAACCTATTTTAAAAATTTCAAAGAAGGAACCAATTTGAAAGGATGGCTTTACACCATCATGAAAAATACGTTTATTAACAACTATAGACGTATTGTGAAAACCAACTCTTTCATTACGAAAGACGAGGATATTTCTAACGCTAACCTCCTATTATCCGCTTCCTCAAATCAGGGCGAAAGCAAATTTGTCATGGAAGACATCCATGAAGCTTTATCTAGTCTTTCCGAAGAATATTACATCCCTTTTTCATTGTACTTCGAAGGTTTTAAATACCACGAGATATCGGAACATTTAAATATCCCCATCGGAACGGTAAAAACAAGAATACATGTCGCTAGAAAATTAATGAAGAGATCACTATCGGCCTATAAAGTAGCTTAGTTTTTCTATCTTCGCCTTTTTAAAATGACGAATGGCAGAAGAATTATCGGAATACAGCAAAAGCCAACTGGCTTTACGTAATGGTCAGGACAAACCACAGATCTGGGTTGCTTATCGCGGACTTATCTACGATGTCGGAGAAAGTAGACTGTGGAAAAACGGAATGCACTACGAACATTGGGCCGGACAAGATCTAACTGAGGAGCTCCAAGAAGCCCCTCATTCAGCATCTGTATTTTCAAAATTTCAGATCGTCGGAAAACTAAAAGATCAATGATTATAAATTAAACTGAGATAGGGCAACAAAAGCATTCAAACGCTTTTGTATGTCCTCTTCGGTAAGATCAACCAACCGATCTGTTCCAAATTTCTCTACACAGAATGAAGCTAGCGCAGAACCAAAAATCAATGCGTTCTTCATGTTTGTAAAGTTGATACTTTTTACTTTGGCAAGATAGCCAATAAAACCTCCAGCAAAGGAATCTCCCGCACCAGTTGGATCAAAAACATCTGCTAATGGTAGCGCCGGAGCAGAAAAAATCTGATTCTCTCCAAAAAGAAGCGCACCGTGTTCACCTTTTTTGATAATTAAATATTTAGGTCCCATTGCTAAAATGACTTTTGCAGCTTTAACCAGCGAATACTCTCCAGAAAGTTGCCTTGCCTCTGAATCATTGATGGCTAAAACATCAACCTTGAGAAGCACTTTTCTTAAGTCATCCATGGCAACATTCATCCAGTAGTTCATGGTATCCAGAACAACCAACTTAGGCTTGTGTGCCAAGCGCTCCAACGTAGTCAATTGTATTTGAGGCGTAAGATTGCCCAAGAGAAGATACTCGCAATCCTGGTAACTTTCAGGAATAATAGGATCAAAATCAGCCAATACATTTAAGTCTGTCGCCAAGGTATCACGGCTATTCATATCGTTATGATACCTGCCAGACCAAGAAAAAGTTTGCCCACCAGTAATCACCTGAACACCCGTAACATCTATACCACGGCTCCTGATAAGATCGAGATTATCATTTCCAAAATCCTCCCCAACAACACTGACCAATTTGATTTGATCACATAGATATGACGCCGCTAGACTCGCAAATGTACCGGCACCACCTAGAATTTTGTCAGTTTTACCGAACGGTGTTTCTATTGTATCGAAAGCCACCGTACCAATAATTACTAAACTCATAGTTTTTTAATAAGCATGGTAAACAAAAAAACCGGCATAAAGCCGGTTTCAATATTGCTCCTGAAGCTGGGCTCGAACCAGCGACCCTCTGATTAACAGTCAGATGCTCTAACCTGCTGAGCTATTCAGGAATTTATTTTTCGAGAAATTCCTTTCTCATAGAATGTACAAAAGTAGTACATTTTAATATCATTTGCAAATAAAATATTTGCATTGTTGCTCCTGAAGCTGGGCTCGAACCAGCGACCCTCTGATTAACAGTCAGATGCTCTAACCGGCTGAGCTATTCAGGAATGAAAAATTGAATATTTTAAAAACTCCGGCTATGTAAGTTATTAAATTGCTCCTGAAGCTGGGCTCGAACCAGCGACCCTCTGATTAACAGTCAGATGCTCTAACCTGCTGAGCTATTCAGGAGTGTTTTTCAATTTTTCCGGAGACCCTATTGCGTTTCCGTGATGCAAGTATCGGAAGATTATTAGAATACTACAAATTTTTTGAGCACATTTTTTACAACTTCCTAAATTCCAATTAGAATAATTTATTTTTATTTTTTCAAACAGCTCCACAAAATCCCCTTTTCAGCACTTAAACCAACATTATCCTTCTTTTACCTTCAATCGCCATCAGCGGATGAACGACCAGTATCGGCAATTGCGTACGATTAAAGCAACACACCTTTCAAAATTAGCGCTGCCACACTAAAATAAATCAGCAAACCTGTTACATCGACTAATGTCGACACAAAGGGCGCTGAAGAACTCGCAGGGTCGGCCCCAAGTCGTTTCATCACAAAAGGCAACATAGACCCCATCAACGACCCCCAAAGGACCACACCAACCAAGGACAAAGAGATAACTAATGCAACCAACACCCAATACTGACCATAGCTATGCGCAAAAGATTGCCATGCCATAATCCTTATAAAGCCCAAAGCCCCCAAAATAAGTCCCAGCAGTAAACCCGACAGAATCTCTCTTCGCATCACACGCCACCAGTCACCCAAGGTAACTTCCCCCAGGGCCATCGCTTGAATAATTAATGTTGAGGCTTGCGAACCGCTATTCCCACCACTGGATATAATAACAGGCATCAGTGCAAACAACATAATCGCACTTGCCATTTGCTCCTCGAAATGCTCAATAACCGTAGCGGTCAAAAGTTGTCCCAGAAAAAGCACAATAAGCCATCCAGCTCTCTTCTTCACCAAGTTCTTAATCGACACATCCAGATAAGGTTCATCCAACGCCTCCGTTCCTCCGATACGTTGCATATCTTCCGTGTACTCCTCGTTTGCTACCCAAAGAATATCATCGACAGTCACAATCCCCAACATAACCCCCTGTTCGTCGACAACAGGCAAGGCCACGCGATTATTCATCCGGAAGATGTTGATCGCTTCCTCCTGGGGATCGTAAGCATTCAGCGAGATCAGCCGATGATCGATCAAATCTCCAACGACTCTATCTGGCTCCGCCATCAGCACATCTTTAATCCGAATATCATCAACCAGCTTCCCATTTCCATCAATCACATACAATACATCTATCGTTTCCGAATCTCTTCCATAACGCCTAATATGCCCCAATATCCGTTCAATACTCCAATGTTCTTTTACGGTAATATAATCAGGTGTCATTAGGCGCCCAACGCTGTCTTCCGGATAGCCCAGCAAAGCCAATGCTTCAACACGATCTTTGGGTGGCAACAGTAAAATTAAATGCTTAATATCGTCCTTCATTTCTGAAAAAAAAGAAGTCCGATCATCGGGAGGTAACTCGTTAATTAGTGCGCTAATTTTTGCTTTAGAAAGCTTCTTAAAAATCCTGTTTTGAGTAGGGAAATCCAGAATACGAAAAACGTTAACTGCGCGATTCAAATTTAACGATTCAATAAATAGTGAACCATGTTCGGGCAACTCATCAATCAGCTCCTCAACTTCTGAAATATTTAATTCATTCAAAAATTCTTCCAGCCTAACAAGATCTCCACCTGCTATCAATTGCTCTATTTGATTCACCTGCATTTCCAGTTCTTCCATATCTCCTATCAATTTAAAAATCCTACATCTAAACAAAGTTTATATGTTACAAAAATCGCTTTTTTAAAGTAAATTCTGCATAAAAAAATAAATAATAAAAACCTACAGTCTGTCGCAGTAATTGGGATAAATACCCGGCGTAACGTTCAAAGCTCAATTCAAAAACAAGACATTTTGTCATTAGCAAAAAATTAAGGGAAACCGTTCTCGCCAACAACTTCAACAGGTCTCTACAAAAGAAAGACGATGAAATTTATCGTCTAATTACCGATCCATTTTTTTTATCGAATAAAATGAATCAGCCCACACCTAACTCGCCAGCATACTCCCGAAAGCAACACCCCATAGTCGTCTGATTTTTCCACAAAAAAAAACAGAAAAATTTTCTCGGCGCAGTCTTAGAATCGCTAATTATTTAAGTATATTCGTCGTATGCTTTAACCTGTTCAATATAGTGCTTTTTTTTCAGAACAGCCCAATATCATCAGGTTGTTTTACAGAAAAAAAATAGTAAAAAGAAGTAAATCATAAAAATCATAAAAGCCTATTATTCAAATATAAATAAATTTTAAACAGAAGTTAAAGTTCATATAAATAGGAATAATAAAACTAAAAAAAATAGCAAACACTCGATATACAAAAATTAATGAAACATAAAAACATAATTATCAACATATTATCATTATTATCATTAATAATATATTCACAAAAAAGTTCTGCTCAATTTTTTGAAGACAGCCAAGCGCCCTTAAGCCAAAAATGGTATAAAATTGAAACCAAGAATTTTCGACTAATTTTCCCTGAGGAAATGAAGAGCAAGGCCCCTACCCTAGCTGACCAGGTTAACCGATCGCTGCGTACAACTGCTAGAAATTACAAAATAACACCGCGGAAAATTCCATTCATTATCCATAACACGAATCTACAAACGAATGGTTTTGTACAGCTGTCTCCACGTAAATCTGAACTGTACAGCACCGCAGGCGCAGAACCCGACAACCAGACCTGGCTACCCAATTTGATCCTTCACGAGTCAAGACACGTAAGTCAATTTGACAAATTGACAGGAAAACTACGCGCGCCATTTTTTGAACAATTAGCCCTTGCCTACTACGGACTGACCGTTCCTTCCTGGTATTTTGAAGGCGATGCAACCCTTACAGAAACCATATATTCGGAGGGAGGGCGAGGAAGATTACCCGCTTTTGAAATGCCCATCAAAGCGAACTTTCAATCGAATCACAGCTATAGTTTTAATAAATATTTATTGGGGTCCTATAAAGATATAGTCCCGAGTTACTATACAATCGGCTATCTGATGACCTCCACTTTAAAGTCGGAATTACCTTCGAATTATGAAGCCGACCTCTTTTCGGAGCTGAACAAAAAACCATTATATCCCTATAATATCAATCGTGTTTTAAAGAAAAAAATTGGAGGAAATAGTGCCTACTTATACAATAAAACAATAGCAAATTTAGAGACCATATGGAATAAGAAAACAAGCGACTATCAATACCAGAAATACAAAGAAATAGACAAGAAAAACGACAGCTATTACAACAGCAATTTATTACCAAAACACAAGAACGGTCTGATCTATTTCATTAAGCAGAACCCACAAAAGACCAACGCAATTTACACGTATGATGTGGCAACAAAAACAGAAAATAGGCTCGCTAAAACTGGCATACAGTTAACACCACATTTTGACGTAAACAGCAATTACATCGTATGGGACGAGCTCCATAAAGATCCGCGTTTCAACAAAAGAACATACAGCGTTATCAATGTCATGGATCTCAAAACAGGTAAAATTAGCCAGCTCAGCAAACAGACGAGATATTATTCACCCATTTTAAGCCCATTAGACGAAACCATTGCCTGCGTTGAGGTAGATTTATCCAACGACAGCTATCTAACGCTCATAAGCCTTAAAAACAACAGCATCATCAAACGGATAAAAATAGGCAATTCCGAACAGCTCCAACACCCTGCTTTCAACCCCAAAGGCGATAAAATAATAGCAATACGATTATCCGAATCCGGAACCGCACTGTGTGAAATCGATCTGAAAAATGACAAAATCACCAACCTAACACCTTGGGACAACCAGCAATATGAAAGACCGCAATACCTTTCGGGTATGAAAATCATCACAAAAGCTAACTTCAACGGTATCGATAATATTTACAGCATCGACCTCCTATCTGGAAAGAAACAGCTTTTGACAAAGGCACAATTTGGCGCGTTCAACCCTTTTTACGATAACGATACAAGGCAATTATTCTTCAACGACTATCAGTACAACGGCTACAAGATCGCCCAGACATCCATCGATACCGCATTTGATATCGACCCAGAAACGGATTACTTTTCGCATTATTACGCCACCGCATTGACCAGAGACAGCGTAAAAAATATCGCTGCAGTCTCCGTAGATACTAGTCAGCACTACCAAATTGTACCCTATCGTGGACTGGGCAGAACGTTCAATTTTCATAGTCTTTCGCTAAGTAGCAGCAATTTTGAAAGCTTCGACAATTTTAAACCCGGAGTCTTCTGGTTATCAAACAACATCTTAAACACCACACAAATTGCTCTGGGGTATGAATATGACACCGACATTCGAAAAGGAGTATACTCGGCAGAACTTACCTACAACAAGTACTTTCCAAAATTCTCGCTACGCTATGAAAACAGAGGGCAAATTGCAGCAGCAAGCATCCCTAACAAACCTGACAGTAGCATCCGTTTCGACTGGCGCGAGCATTATATATCTTCACAGATCTCCATCCCGCTCTCCTTTTACAAAAGAGACTACGTCTACTCCACTGGATTCAACCTGGCGACAGCCTATCTACGGCGCTATGACCTTAGCCGCACAGACGTCAAGAACTTTAATTATGAGACTGCATTTCCCTTGACCTATCAGCTTTACCTCAATCGAAATGCTCGAATGGCCAATATGGACCTCTACCCAAGATGGGGACAAAATTTTAGTGTCACCTACCGACATACGCCTTTTGAAAACAATGCAAAAGGTGAAATTTTATCAGCAAGAACAGTATTCTATCTACCTGGATTTATGAGCAATCACGGTTTTCAAATTAGATTGAGCGCCCAAACAGGATCAGGAATTTATCAATACATCAACGATATCCCTCTTGTGAGTGGATTTAGCTACTACAAATATGAAAAAATAAAAAACACGGTGTTGGTCAACTATCGTTTCCCTATAGCTTATCCCGACCTTGGATTAGGATCTTTAGCCTATATTAAACGTGTAAAAGGAGGAATATTTGCCGATTATCAAAATATACACAAACACAGGGAGATCTCACCAAAAAGCTTTGGAGCCTATCTGTCGCTTGATTTCAATGCTTTCAGATACCCACTTCCAGATTTCGAATTCGTCGTTAAGGGTACCTATATCAATGACAACACGACAACACAACGTGTAGTTCCAACTTTCAGTTTAAACTACACCTATTAAGGATAAGCTGCTTAAGGATGAATCGCCCAGTTAAAATTCAGTGCCAAGGCATAATGATCCGATAAGGGCAATCCTTTGACATTGGTGAATAGATTATTTTCTATTTTATAATCCCGGGCAGCAAGACTGAGGTGACTACTGCTCCGATAGAGGATCTTATCGATAGATTCGCTCTGATTGCTGATAGACAACATATGTGGCGGCTTAAACTCATGTCGCACCTCAGGCACTAAGCCTCCATTTTCAAGCTCAACCCAGCTATCAACCAATGCTGTGGAATCCATAAAATCATGCAGGTTATCATCACAAAAACTATAATGTGCATTAAAATCACCCATTACAATAAGTGGCTTACCACTCGAATGCTCTCCAATATAATCACGTAGCTGATTGAGATTATCCCGGCGTGCACTTGAAGCTTTCCTGCTATTTTGTGCATTTGCATGAACATTATAAACATCCAACCAGACTTCAGGAACGATTTCTATCTGAACTAAGGTGAAGCCCTTGGGTGTCAGAAAATCGGCTCCTGTACGTTTTTTCCAGGGCACACGGACAACATCGGTCATCGGAAAATGAGACAGGGTATTGAGACCATCACCAAAGGGAACACGTCCCTTGGTTCTTGTGCGATATGGATGTGAATTACCGCCCCAATATAGACTTCTATTATAATTGAAATCCTCCTGTACATTAACAATGTCAAAAGGATTGATCTTCTTTCCAATTTCAGCAATACTTCTGCTTCTTCCTGTAATCGCAGAGGAAATAATCCCAGGCAACCCCGCTACATTATACGTCAGTACCGAAAAAAAACCAGAACTATCTTTTTCTTTACTCTTATTAGCATCCATCAATATCTGCATATATAACCATGTCATGATAAATTTAGCAAATACAATAAAAACTCACCAGTGCTACACAAACATTTAACGGATAATTGATTTAATCTGACATTACATGAATAGTTTCGTACAAAACATCGATCTTTTTTAATAAAAAAGGGACAACCTATGTTGTCCCTTTCTAAAGATTTTGATTTATATTAATCTTCAAGTGCCTTCACCCCTGGAAGAACTTTTCCTTCCATGTATTCCAAAAGCGCACCACCACCTGTACTGACGTAACTTACATCTTCAGTCATACCAAATTTACTTACCGCAGCAGCAGAATCACCACCTCCTATTAAAGAGAATGCCCCATTCTTCGTTGCTTCCACAACAGCATCAGCTACAGCTTTGGTACCCTTTGCAAAGGTATCAAATTCAAAAACACCCATTGGACCGTTCCAAAGAACTGTTTTAGAATTTTTGATGATCGCAGCGAAATTTGCTGCAGACTCCTGACCAATATCCAGACCTTGCAAATCTGCAGGAATTTGATCATTTGGTCCATCATATACATTGGCATCGTTGGAAAATGCATCTGCAATCTGAGCATCCGTAGGAATAACCAAGTTTACACCTTTTTCCTTCGCTTTTTTCACCAACTCATTCGCTAAATCAAGTTTATCGATTTCAACCAATGATTGACCAATTTCACCCCCTCTAGCTTTGATGAACGTATAAGCCATACCTCCACCAATTAAAAGGTTGTCAACTTTATCCAATAAGGCCTCAATTAACTGAATTTTATCAGAAACTTTTGCTCCACCCATGATAGCCGTAAATGGTCTAACCGGATTGTTTAATACTTTTTCTGCATTTCCGACTTCTGCAGCCATCAAGTAACCGCTATATTTAGCTCCTGGAAAAAATTGCGCAACAATTGCTGTCGAAGCATGAGCTCTGTGGGCTGTACCGAAAGCATCGTTCACATAGATATCGCCTAATTTTGACAACTTCTCAGCAAATTCAACATCTCCTTTTTCTTCTTCTTTATAGAAGCGAAGGTTTTCTAGCAATAAAACCTGACCAGCTTGTAAAGCTGCCGCTTTTTCTACGGCCTCTGTACCGATACAATCATTGGCAAACTGAACATCAGTACCTAAAACCTGTGAAAGATGAGCAACAATATGTTTTAATGAATACTTATCAGTAGGACCATCTTTTGGCCTTCCTAAATGGGACATCAATATCACGCTTCCACCATCGTTCAAGATCTTCTTTATTGTTGGAGCCGCTCCCTGGATACGATTATCATCCGTAATATTGAAATTTTCATCCAAAGGCACGTTGAAATCCACACGTACCAAGGCTTTTTTACCTGCAAAATTTAAATCGTCTACTGTTTTCATTCTGTAACTTTATTGATTTGGGATTAGGTCGTTTTGTCAAACGAACAGCTAAATATAAAAAAAAGCATTTGCTTTCATTAGAAATAATTATTTATTCATGGCAATCCGTACATTGGATCGAACTTCTCCGCACGCAACGTAAGAATTACCGGCATCGTTATAAATTATAATCACCTACAACCATACCACGATTGGACTTCCTTTACGAATCAATTACTAGTGAATCTCAACGCTATAAGGCATTCTCGCCTGCACCCCCGTCTGTGCTGTAGCTTTTCTCACGACATCAAAATAACGATAATATTCGCCCATTTGCTCTTTTGCAATCCAAACTTGGACTTTTTCTTTTGAATTATTTAATATCGAGGTAAAAGGATCTTCTTTCTCCGGATATTGGGACACTTTATATTTATTCAGATTGGCCTTTTTTGCGGCAGCCTGAATAGCGGCATCCAAGTTTCCGAGACGGTCAACCAATTTATTATTCACACCTTGCGCACCGGTCCAAACTCTTCCCTGCCCAATACTATCTACATCAGCAATGGATAATTTACGGCCGTCTGCAACAACTTTAGTAAATGTACCATATACTTTATCCACTTCCCGCTGGATGATATCCCTTTCTTCTGCTGTCAACGGCCGATCGAAAGAAGTCATCAAATCAGCAAACTTACCCGTCTTTACACCATCATAATGCACTCCAATTTTATTGTTCATCAGATTTTGGAAATTAGGAATCACACCAAATACACCAATAGATCCTGTAATTGTAGTTGGTTCAGCAAATATCGAATCTGCTGCCGCCGAGATATAATACCCACCTGATGCAGCTAAATCTCCCATCGACACGATTACGGGTTTCACTTTCTTGGTCAAAATAACCTCCCGCCAAATAATATCGGACGCTAAAGCAGATCCACCTGGTGAATTCACACGCAAAACAACAGCTTTAACAGCATCATCTTCTCTTAATTTTCGTAGTTCGCGGGAGAATTTATCACCACCGATTTGACCTGGTCCTGTTCCTTCACCATCAACAATTTCTCCGGCAGCATAAAGAACCGCGACTTCAGATCCGCTCGCATCATCTTTTAACTTTTTATTATAATCCAACAGGGAAACAAACGATATCTCATCCTTTTCCGAAATTTTCAAACGTTTTCTCAAATCCGATAAAAGTTCGTCTTTATACAACTTGGCATCTGCAAGCTTATATTTTACCGCGTCGTCCGCATCCCGGACACGATAGTCATTCGCAATAGCCCGTAATGAATCGGCAGCAATATTTCTGCTCGCTGCTATTTCATTAATAAAGGTACTGTATATACTTCCCAAATATGATGTTACCTGCAAGCGATTGGGATCACTCATTTTATTTAAAAAGAAAGGCTCAACAGCACTTTTAAATGTACCTACCTTCACAATTTGCATCTCCACCCCAACCTTGTCCAAAAGGTCTTTATAGAACATCGTAGAACTTGCCAAACCTTTAAAATCAATCGTCCCTTGCGGATTAACGTACACCTTATCGGCGGTGCTCGCTACATAATAGGCCTTTTGGTCATACCCCGCATTATAAGCAACAACAAATTTCCCGGTTTTCTTAAAAGCCAAAAGTTCGTCTCTCACTTCCTTTAAACTTGCAAAGCCAACTCCGATATGACTAGCATCTAAATAGATCCCTTTAATATTCCCATCCGTCGCCGCATACTTGATCCTCGCCAAAATATCGTCTAGACCAATATTTTTAGTGGAATAACCTGGAAGATTGAGACTACCCAAAGGATTCGCTTCGCTTCTCTCTGAAATATCATAATCAAAGGATAGGTATAAAACCGAGTTGCTTTTAACAACAATCTCCTGATCCGAGGATGCCGAGCTGATGATGGCCCCAATAATCCCCATCAAAACAATAAACAACACAACAAAAGAGATCACAATCCCCGTAATTGTTGCCAGTACGTACTTAAAAAATGATTTCATATTTTGTAATTAAATCCGATCCATAATCGATCTTCCTGTGAAAAGACTTATTTTCACTAAAGGTAATGCAATATTTTTTATTCACCCAGTCTTTTATTTCATCTACCCCACATTTTATTCGCGAAATTAAGGCTCATAGCCTGAAAGAAATTTACATATCCATAGACCATTAATACACTAAATCCAAAAAATAGCCGAAATTCAAACAACTAAGTTTCACAAAATCTTAATTTAGCATCATGAATCAGATTTATATACTATTGGGCACTAACCTTGGGGATCGTTTTCAACAGCTTGATCTAGCGAGAAAACAACTTGAAACACATGTTGGAGCAATTATTGAAGCTTCTTCGATCTATGAAACAGCGGCCTGGGGAGTTGAAGACCAACCGCCCTTTTTAAATCAGGTCGTTTTAGTGGCATCCCGGTTACAGCCTTTAGCATGCTTAAACCTGACACAACACATCGAACAGGAATTAGGACGTATCCGTATAAAAAAATGGGGTGAAAGAGTCATTGATATTGATATACTCTACTTTAACCAGGAAATTATCGATCTGCCATCGTTGCAGATTCCACACCCTTTTATTGCTGATCGCAGGTTTACACTGGAGCCTTTAGTGGAAATAGCACCAGCCTATATCCATCCCGTTTACAAAAAAAATAACGTATATTTATTGAATAAATGCAAAGACGACTTACCTGTAAAGAAAATTAGCGACGATGAACCATATCGATATTGAACTGATCAACCAAAACATGTTTGACAGCCACGAATTAATCAAACAATTTGTATCCATGTATCTTATTCAAACACCTGTAGATCTCGACAAGCTCCGACAAGCGCTGGTTGAAGGTGATCTTCAAAAGATTGGTGATACAGCCCATCACATCAAACCGACAATGGACTATATCGGTGCCTTTCACTTAAAAGAAAAATTTGAGGAATTAGAGACCAATTCAAAGAACGAAGCATCTCTTGACAGCCTTCGGGCCACTTTTGGTGTTATCGATATTGAAATGAAAGAGCTTCTATTTGAATTGGAACAATATGAAAAAACGATCTAAACCAGATCGTTTTTTTTATTAAAATGCAATGCTGATAATAGGAAATATAAAATTAAAATAATCGGTAAAGCCATAAATTGACCAACAATAAACAAGATCAGCGTCAGGATCAAAAATATGAAGCGAAATTTATTCGTTTTCCAATCCATCGAACTAAATTTCATCGAAAACAACCTAATTTCACTTACCAAAAGATAACTGGTTAAAAGAACACTACCGATTAATACAATCGGATTTAAAACCAATTGTGGGTATTTGTCTGCGATATAAGGTAGAGAAAGCACATAAAATGTATTCATTGGCGTATTCAAACCAATGAAATCCGAAGTTTGGCGCTCATCCAGGTTGAACTTTGCTAAACGTAAAGCCGAGAAAACAGTAATGATAAACCCTAAATAAGGTAACAGAGAACCATCAGGAAATACCTTTGTCAACAAGGTAAACATGATTGTCCCAGGTAAAAAACCAAAACTGACCATATCAGCCAACGAATCCAGCTCCTTTCCTATTGGCGATTTAACATGAAGTAGTCTCGCTACCATTCCGTCAAAAAAATCGAATATCCCGGAAGCAAATACGCAAATAGTGACAACTTGAATATTGCCTTGCAATGCCATCAATACAGCGATACAGCCACTAAATAAATTTAGACAAGTCAGCAGATTTGGGATATGTTTTTTCATGTACAGGATCTATTTTATAAAAAAAGCCATCATTTGATTAAAAATGATGGCTAAAATATCAAAATTTGATGGAATTACCCATTCATACTGATCAAAAATTCTTCATTTGATTTAGTGCCACGCAATTGACCTTGTAAAAATTCCATGGCCTCTGTAGAATTCATATCCGATAAGTGGTTACGAAGTACCCAAATACGTTGTAATGTTTCTTTGTCAGTCAATAGATCATCACGACGTGTACTCGATGCGGTGATATCGATCGCAGGGAAAATTCGTTTGTTTGCCAACTTACGATCCAACTGTAATTCCATATTACCTGTACCTTTGAATTCCTCAAAGATAACTTCGTCCATTTTAGAACCTGTATCTGTTAATGCTGTTGCTAAGATCGTCAATGAACCACCATTTTCAATATTCCGGGCAGCACCAAAGAAACGTTTTGGTTTGTGTAAAGCATTCGCATCCACACCACCTGACAAAATTTTACCTGACGCAGGCGCCACTGTGTTATAGGCACGTGCCAATCTTGTAATCGAGTCTAACAAGATAACGACATCATGTCCACATTCTACCATACGTTTAGCTTTCTCAAGCACGATGTTTGCAATTTTAACGTGACGGTCAGCCGGCTCATCAAATGTCGAAGAAACAACTTCCGCGCGTACACTTCTCGCCATATCAGTAACCTCCTCAGGGCGCTCATCGATTAATAAGATAATCAAATAAA
Source organism: Sphingobacterium sp. UBA3519 (assembly GCF_002377215.1). Taxonomy (NCBI): domain Bacteria; kingdom Pseudomonadati; phylum Bacteroidota; class Sphingobacteriia; order Sphingobacteriales; family Sphingobacteriaceae; genus Sphingobacterium; species Sphingobacterium sp. UBA3519. The sequence goes on from NZ_DFPI01000025.1 coordinate 406,951, forward strand.
CTTCTGGGTGATTTTTTGCAATAGCATTTGCAACCTCTTTCAACAAGTTTGTTTTACCCGTTTTCGGTTGAGCAACGATTAGTCCACGTTGACCTTTACCTATAGGCGTAAATAAATCCATGATTCGTGTAGAGTAATTTCCAACACCCATATCTAAATTTAAACGCTCATCAGGGAATAATGGTGTCAAATAATCAAATGGCACACGATCGCGTACCTCAGCCGGATTTTGTCCATTGATAGCCTCAACCCGTACCAGAGGGAAGTATTTTTCACCCTCTTTAGGCGGACGGATACAACCACGTACCGTATCTCCCGTTTTCAAACCAAATAATTTGATCTGAGATTGTGATACATAAATATCATCAGGAGAAGTCAGATAGTTATAATCTGATGAACGTAAGAAGCCATAACCATCAGGCATGATCTCCAATACACCCTCATTAACGATCACATTATCGAAATCTGTACTTGAAGAAGTGTTTTCTGCTTTAGGAGTTTGTGTTGCTTTTTCAGGTTGGGGGCCTTTATCTGCTGCTGGTGTATCTTCGGTTGCAACCGGGGCTTCGTCATGCTCAGAAACTTCACGTTTTCTTACCGTGACAGGTTCCGCAGTTTTTACGGTCCGCACACGTTTACGTGTACGCTCAGCATGTTCCTGATTATCTTCCTCTACTTTAGCTGCTTTTTCAGCTGGCGCTGGTGCTGCTTCCTCTTCCCCACCAGTATTGCTAATTCTTTCGATTAATTCTTGTTTACGCAATTTATCAGCATCTGCGATACCGATCAACTTAGCAATCTCGCGCAATTCCGATACGAGTTTAGCGTTTAATTCGTTAATATCCATTAATGTGTTGTGTATGATTTTTGGATTTTTTTTTGAGCTTTTTTCTGAATTCTGATTACACACTTAAACAAGTTTCCATGATTAAGTGAGATGAAGAACTTAATGATTTCTTTTAAACCCGAAGTGGATTAAATATTGAGAACCTAGACAAAGAAAAAAACAAATTTTGTTATTTCAAAATATTTCAAAAAAAATATTTACTATTGTAGCTAGTAAAACGATTTAACAACATTTTTAGATTGAATTTTATATTTTTTTTCATAAGTTCGTACCTTTCAAAATTTAAGTTTTTAGATCCCTTATATGGAACAGCAACAAACTAAAACCAATTACCCCGCACTCTACACATTGATTATTGTGTTTTTCTTTTGGGGGTTCATTGCGGCAGGGAACAGTGTTTTTATACCGTTCTGCAAAAATTACTTTCATTTAGACCAGTTTCAATCCCAGTTAATAGACTTTGCTTTTTATACAGCCTATTATATTGGTGCATTGTTACTATTTATATTCAGTTCAATCGGGGGAAAGGACCTGGTTGGAAAATGGGGATATAAAAAGAGTATAGTTTACGGTTTACTTTTCTCGGCCTTGGGTGCCGCAGCCATGATTGTTGCTGTCGAAGTAAATTTGTATGTTGGTATGTTATTGGGACTATTCGTTGTAGCCCTTGGTTTTTCTTTACAACAGACTGCAGCAAATCCATTTGCGGTTTTATTGGGCGATCCAAAAACGGGTGCTTCCCGTGTGAACCTAGGCGGTGGTATCAACTCATTTGGTACAACAATAGGCCCTCTTGTTATCGGGTTTTCCTTATTCGGAACTTTTGAGCCTATTTCTGACTCAGAGATTGCCAACCTTCCGCTAAACAAGGTTGTTTATCTTTATATTGGTGTTGGTCTATTGTTCCTGTTAGCTGCAGCATTATTTAATTTCAGTAAAAAAGTTCCTGCTGGAATTAGTGATGAGCCAATGGAAAAAGCGAATAAAGCTTTACGTACCTTGATCATTATGACCATCCTCCTTTTTGGTATGTTCACGCCAGTGTTTTTAAGCTATAAGAGCGATTTAGCCTTGCAGGTAGAGCAGTTACACAAACAGGTTTCAAGTTTAACAGATCAGGTTCAGATCGATCAACTCAAACTGCACATTAAAGAAGTTGCCAAACCACTCGAAATGCAACGCATGTTATGGTTGGCAGGAGCATTGGTCGTTGTGATCGGTGGTTTATTGTTCTCCAATAAGAGCGCGCAAAAAAATCCAGAAGGTTGGGGTGCGATGAAATATCCACAATTGGCTTTGGGTATGCTCGCGCTTTTTATCTATGTCGGTATCGAAGTCGCAATCGGTAGTAACCTCGGCGAATTATTAACATTGAAGGAATTTGGTCATTTGCAATCATCTCAAATTACACCTTATGTATCCATGTATTGGGGAAGTATGATGATCGGTCGTTGGGCTGGTGCTATTACAGCATTTAACTTGAGTAAATCAACTAAAAATGGATTATTGATTATCGTTCCTCTGATTGCATTCTCCATTATCATCGGCGTCAATACGCTTGCAGGATTTGAGATGTCACATCTGTATTATTACGTCATATGTATTATTCTTCAAATTGTAGCATTCTACCTAAGTAAAGAAAAACCTGCTCGTACATTGATTATTTTTGGATTATTTGGAATCATTGCGATGTTAATTGGCCTATTCTCATCGGGTACTATTGCAATCTATGCTTTCTTATCAGGCGGTCTTGCATGTTCAATTATGTGGTCCTCAATTTTCAGTTTGTCCATTGTAGGTTTAGGAAAATATACCGCTCAAGGTTCGGCATTTCTTGTGATGATGATTCTTGGTGGTGGTGTTCTTCCTCCGATACAAGGAAAATTAGCGGATATTATCGGTATCCATAACTCGTATATTCTACCATTAATCGGATTCTGTTATGTTGTTTTCTTTGCGATATTTGTTAAGGGAATATTAACAAAACAAGGAATCAATATTGATGAAATAGAGGCTGAAGGAGGCCATTAACACCCCTCACTAATTGTAAATAGTACACTATTTAAACAATTTTATTACACAGCTCAAAAACTGGCTTAACAACACCGTTAAGCCAGTTTTTTTATATAGTCACCAAAGTACAAAAATTTATTTTTTGAAAAATAAGCGTATAAATTATGATATTTAAAATTAAAAAATGTATTTTCGGGGAATTGATTAATGAATTGATTACTCATTTTATAACGATAAACACAATTAAAACTACTCAATAATGATAATCATTGCTGACGGGGGATCAACAAAAACAAACTGGTGTTTGTTAGACGATTCGAATAAAAAAATCTACTTCAATACGGAAGGGTACAACCCTTATTTTGTTGATAGTGAATACATTGTAAACTCCCTAAAAAAAGGACTACCGCAAGATTTACCTTTTGAAAAAATCTCAGAGGTAAACTATTATGGTGCAGGTGTTCATAACAAGGAAAAAGCACAAATTGTTGTTGATGCTTTAAAACAAGTATTTACTACAGCTGAAGTTGAAGTAGGACACGATCTTCTTGCAGCAGCAAGAGCATTATTAGGAACTCAAGCCGGATTTGCTGCGATCTTAGGAACAGGAACAAATTCTTGTCTATACGATGGTAAAGAAATCACATTAAACATCGACTCAGGTGCTTACATTTTAGGTGATGAAGGTTCTGGTAGTTATATTGGTAAAAAATTACTGGCAGATTATGTTCGTAATTTGATGCCTAAAGATGTTAAAGAAGTATTTTATAACACGTATAAAATGACAAAGGACGAAATTATGGACGCGGTTTATACCAAACCAATGCCAAATCGTTTCTGTGCAAGCTTTAGCAAATTTGTCTATGACAACAATGTAAATATCGAATACACACGCAATATTGTTGATGAAGCTTTTGAAGCATTTTTCAGAAATCTTGTCAGCAAATACCCTAACTATCAAAGCTATACTTTCAACTGTATCGGTTCGGTTGGTTACAATTTCAGAAATGTATTAGCAGAAAAAGCTGAGCAATATGGAATGAAAGTAGGCAAGATCTTGCGCTCCCCTATCGACGATTTAGTACAATTCCACATCGATAGAGCAGCAGCGACTGCCAAATAGAAAAAGAAAAATAATCTTTAACATAAGGAAAGGTATTCAATAAAATTGGATACCTTTTTTATTGCTCTTCCCCCAGTCCTCCGACCTCCCAATATTCTCCGTACCGAAAATTCCCTACTAATATTAATTTCCAATTAACTAACTCATACCGTTTTACAAGACATTTTAATGATTTAATAACAGGAATTTCATCGGTACAAAATAAAAGTATCTTTTTTTTGTAATAGAAGTTAACAGATTGATTAAATGAAATATTGCGGCTTAGAATAACTTCAAAAACGGTAAAAAAGGTCGTTTATGATCGATTCATTTCAGACAAATCCGGCAAAGGTCAAATATAGTCCTCAACAGACGCATAGAAAAAAAATCTACAAAGGACATCTTGGTAGACATAAATGAATAAACAAATTTATTGCAAATGAAAAGAAGCCTTGATATACTTGTAATCTCAGATTTACACCTAGGTACTTACGGTAGTAGAGCTAAAGAGCTTTTACTTTATCTAGAGTCCGTATCTCCCAAAATACTGATACTCAATGGAGACATCGTAGACATTTGGCAATTTAAAAAAAGCTATTTTCCGCAAGAACATCTAAAAGTCATCAAAAAAATCATTGACATGAGCTCTTCGGGGACAGAAGTACATTACATCACGGGCAACCACGATGAAATGTTGCGCAAGTTTACCGATCTAAAATTAGGTAATATCAAGCTGAGCAATAAACTCCTTCTTTCACTCAATAATCAAAAAGTGTGGATCTTTCATGGAGACGTTTTCGACGCATCCATTCATCATTCTAAATGGTTGGCCAAACTCGGTGGATGGGGTTACGACAAACTTATCCAGCTCAATAATATCATTAATTATTGCCTAGATAAAATGGGTAAGGAGAAATATTCTCTTTCTAAAAAGATCAAAAACTCCGTTAAAAAGGCCGTCAAGTATATATCAGATTTTGAACATACAGCGACTGAACTAGCGATTGAAAAAAATTACGATTTCGTCATCTGTGGACACATCCACCAGCCTCAAATCAAAGAAGTCATTACCCGAAAAGGAACCTGCACGTATATGAACTCAGGAGATTGGATTGAAAACCTCAGTAGTTTAGAATATAAAAATGGGGAATGGAAGCTGTTCTATTTTGAAGAAAATAAAGAACAAATCCTGAAGAATAAAATCATCGATATCCCTCTTTTCAGCCTGGAAGATCTTAAAAAGATTGTCATCTCATAAAGATTGTCATGTCTTAATGAACACAACAGAGATCTGCATATAATCAGGAAAACACTAAAACAAAGCCGAGCAAGCTCGGCTTTGTTTTAGTGTTTATAGTTCAAATGTTGCACCGATTTTCGGCAATGACAATGAAATATCCTCATTTTGGAATTTATCCAAAGCTTGTTGTTTATCGATCGTTATTGGCGGAAATGAATCGTAATGGATACCAACTACCCGAGCACAATTCACAAACTCAGCCGCTTTAATTGCATCATCCACATCCATTGTATAGTGCCCACCTATAGGTAAAAATGCCCAATCCAGGTTCATGTCTGCCAGCAATTTCATTTCCATAGTCAGTGCGGTATCGCCGGCAAAATAAATTTTTTTGCCTTTTACATGGAAGACAAATCCCACAGGAAACCCGCCGTATTGACCATCAGGTGTACTATTGGTATGTGCAGCATACACCATCTTCACCGAACCAAAAGGCAGTTGAACTGTTCCGCCCAAGTTGAATTCGATCACCTTATCGTCAGGTACGCCCTGTCTTCTCACCCAGCCTGCAGTTTCAACAATCGCTAAAACAGTGGCATCGCTGTTTTTTTGAATCGTCGCCATATCGGCCACATGGTCCTGATGTCCATGACTTAAAAAGATATAATCCGGTTTAATTGTATTGACATCGATTTCTTTTGCAAGTGGATTATAAGTAACAAATGGATCTAAAAGAACCTTCGTTCCGTCAAAATCAAACTCTACACAAGACTGTCCGTAATAAGTTGCTTTCATGATAATATCGCTATTGATTAAATAATCCGCCTAGTCCTCCTAGTCCACCCAACATATCTTTACTTGCCGCCTGCATTTCAGCCTGGCTGATATTCTCAGCTTGCGCAATTGCCTTATTCAGAGCAACCACAAGCAACTCCTCCAATTCTTCCTTATCTGCGTTTGATAAAAATACAGGATCGATGGTAACCTCTTTTATCTCTTTGTTTGCTGTCGCTACCACACGGATTAAACCACCTTCCACTTCACCAGACACAGAAATTGAATCCAATCTTTTCTTGATTTCCTCCGCCTTTTGCTGGGCTTGAAATAATTTGTCAAACATATTTATATCATTTATTTCAGGCCAATTTACAAAAATCTGCGCATACCTACTATTGCTAATTTACTTTCGCCAATGCTTCCCTTTTTTTCTGAAGGTTGTCTGATCTTATTGGCCAGAAAGAACTTTCAGTTCGCTTTCATTGCTCTTGGTGTCTGCGAAGTCAGGAAGGTTTTGTATTTTTGCAACATGCAAAGCAATCAAGAAAAACTAGTCGCCCATATTTTGGACCAGTTGGACCTAAATCCGGCAGCTATTCCAGCTGAAACCTACGACACATTAATTTCAGATCGCCCTCAACTTGTCGACATTGACGATATGATCTCCTATATCAAACGTATCGGGACTGATCTCGATGCCATTGATAAAACAGTTGAACTGGTTGAAAAAATTGAAGACGAAACAAGTATTCTTATCCATAAGCTTAAGTTTATTTCGGCTACTGACAGGCCCAAGGTATTGGTACTGGACCAAATACAGCCGCTTGAAATAAACCGTTCTGCCTATCTGCAGGAAGCCATAAAAATAGCCGGTGGTATTCCAGTTACAACAGAAAATGAAGCCGATAAAATCATTGTCATCGGTCAGGGAGAACAGACATTTATCCAAATTCCACAATTGTTGAATTCGGCAGCTATCGCATCATCCAAAGCTATCGAGCTCGATCAGGTCTTCATCATGACCAATAAACAATTTGCACAGATTCCCGGATATAATTATTTGAGAGAACTTGAATCTTTAGCCGAAATTCTTCAGCCAAAGTATTTTGTGTATGGTCATGAAGGAAACGATTGGCTACAATTTCAACTAAGCTAAAAAACCAAAAATATAGGTATAAAAAAACAGCTCCAGTAGAACGGGAGCTGTTTTTTTATACTTTAGAATTTTAGTTGTATCTTCTGCGTAGGACGTTGTATAATTTTTCAACGGTATGCGGTTTATCTGCCCATTTATTTTTAATCGCATAATTTGTCTGCAAAAATGCATCCGCTTCCGCATAGCTTGTAAATCTATTCAATAATTCGACAGCCTCACTATACGCTAAACTATACCCATTAAACAAATCCTTAATAAATAAGAGCTTATCATTTAAGCTTATTCCTGCTTTAATATCTGTGAGTTTATCGCTATGTCCAGATTGATTTACCTGATAAACACGGTTCTGCACGCCAGCTTGCTTCTGTTGAGAGATAATTTCATTTAAGGTCAATGGTCTCGCGGGAGCTTCTTCAATGACCGTATTGATTTCTTCCTGAATAAACACTTCTTGCGGCTGCTCAATTACGACTTCTTTTGGTTCTTCGATGACTTCTGTAACGAAGACAGTAGGTTCTTCAACTTGCGCTGTAACTTCCTTTTCTGCCTGATAAGCTAATTCCTCCACTGGAGCAGCCTCAAAAACCGGTGGCGTTGCAACAACTGGCGGAGCGACAGGTTCAGCAATTGCAGGGCTAGGCTCTCCCGATTGTATCGGTTCACTTTCAGAAACAAATGAGGTTTCTGGCTCTTCCAATTTTACAGGTTCACGTTCAGAAACAAATGGGACTTCGTTTTCCTCCACACTGGTTTCTTCATTTGCTACAATGGCTTCTTCATTTCCACGGTTGAAATCTTCAACTGGTTGAGCTTCTTGAATCTCGCTTTCAGTGGGTTCAGCAACAACTTGCTGCGCTGAAGATCTAAGGGTGGAAGGCGGTGTAAAATAGTCGTTGAAAGCAATCTTCTTACTGTCTAAGGCAGCAGTACTTAACGTATGCTGCGATTGAGCTCCCTGAAGAACGGCCTTGGTCTTAAGTAAAGTTATGTAGGCAGCCACAGCCTGTGCCTTCGCTTCTAGTGTTACTAATTCGTTAATTTCGGACAAGCTGCCCTGTTCCGACAAGGTCAGATACTGTCCATTTAAATCCTGTAATAAATCGCCTATCGTATTAAAAATTTCCTCTTTAGTACCCATAATTCTATTTGAAATCACCAATTAATTATTTATAACACTTATACCTGCAACCGATCAAAAAGTGGAAAACCCAATCCTTTGATTTAGAAATATTTGGATTTACGCCCAATTTTTGCTACCCAAATTTAATATTTAATTCTGATATTAGCGGTGTCAAAAACAGAATATAATGGGAGGTCATTTTACAAAAATCACCTTATTTGCGGACCTTCCGACAAAATTAAATTAATCAAATGCTTTTTTCCGAACATAATTTGGCTTTGCGCCCCGCACAATATGGTAGCATTGAAATTGTCTGTGGATCGATGTTCTCGGGCAAGACTGAAGAACTGATTCGCAGGCTAAAACGAGCACAATATGCACGTTTGAATGTCGAAATCTTTAAACCAGCGGTTGATAAGCGATATGATGAAAAGTTGGTCGTTTCTCACGATAGCAATAGCATCCCATCAACACCCGTTGATCATTCTTCAGCGATCCTACTCTTAAGTTCATCGACCCAAGTTGTCGGAATCGATGAAGCACAATTTTTTGATGACGGTTTGACAGAGGTATGTGTCAAATTGGCAAATAGTGGTATCTGGGTGATCGTTGCCGGTCTCGATATGGATTTTCAAGGGCAACCATTTGGTCCAATTCCCAATTTAATGGCAGTAGCCGAACACGTCACGAAGGTGCATGCGGTTTGCATGCAATGTGGCGCTCCAGCGAATTATTCCTACCGCCTGACCAAGGATACGGAAACCGTGCTTTTGGGTGAAAAAGAAGCTTATGAACCACGGTGTAGACCTTGTTATTTCGGCTTGAATAAGTAAATGATCCAAAAAGTTAACTAAAATCTGCCAAAAGGACCATAAACGCTATTTGGCATAGGATTTGAAATATACTTTATAAATAAGAAGATTAACGCTTTTAATAGCGACAAAATACTTTTCATAATTTAGGTTTATAATTGGTTAGTTAGCACCTCCTTGCCCATCAAGGGGGTGTTTTTTTGTTAAAAAAGAACGCTGTCCCCAGGTTACTGAGCACAGCGTTCTTTTTTCATGAACTCCTATAGGCAAGGCTTAAGGCTGAACACCGTAATTTATAACCTTACGGCCAATGTTACCTGTTTGATCCATTCCCTCGACGATGACCTTGTAATTTCCATTTCCATCGGCATTATAAAATTGAATGGCAGCTTCCCCCGTCTCTGTGATTGAGACTTTCGGATTCCAGTAAATGGTCGTTCTCAAATCGTTTACAGCCTTTCTTTCCGGCGTATCGTATTTTGGAACATAGAATTTGCGTTCTTTAATATAACCTAGAGGATACATATCGATCACATTTGATTTTGGCAACATGCTCTCAATTTCACTCAATGACATTCGCGGCTTCTTCGCTTCCACTTTTTTCGTATAAATGGACACAACACCATTATTTTGATACATTCTGGAGACTGTTCCCAATTCATCACGTAAGAAGATTTCGATTCCTTCAATATCCGCGACATTGATGCTGTTCAATCCAGGCTCATCAATAGCCATACCGTTCAGAAAGAACTGAACAGGCGTACGTCCCCCCGCATTATAATCGCGGGAAACATAATATTTCAATGTCTGCGGATCATAAGTAATGCCAGTCAATACCGTTTGAAGACACATGGTCAACACGTTACAACCGGTCAAACGCTCGGGTTCAATACGGTGTTCCGGCATGGATAAGCCCGAAATAGATGGAAAATCTTTATTGGTGATTGCTTTCTTCACTACGCCTGTCACTTCGACCTCATCCAGAAGGATCGATTTTCGATACTCTTTTCGGCTATTCGCCAAATAAGGAGCAAAAGCCTGGTCTATATTCGGCACAAAATAACTTTTATAGCCATTATTCTTATCGATCTCCGGGTAAAAGCTCTGATCCATATTAATAACCAGGCTCCGGTAATTGTCGTTAGAGCGGGCATTAACCGTTACTTTAGACGAGTCCGGGAACACAAGATCCTTAAAGGTGAATCGTCCATTCTGATCCGTATAAACGTCTTTCTTAATATTACGCGAAGGAACCGATAAAAGTAACCCTCCATTTGGATAAGGGCGTCCAGTATTCATCCGAAGTATACCGGATAATTCAATTCCTTGCTCGGGAAGAAAACTGATCTGTGGCAACTTCTCCGATATAAGTGTCGGGTAGTCAAATCGACGGTATCCCTGTGTCATTAATAGTGCATCCAGCGCTTTATCCCGATTGGGATTCTTTTCATCGAAATATGAATTTGGGTTTTCTACATTTCCTTTGAGGTCCGAAGTCAACAGAAAGTTGCTCACAATAGAGAGATCTGCCTGATCATTATAAGGAACTTTGGATTCGTCTATTACAGCGACTGAATAGCTTCCGGGGAACTTCTGCCCATTGTTGTCCACAGCAAGTTTAAGATTGACCAAGTCTTTAGCCTTATAGCTTTGCTTATCGCTGGTAACTTGAATATTTAAAAGCTTTTCACTTTGAACAAATGCCAAGCGTTCGCTGATAGGTTTTCCGTCCGGACTCAATAAGGTTACCTGAACAATACCATTTGGCAAACGCTCTTTCGGAATATTGACCAATGCAGACGAAGATTTTAAATTCACCTGTGCGCCAAAACAGAGATGGCCATTCGACTGAACCAAAACATAATAAGATTGCCCCGGGTTCTTTGAAAAATTCTCCTCGCTAGTTACCACGGCAAACTCCGCATTCGTGGCATCCTGTTTTACAAAAACAACATTTGCCTTGTCACTGACAACAGCCGGCAATTTGTATTTGCGCTCCTGTCCATTCTCAAACTTCACAACAGCTTGATAATTTTCTCCTGCGAGCGGCAGAAGAGAAAAATAGCCCATTCCAGTTCCAAAGTCTGCAAACTCCGCTACCGACTTGCCCTTTGAATCCAAAATACTACCTTTTACCTTTAGCCCCTTACCATCGGATCCAATGGCTTTAAATGCAACTTTTTTGGCCAATCCAGCGATAATATCACCCCCTTCAGGAAAGAATTGCACATCTGCATCCCACAAGGCATTTTTGAGCAAGAAGGAACTGGACAAAGGTTTTTCATTTTTATTTTCCTGAATGCTAATCTTCAGTTGTCCTTTCTCCAGATTTGCCTTTTCTTTTGCAGACAGGTTTATGGTTACTTTCCCCAGCCCATCGGTCTCAGCTTTGCCCTTGTCGAAGGTTTCCCATCCCGACACAAACTCCCAATTGATTTTTGAATTGATCATCGGTTTTCCCGTACGATCGCGGAACTGTATGACAGCTTGGGTTTTATTACCACCAATGTTATTTTGAAATTCAATGTTCGTAATCAATTTCTTATTGATTACATCCCCGATTGGCACCACTTTGTTAAAAAAGTAAGCATTATCAAAGTTGGCCATCCATTTTGTGTAGGCCCTAAAGCGATAATTGTCCTGAGACATAAATTGAGGATCAAGTACAATCTGCCCATTTCCTACCCCTTTATCCAATGGAATTTTTAGTGTCTGAATCAGGGAATCGCGACTGTTCAGCACTTCCACGTAAGCTATTTTACTCGGCTCATATTCGGCCAAATTGCGGGATAAATAGGTTGAAAACCAGAGAGTATCCCCTACAGCATAATAAGGCTTGTCGAAATGTAAATGTACCTTTTCAACTGGGTAAACCTGAAAATATTTCTGAACTCGTTCTACGATTGTATTAATAGGCAATGTAGGTGTAGTCTGGGCATAAGTGGTCCCTATTCCTAACAGTCCTATCGATAAAGTCAATAGTTTTATGTGCTTCATTGAAAGTCTTAGAATAAAAAATGAATAGCTAAATATATTCAATTTTGAGCAAAGACCAACCGCATTGGGGTATTTTTAACATTTATTATACCTATTCATGGGACGATTTCCGACGCGCTAAAAGTAATTAGAGCAATGGAGCCAAAAGCCTACAGATAGAATCTACTCCTCTTTTCCAGCGGCTTCGCTGCATCCACTTTCGAATTGTAATCAGGTCTGAAACTTCGATATCAGCCAAAAATTGTGCATTAAGACGGTCGCAAAGCTCTTTATCCGATACAATTCCCGAGATTTCAAAGTTGATGTAAAAACTTCTGATATCCAAGTTTGTCGTACCGATATAGGCCAGCTTCCCATCAATGCAGATGGTTTTGGCATGCAGAAATCCCTTTGTATAGAGGTATACATTAACTCCTCTTTCCAGTAGTGGTTTTATAAATGAGAAGGAGGCATGCTGTACAAAAAACGAATCAGACTGGGCCGGCAACATCAAGTCCACACGGACACCGGAAGATACCGCGAGCATTAAAGCAGTCGTCAATTGATCGCTGGGAATAAAATAAGGTGTACACAACTGTACATATTCTTTTGCTTCGTTGATACCGGCAATAATTGCTTCCATATTGAAAGGCGCTGGCGATCCAGGATCACTGGCTGTAAATCCTACTCCACTCGCATCTTCATCGGTAAGAGGAAATCGGTTTAAATAACCGCGGCCCAATTCAAACGATTCCCCATCTGTCTGGTTCCAGCTGTTCCAAAACTGGATTTGCAACGTATTTACTGCTGCGCCGACAACCATCATCGCCGTATCCCGCCAGTAAATCTCATTTTTTCCGTTATTGATATACCGATCTGAAATATTGATTCCGCCGACAAAACCTATTTTCCCATCGATCACCGCTATCTTGCGGTGATTTCGGTAGTTGCTATTCGCCAAGGAACTAAAGGTTACTGGAAGAAAAGCTTGAAACACAAAATCGGGTTTATGCCGCCGTAAATATTTAATTACATCTGGAGCACCAAAACTATCCAATATCAGACGTACGGTGACCCCAGCTTTTGCTTTTTCTTCTAGAATATGTAAGATCTCCTGCCCTATTTCATCCATTTCCCAAATATAATATTCCATGTGAATGGAATGCTGCGCAGCTTTAAGACTATCAATAAGTACCGGAAACTTTTCTTCCCCATTGATAAACAGGGTTACATCGTTGTTGAGGGAGAATGTAGAGATCTTCTGATTTTTAAGGTAGCGGTATACCATGGCCAAACTACCGATCCGCTCATTTAACGTATCAATATGTTCCTCCATAATTTCGGATTCCTTACGCCAGGCATCCAGTAGCTTTTTGGACTGCTCGCGATACACGCGTTTCATCCTTTTGACCTTCTTAAACTTCTGACCAAAGAAATAGTAACTGAGCAAACCGACGACAGGTAAGAAAACAATGACCATAATCCAGGCAATGGTCTTGGAAGGATTACGGTTTTCGATCAAAATCGTCCCGATTACACCAATATAAAGGATGAGTAAGGGAATCCAATAATATTCTAATGCAATCTGTAAAATATGATGAAGTACCTCCATATTGTGTGCTAAGGGTTTTACCAAATATAATACTTAGCATCGACATATTGTTTGTCGTTAAACACAGTTTATTGCACCATCGACATGAATGAATGGACTTAAATAAGGAATGTCTAAATTGGCACCCCGTAGTATAAACCAAATTCCCAATAAGAAATAGAGAAAGGGAACCCATTTCGAAAATCCGATTTTGAAAGATCTGGAGAAATTTCCCAGAAAAGAAAACGCAAACAAGAGCGGGATAGTTCCTAAGCCAAAACACAACATAAAAAAGAAACTTTGCTGTGGACTGTCTGCATTTATGGACGACATGAGTGCCATGTAGACCATACCACAGGGCAATAAGCCATTCAGTACGCCAGCAATAAAACTCCCCCCCGGTTTATAGAGCCATTTCGACAATAAGCGTACAACTGGCTGCACAGCCTTCGTCTGCCAGCTAGCGATTTTCCGATTATGCTTACCAATAAGCTGGAATAAAGCAATTCCGATCAGAATAATACCTGTGGCCCAGCTCAAACTTCGCTGCCAACCTTGAATCTGCGCAAATGTTCCGATCGTACCGAGTAAAAGTCCTAAACAACCATAAGTCAGTACCCTTCCGGATTGATACAGTATTTTATTAAAAAAAACGTTCCAACCAAAACCCTGCCTTCCTTCAATAGCAAAAATTAATGGACCACACATGACCGCACAATGTATGCTTCCAAACAATCCCATGAAAAATGCAAAATAGGTATAGCTCATTTCGTTAAACTAAAATAAAATATGCTCTTCAAACAAAAAATCTTTACCTACACTCTTCCAGTCAATATACAAATTCCACATTCCTTTATCGAACGTGGAAATGGGCAGTGTATATAAATTACTGGTTGTCTGAAATGGTAATTCTTTATCCAATCGATTATCCGAAGGTTTTCGAAACAGCAGTTTCCCTTTATTTTCTTTGGAAACAAAATGAATATACAAGGTATCTTGCCTGATTTCTATTGTCGGTGATTCCTTCATCATCAATACATTTTGCTTTTTTTCGTAAGCTTGATCATAATTCAGCCCCTGTTCATAGTAGTCATCTTCTTCCAGACTATCCGAATCATGACTCACCATATATATTCCAGCTCCGACTATACACAACATAAATACCGCCAAGGTTAAAAAAATCTTTGTACCCCAATTCATTGTTTTTCATTTTAATTCATACCCGGAGGCGCAATAAAAGTGGTTTTTAAACTTTCCACTTTCTTATCTCCCGAATAGATAGCTAATTTTACATTACTTTTATAGGTCTCAACATCCTTATTCGCGATAATTAGAAAAAAGCTCAGTGTCGCATGCCCATCTTTACTCAATTTTTGAATAGGATTGACCAGTTGAATCGTTAAACGCGGATCATCACAGACCAATTTAAAAGGCATTTCTTTACCAGACTTATTAATCAATTCCAAAGAATACAGGTTGCTTATTGTCTTATCATCACGAAGCTGGTAGGTGCTTCCCTTTGCCCGAAGCAATCTTCCATCCACCTGAGAACGATTGAACAACAGAAAACTAAAGACCGACATTAATGCAATCAACACGATAGAATAGGCTATTGCCCTCGTATTGCTTTTTTTCTTCAGTGTTCCTTCAATCTCACCCATTGGATAAAAGCCAATTAACTTTTTAGGCTTTCCAATTTTGTCCATGACAGCATCACAGGCATCAATACAGGCCGTACAACTTACACATTCTAATTGCAGACCATTTCGAATATCAATTCCTGTGGGGCATACATGTACACAGAGTTTGCAGTCTACACAATCTCCATGTGTCGTCGTTGCATCCTTTTGCTGTTTTCCTCTTGGCTCTCCACGTCTATGATCATAGGCGACAGTGATACTTTGGTCATCGAGGAGTACGCCCTGCAATCTGCCATAAGGGCAAATTGCAATACATACAATCTCCCTGACGTACGCAAACACACCATAGAAAACCAATGTAAAGATGATTATTGATATCAATCCACCTATATGTTGGTCCAATGGATCAGTGACGATCTTCATCAGTGCATCAACACCGATGATATAAGACAAAAAGATATTTGAAATGAAAAATGATATGATCAGGAATATACCATGTTTCAAAAACTTTTTCAATTGTTTTTGATCCGTATTGGGTCCAGCATCCAATTTCTTTTGTTGTTGCCAATCACCTTCGATCCAATATTCAATTCGTCTAAATATTAATTCCAAAAAAATGGTCTGGGGGCAAGTCCATCCGCACCATACCCGTCCAAAGACAACAGTAAACAAAACCACACATACCATCACGATTAACATGCCGAATACGAATATGTAGAGATCCTGTGGATAGAACAGATTTCCTAAGATGGAAAACTTTCGCTCAATAATGTTGAACATGAGAAACGGTTCACCATTTATTTTGATAAAAGGAACTACAAACAAGAACAGCAGTAGTGAATACCCAACCCACTGTCTCTTTTTGTAAAGCTCTCCCTGCGGTTT
Source organism: Sphingobacterium sp. UBA3519 (assembly GCF_002377215.1). Taxonomy (NCBI): domain Bacteria; kingdom Pseudomonadati; phylum Bacteroidota; class Sphingobacteriia; order Sphingobacteriales; family Sphingobacteriaceae; genus Sphingobacterium; species Sphingobacterium sp. UBA3519. The sequence continues at coordinate 423,110 of NZ_DFPI01000025.1, forward strand.
TTTGGCATAAATCCATTGTCTTTTTTTTGACTTAGATCCACCGTTATTGGCGTTATTCACGACTACTGTACTCATTGCTATTTCAATTTACTACTCTGCTTTTTTTTCTGTTTCAGCCTGATCGGCTTTGCTCTCATCCGCCGCCTTCTCTCCACTTGCAGCCTGGCCACCACCATAGGTTACCTCTTCACCTTGCGGAGCTTTTGGATTAGCAGGGTGTGTATCCCTTAAGGTGATAATATAACTGGCAACCTGTGCGATTTGTGCAGGACTTAACGTTTGTTCCCATGGCACCATTCCTTTATCAGGAACACCATACTTAATGGTTTTGAAGATATCTTTAATCTCGCCACCATGAAGCCAAAACTTATCGGTCAAGTTAGGTCCGATGCCTCCCTCGCCACTACCACCGTGACAAGCGACACAGTTTGCGGTAAAGATCGCTTTTCCATCAGCTGCCATTTCCGGCTGAAACTCCACGCTACTTTCGTCTACATTGCTCGCAGAAGCAGTAAGATAAGCCTGACGCTCTTTCTCGGCAACGACCATCTCATGTTCATACTCCTGGTCCTGGTTCATTCCGATGCCTGACACCTGATAAACAAATAAGTAAACAAGGCCGAAAAAAATCGTTCCATAAAAAAGGAAATTAAACCAGATCGGAATCGGATTATCCAATTCGCGGATACCATCATACTCATGGTCTATAACAATATCCTTTTCTTCTGAAATCGGTCTGATCCCCATGATCTTGTTCCACGACCTTTTCATCCAGCCCTTATTCGCCGCCTTTTTGAGTTTTTCCTCCTTGGCCAATTCAGGCATGGTAATCTTAATGATGGATTTCATCGCGCGATTGACCATCAATGCCGAAGCAAGAAGAGCCAGCATCACAACGATCAATACAACAATTAAGATATCTGTGTATAAATTATCTGTACCGAATCCTATCGTAGATTGAACAACTTCTGCGGTAGCTGGTGCAGTATCCAATAATAAACTCATATATTATAGACTATCAGGTGAATGATTCAGTTCCTTTTCTGTTTCATCTTCTTCCAAAGGCAATTCCTTCATATAGGTAACATAGTCTTTTTTCATTCGAAACAACATGATTGCTACTGAAATGAAGAACACCAAGAAGATCCAAAGTGATGCAATTAGATAAAGCTCACTGCCGTTTAGATTTGTTATTTGCTTAAACATGGCTTTATTGATTTGCGTTAACATTATCAGCTACTTTTGGAGCTGCTTTTATATCTGTTCCTAATCGCTGTAAGTAGGCAATTACAGCTACAATCTCACGGTCAGCTAACACATTCACTTGATTTTGTTTTAGATCATCAGCAATTTTTTGTGCCTGTTTGGTAAGATCCTGCTCAGCATGTTCAATTTCCGCATCGGTATAGGGAATTCCCAATTTCCGTAACGCTTTCATTTTATCTTTCAGAATAGAATTATCTAGCTTCTGATCGATCAACCAAGGATATGTTGGCATAATACTTCCTGGCGAGGTAATCGTCGGATCCAACAGGTGATCAAAGTGCCATTTATTTGGGTATTTTCCACCGATGCGATGCAGATCTGGTCCCGTCCGCTTCGAACCCCATAAAAACGGTGTATCGTAAACAAACTCTCCCGCCTTGCTATACTCTCCGTAACGTGCGGTTTCGGATCTAAATGGACGAATAGTTTGCGTGTGACAGTTTACACAACCTTCTCTTACGTAGAGATCCCTTCCCTGAAGTTCCAATGCTGTATAAGGTTTTACACTCGCAATCGTTGGAACGTTTTTAGAAATTGTAAAAGTCGGCACCATTTCCACCATACCCCCAATGAGGATGGCAATAAGAGCCAGTACCATAAATAAAATTGGCTTACGTTCAAGGCGACGGTGTTGAGACTGTTCGTTTACTTGAACCGGCAATAATGCAGGAGCTTCTGCAGGCTCATTGGCCAAAAGCTTCCCTTTTTGCATGGTTTTGATCAAGTTGAACGTCATCAGGAACACGCCCGATAGATAAAGTGCACCACCTAATGCACGCATCATGTGCATTGGCAAAATTTCCAATGTTGTCGCAAGGAAGTTGGGATATTTCAAAACCCCTTCCGGTGTAAATTCTTTCCACATCAAGCCTTGTACTACAGCTGCCCAATACATCGGGATCGCATAGAACAAAATACCCAAGGTACCTATCCAAAAGTGCGTTGATGCCAATTTTTTAGAATATAACTCCGTTTTATATATACGTGGTATCAACCAGTAAAGAATACCGAATGTCATAAAGCCGTTCCATCCCAATGCACCTACGTGTACGTGTGCTACGATCCAGTCGGTAAAGTGAGCAATTGCATTCACCTGCTTTAAAGATAGCATAGGGCCTTCGAAAGTCGCCATACCATAACAAGTAAGGGCCACGACCATGAATTTTAACATAGGCTCTGTCCGTACCTTATCCCAGGCACCACGTAAGGTCAACAAGCCATTGATCATACCGCCCCAGCTCGGAGCAATCAACATAATGGAGAATACAACCCCTAAAGACTGTACCCAACCCGGTAGCGCCGTATAGAGCAAATGGTGAGGACCTGCCCAGATATAAATAAAGATTAAAGACCAAAAGTGAAGAATACTTAACTTGTAAGAGTAAACTGGACGGTTGGCCATCTTAGGAAGGAAATAATACATCATTCCCAAATAAGGGGTTGTCAAGAAAAAAGCAACTGCATTGTGACCATACCACCATTGTACCAGTGCATCCTGCACGCCCTTGTAGACATAATAGCTTTTCCAGCCAGCTACAGGCAATTGGATGGAGTTAACAATATGCAATACGGCTACTGTAACAAATGTGGCAATATAGAACCAAACTGCGACATACATATGACGTTCGCGTCGTTTGATAATAGTACCGAACATATTGATTCCAAATACCACCCAAATGAAGGTAATTGCGATATCAATAGGCCACTCCATTTCGGCATACTCATGGCTTGAAGTAAGACCGAGTGGTAAAGTAATAGCCGAGGCAACAATAATTAATTGCCAACCCCAAAAATGGAGTTTGCTCAAAGCATCACTAAACATTCTTGCTTTAAGCACCCGCTGTAAGGAGTAATACACTCCCATAAAAATACCATTACCTACGAAAGCAAAAATCACCGCATTGGTATGCACAGGACGTACACGGCCAAATGTAGTAAATTGCAATCCGAAGTTCATTTGGGGCCAAACAAGCTGCGTCGCCACAAGCAATCCTATGGTCATACCAACTATTCCCCAAATAATGGTAGCGATTCCGAAATTCCTGACAATCTTGTTGTCGTAATTAAATTGCTCTAACTGCATTACTTAAATTGTTGATTCTGGTTCAAAAGTAAGCAGCAATTTATGACAATTTAATGATGGGGAATGCGTACAAAAGTGATGTACGTCACTTTTGTATTACAGCATTACAATGCTTAGTTACTAATTTCGGCTGCTGGTTCTAAATGACTTAGCGAAAATTGAGATCCTGAAAGGTACTTTTCACCAGTAGATCTGACATCAAAAGTGACCATAATCACATTTCATACCGTACAGTGCGCTATTTTAATGGCAATATGGATTGAAATCAATGTTATATTCACAAATTTATCCCGAAAACATCGAGGACTATCGGAACGAAGCGAATTGCATCTATAGCGTATCAAATCTCATCAAAGTGGCAAACCTTAATCTTTCAATGTATTGAACTGTAGCCAGTGAGCCAAAGCCTTTTCGAAAAGGAGCAGTGATGGGATGAGCTTGAGCAGGCACAGTGAAGGCTCTAGGGCAACGCCGGTCGGGGAAGTACGGAGGATATGCAATGGCCTGTACAGGGAAATACGGAAGTATTTAAAC
>NZ_DFPI01000036.1:0-7266 GCF_002377215.1 Sphingobacterium sp. UBA3519
TAAACGTTTAGGACGCAAGTGATTGCTCAGGGAAATAGAAGAAATGACTTTACACCTAATTGAAAAAGATAAAATAATCAACCGGATTATGGAAAGACTTGAAAAGTTGGAATCGACAAAGTAAGCCGAAATTACGCGTGAATTAATCAAAAAAATATAAAGGAGTTATCAATTATGAAAAGAAAATCGTTGCTCGCAACTTTATTGACTGTTGCTAGTTTTCAGCTGTATCAAGTTCAGGCGCAAACCTCTTTTGAAGGTATTAATTTGACGAATGGACGAGATCTATTTTTTAAAGGTGCTAAGGAAAATCCTGCAGACGCTGGGGATATTGTGTTTCAAAAAGCAAACGGAGAAGAATTAACTCGTATACGAAGTCATTTTGATGCAGGAACTGGTTTAGCTTCAATATACTTTTCGAGTACTCCGTTAATTAAATCCACTTTTTTATTCACTGGTGAAGGAAATCTTGGTATTGGTAGTTCAGTTCCCCGAACTCGATTGGATGTTCAGCCACCTTTAGGAAATATTTCAACGGGAGTTTTCCGTTCAAATGGTGAGCAGTCTTGGGGGCATGCCTTAGCTTTAGTAACCGATAAAGCGGCTGGTGATGATCCAAAATTGTTATTCAGTTACCGTAACCGCGCAAAGCAATGGTCCATTGGCGGAACCCAGAATTCAACCACGTTTAATATTATGGAGGATGGTGGAGATGGTTTTCATGGAAGTGGTTTTGGGGCTGCTAGATTGACCGTGATGCCGGGGGGGAATGTCGGTATCGGAACTAGTAATCCGCAGGCTAAATTGGCTGTTGAAGGCAATATTCTGGCAAAAGAAATCAAGATTAAAACAGATATCAATGTGCCAGACTATGTTTTTGAACCTGATTATAATTTAAAGAGTCTCGAGGAAATTGAAAGCTATGTCAAAGCAAATAAACATTTGCCTGAGATACCTTCGGCTAAACAGATCCAAGCTGACGGGCTCGATTTGGCCGAGATGAATTTACTATTGCTTAAAAAGGTAGAGGAAATGACTTTACAGCTTATTCAAATGAATAATGAAATGAAAAAACAGGCTGAGAAGATTGAAGGACAAGCGGAGAAGATAGCGTTGTTGGGAAATAAATAAAGGTTATCGATTTAATAGAGTGGATGGGTTTGTTGTTATATAGAGAAAAGATAAAACAGGTGTTCCTTTTGATAGGACAGGGTTCCTAACTTTTCAAATAACTTATATAATAAAGATGTGGTAAGTGATGTCATGATAAAACCTACGGTCAATAGAGTCGCTGATTATGCTGCTGCTAATAAAGCCGCAGGAGTGAGGGGACGGCCTCACCGCGCTCGTACTTGTCTATCATGAACTTTGAACGTTACCACATTTGGGTAGATACTGATGGTGAAAATCAAAAAGATGCACCCAAAGATCAATTTGTACAAAACTTTCTTACAATTCCAATCTATGGGTGCAACTCCGAAATCGACTCCTAAAATTTATTTTGGATACAATTGAATTTTGATAAATGCTATTGTTGCTTAACGATAATTTGAATACTTTTGTATCAAATTATCTAGTCCACATTAACTTGTTGAAAATTAATCTGCGGATTTAACTAACCTTATTATTTTTTTAGAATGCGAATTTTACGTTATTTTGGTTTTCAGGCCATACTGTTGGTATTGGGATGTTTCTCAGTTCAGGTCCTTGCACAGAATAAAGGCTATGAACCTACCTTTTTAAGTCCCAATGCTGCTTCTCTTTTAAGTTATAATCAGTCCTCTGTAAACGGATATACTGGTCAGATCGGTTTGAGTATACCTATTTGGCATATTGATTCCAAAGGATTGTCACTAAATCTATCTTTAGGATACAATTCTGGTGGAAACAAGGTAGAAGATATTGCCTCGTGGGTAGGATTGGGTTGGAATCTGTCGGGATTGCCAATGATCAGCAGACAGGTCCGGGGTTTACCAGACGAGGAACCCGGAGGATATATTGAAGGATACCAAGGTCGTACGATGGAATACTATGTCAATAATTTCGAAGGTTCTGCTCTGTATAATGATTTTAAAACATCATCAGCGACTAATCCTGTAGATACCGAAGCAGATGTGTTTTATTTATCTTTGAATAATTTTTCTGGAAGATTTTTTTATGACCAAATATCAAACACATTTTTAACAGAGGAAATAACAGATATAAAAATTGTCTATGATCGGAATACAAATTCGTTTACTGTAATTGATGATTCAGGTATTGTATATACTTTTTCGGTAGGAGAAACTTCCCAATTGAGTGGAACTGGTCCAGGTAAATTGACGGTGAACTCCTGGTTACCCAGCAAGATTGAAAATTCAACTAAAACTAGTCGCATTCAAATTGATTACACGCTAGAAAATCAATTGAGTTATCGCATAGGACCTAACTTAAAATATATACAATTTGGCCCTAACAATAATGGTAATTTAAATGATAATTTTTCTTTTTTGACGAGTTTAGTCAAGTCGTATATCCCCTCTGTTATAACCTATGATAGTGGAAAGATCAAATTTATTAAGAACATAGCGGAAAGAGAGGATTTAGTAGGTGGGTATAGTTTGAATAAAGTGATCATTTCTGATCTTAGGGATAACGTAATTTCGCAAACTGATTTTCAGTACTCGTATATAGCAGGTTCGTCGACAGCAACATACCGTTCAAATAAATGGATGTTTCTTGATAGTGTAAACATTATAGGTTCAACCGGTAATTTTAGTCAGAAATATCGTTTTAATTATGAAACTAATTCGATACCTTCTTCTCGGATTTCTTATGCACAGGATTGGTGGGGCTATTATAACGGTGCGACCACAAATGCCAATTTAATAGGGCCTAGTATCATAACTGTACCCGGACAGGATGAAAATTTGAACATCGAAGGGGCAGATCGTTTAATTAATGAAAGATACTCTCAATTTGGTATACTTAAAAAGGTACAATATCCTAATGGAGGCAGCAGTGAATATACTTATGAAAATAATGAAACATTTGATATGAAAGTTCCGTCGGGTTATGATAAACAGCAACTGTTTCTTTCTGCTGAAGAGTTGTGGCAAGATTTAGAACCAGTTTTTCCTCCTCAAAAGACATTTGTTGGAAATTTCACGATAAATAATAGTTTTGATCCTTTTATTAACAATAATATAAACGGAGGAGCATTATTATCTGCTGATGTGATGGATTTAGGAGTACCTGCAGGTACTATGGGGGCATCATTGCGGATTCGTGGGTTATCAGCTTCCAACGCTAATGTTTCTCGTTTATTTTACTATAGTTTTAGCAATGCTTATTTTCCTAATGGAGATTACGAGATAAAGGCGGAGTTTAACCAGGATCCTCCTAATTATATGAATTTCGTATGTGAATTGAGGTGGTATAAGAAAAAGGATCCGACTAAAAATAAAGTAGGAGGACTAAGAATCCGTGAGACTAAAGATTACTCAGCGCCAGGTATTATTGCATTTGCCAAAAAATATTATTATTCTTACGATCGCTTTGGTCAGAAATCTTCTGGAAAACTTTTTGGCGGCAATAACTTTAACAACGTAATAAACCATGTTTCCCATATTCAGAACAATCAGATAGGTTTAAACTATTATGTAGAAATATCTGCTTCGCCAAGTACGCAGGCCACATCTCAAAGCTCTTCGGCAGTTGGTTACGATCGGGTGTATGAAATGATGACAAGCAATAACGATACGACACTGGTAAAGTACGATTATATAAATCTACCAGACGAGAATTCATATACACATCCTTATCCGCCGGGACAATCCTTCATGGTGCAAAACGGAAAGATTATGCAAGAAACTGTTTACTTATTAAAAAATAATAAGCTTGATTCTCTCCGGGAGACTTCCAATGACTACGACTTGACTCCAGGTGATCAAGTGTTTTATAATTTGAAAAGAGTTGACAATGACGAAACTTATGGTGGGGCATTTACAGGTACGATAGAATATCCTGGTTATTATCCTTATACTTTTACCCGTTTAAAATGTAACTTATTAAATACTGAAAAGACAACATATTCATCCATAGGTAATACTCAATCTTCAACGACGAATTTCTATAATGCTCTAGGTGATTTAATTCAGAGTGACCAGAGTTTAAGCACGGGAAGGACAACGAGATATAAATACGTATATCCTGGGGATGCAGTTTTTACTGGCGTAAATGAAAATGCACGGCTTTGGATGATCTTAAATAATGTCGTGAGTAGACCGGTACGCACAAAAAAATATGAAGTGAACGGCAGTTCTGAGAAATTATTGGAAGAGAGTGTTTCCTATCATAAACAATATGGAACACTTTCTCAAAACGTATTTATTGAAAAGGCTGAAGTCTTGAAACCTACTGAAGTTAGTGAACGTTTCACTTTCCCTTCTTACGATAAATACGGTAATCTACAAGAAATAAAAAAACAGGACAATCCAACGGTAACCTATCTTTGGGGCTATGGTGGCCAATATCCAATTATTGAAATCAAGAATGCGACCTATGCTGAAGTTGTGGCTGTGCTTACCCAAGCTACAATTGACAACCTGAACAGCAGTCAGACCGAGTCCAGTATGGAGACCTTGATCAAAAATGCATCAGATAAGCTGCGCAGTGATTCCAGACTGGCTAAAGCGATGGTGACAACGTATACCTATAAGCCCTTGGTTGGTATGACCAGTAAGACGGATGCTCGAGGAATCAAGGAGACCTATACCTACGACGGTATGCAGCGCTTGCAGGCGGTACTTGACCACCTGAACCATGTAAACAGGTCCTTTGATTACCATTACCGTTCCAACTAAGCCTAATTGATTATGAAAAAGAACTTTTTAACACTGATATCCTTATTCGGGTTTGTTGCAGTACAGGGACAGCGGCTCCCGCAGGATACCTCGCTGAGTTCCTATAGCAACCAGACGAATATCCAGGCCCTCAAGAGCATTACACTCCAGAATGGCTTTCACATCCCTGCCCCCGCGGCAGGCAAAACTGTTACGATCAGTATTGTGGGCTTTCAGAATCTTGTGAGTACTCCTACAGCCGGCCAGAATTATATAATGACCAAGACGTTCCGCAGCCCAGGTGTGACACTTGCCACGTTGAACGCCCAGCGTACGATCGGAGATGAGAACCAGAGTATCCAGTACTTTGATGGGCTGGGAAGGCCTAGCCAGACAGTGCAGCTAATGGCCAGTCCAACGTATAAGGATATCGTCCAGCATATTGAATATGACGGGTTTGGTCGTGAGTCGACGAAATATCTGCCCTATGGCGAGAAGTCAGGCAATGGTAGTTTCCGGGCTTCAGCAAAATCGACACAGTCGGATTTTTACAAAGATGGGGTAGGCTGGGATGCTGCAGCGGTGAAGACAGGCAACCCCTATGCAGTCACGGTCTTTGAGAACAGTCCGTTGAACCGAATTCTGGAACAGGGGGCACCGGGTGCAGCCTGGCAGCCATTGGCAGTCTTGGGTACCGGACATACAGTAAAAACAGGTTATGGTACCAATACGGCTACGGGACTTGATGTTGTAAAGCTATGGACGGTAACGGCGAGCGGAGCCAGCGGTACGACGAACTACTCAGCGGGAAAACTCTACCGTACCACCACCCGGGATGAGAATACTGTCAATACGACCGATCGCAGTGGTTCGGTGGACGAGTATAAAGATTTTGACGGACGTGTTGTTCTCAAGCGGGTGTGGGAGAACGAGAGCAAAGCGCTGAATACCTATTATGTTTACGATGACTTTGGAGACCTGCGTTATGTAATCCCTCCTGCAGTGACGGGAACGAGTGTTAGTGAGCTTTCTACTGATGCGACATTTGCAAATTTTGACAACTATGTTTATGCCTTTAAATACGACGGACGTCGGCGAGTGATCAAGAAGAAGATTCCCGGCAAAGGCTGGGAATATCTTGTTTACAACAGGAATGACCAGGTGGTATTCACACGTGATTCCGAGCAGCTCAAGCGTGAGGAGTGGAGTTTTACGAAATATGATGCATTCGGCCGTGTGGTGATGACCGGTGTTGAGAGAGGCCACGTCGGCGATAATCATGATTATCTGCAGCAGGCTTTGTCCGACTTTACAGGGCCGATGTGGGAAGATCGGGGTAGTGCGATAGAAGGGTATACGAACAATACCATCCCTCAGAATACGGACAATATGACCATATTACAGGTCAATTACTACGATGACTATTTATTTACCGGAGCGACAACACTACCTGCCATCGGGATCACAAAAAGTCCGATGATCAAGTCCCTGCAGACGGGTACTAAAGTATACAGGACAGATGGCAGCCAGCCGCTGCTGACGGTAATGTATTACGATGATTACGGGCGGGTGATCCAGCGTGCTTCAAAGAACCATCTCGATGGAACGGATTATGTGACCAATACCTATACTTTTCCTGGAGAGCTGAAAACCAGTACACGTGTACATACGCCAGCGACAGGGGCTGCAACAACCATTGTTACCAGCAATGATTATGACCATGTCGGCAGATTGGTCTCAACAAAGGAGCGGATCGGATCGCAGGGCGAGGTGATTTTAGTTTCCAATAGCTATAATGAGATCGGCCAGCTGAAAAGTAAAGCCGTGGGCAAGGCAGGCACGGAGAGTTCCTTTGTGAATAGCACTACGTATAGCTACAATGAGCGGGGCTGGCTCAGTAAAAGCACGTCTCCGAAATTCAGTCAGCAGCTGAAATACCAGGACGGTACAAATCCGCAGTGGAACGGTAATATCAGCCAGCAGTTGTGGGGAGACGATGCTGCCCTATCCAATACTTTCAGCTATCAATATGATAAATTGAACAGGTTGACCAGCGGTAGTAACGGTCAGAACGGTACGGCGAGTATAGCTGAGGTAATCGATTACGATGATCTTGGTATGGGCAACATCAAGACCCTTAAGCGTGATGCTCTTCCCGTGACCACCTATAGCTATACAGGCAATAAACTGATGAGCCTGAGCGGTGGATTAACAGGCAGCTACACGTATGATGCCAACGGTAATGCGAAAACTGACCGTTTGGGTATGTCGTTTACGTACAATTACCTGAACCTGCCGCAAACGGCGAAAAAAGCAGGGGTTGATGTGGCATTTGTTTACGATGCTACCGGAATAAAACTTCAGAAATTGTCCAAGATCGGAACTTCGCCGAATATCATTACCACGACCAGGGATTATGTAGGTGGAATCGAATACAATAACG
>NZ_DFPI01000014.1:0-4755 GCF_002377215.1 Sphingobacterium sp. UBA3519
AAGCTTTCAGGAGTGTCTTTCGGGGCGTAAGAGACACCACATTCTTCTTATATAGAGTAATGAAACTGTATGCTTAAAAACTTTACCCCCCAAACTTTCGGTATGATCCACATAATTATCAATGTGGAATTTGTTTATCAGGTTATCCTACTTCGATTTAATGATGTCATTTATTTTCACGCAATGACTTTAATTCTTTAATTCCGTTCAAAATACTTCCTATAATGATATTTCCATATCCAACAGCCGATAATTCTAAATGTATATGGATTAGTTTTAAAAATGTAAGTAGTCAACGTTAAAACATTCCAGTTTTAGATGCTTTGAAAGATGTCAAAAGATCATTTCGCTTTATCTCTATACCTAAATAAACTATTACCGCGAAACAGTTTTTTTTGTCACAGAAGCGTAGTTCCTTTTCCTTTTTTTTGTTTGATCTTTAATTGCAGTAAATGAGGATCAAAGAGTGATCAGATTCTAATTTAGTACAGTGCTTGTTCAGTGATTGTTCAGTGCTCGTTCAGTGCTTACTCAGTGGGAACTGAACAAATACTGACTAATCACTGTCTAAAAAATGATTGAAAACTGTTATTACCTCCCAATTGGTATTAGAATGTATCAGTTTTAATGCCTCCTTAGCTATTTATTGTCAGCCAAGTGTGGCAGCCATCAAAAAGGGATCGAGCTAACCATATTAATAACGCTGCTGTCTACCCGGGCGTTTAGCAATTTAGCCCCATATTTACATAAACGAGCAGAATAAGTGCTGGACCTTGATCGATGACATCCTTGACATTGCATGTAGTAATAAACAACGTGGTTTAATTGCGTATAGCGATTAAAGAAAACCTCTGTGAATCGGACAGCAAGATATAAAAATTTGGAGTATTGAATACCGCGATACTTCATCGACAAGAAAATAAGCTGGCTAGCGGTATAGACCAGTAACAAGAATAGTGAATCCGTATAAACGAATCTGCGTCACAGCAAAATGAGACTAACCATCGGGATTTTGATACAATATTATCAAAATCAAATGTGTTATTTCACTATTTTCACCCATTCATTCGATAACATGTATAAACAATTAGCAAGTCCATCGACATCTTCGAAATACAATCAGAAGCCATGAATAATAAAAACCTTTCTACAAAACCACACTATCCCATTTTAGACGGACTACGAGGATTGGCGGCGATTATCGTTGTCACCTTTCATCTCACCGAGCCATTGGCAACAGGTCACCTCGATATCTTGGTAAACCATGGCTATTTGGCAGTTGACTTTTTCTTTCTTTTATCTGGCTTTGTAATCGGTTATGCTTATGATGATCGCTGGCGTACAATGTCGATTGGCACTTTCTTTAAACGCCGTATTGAACGCCTTCAGCCCATGGTTATACTGGGTATGACTCTTGGCGCGATAGGCTTCTACTTTACCGATTCCACCATCTGGCCACTTATTCATACCGTCCCGATTTGGAAAATGCTTCTCGTAATGCTCATCGGTTATACGATTCTCCCCGTCCCCCTCTCTTTGGATATTCGTGGTTGGCAGGAAATGCACCCGCTCAATAGTGTTGGCTGGTCATTGTTTTTTGAATATATTGCCAATATTCTCTATGCTATCGGTATTCGTAAATTATCCAAAACAGCTTAAGCATTTTGGTCATTATCGCAGCTGTGGCGCTCGCGCATTTGGCGATTACAAGTCCCAATGGTGATGTTAGTGGTGGCTGGACGTTAAATGTTGAGCAAGTGCGGATAGGAATCACCCGCGCCATGTATCCCTTTTTTGCGGGCCTTTTGCTATCCAGAATAACCAATCCCAGCCGTATCCGACATGCATTTTTATACTGCAGTATTTTAATCGCCATTGTGTTGTATATGCCTCGTATAGGCGGAGCAGATCAGCTTTGGTTGAACGGGATATATGAGTCTGTATGCATTATCATTGTATTTCCCTTGATTGTTTACTTGGGAACAAGTAACATATCAAGTAGCAGAATAGAAAATAAGCTCTGCAAGTTTTTGGGTGACATCTCCTACCCGCTATACCTCGTACACTATCCTTTGGTCTATTTTTATGTTGCCTGGATCAGCAATAACAAGGATGTGACGCTAGTGACAGCCTTGCCTTATGCCCTATTGATTTTGCTGACGAGTATTGCACTGGCCTATGTCAGCTTGAAATGGTATGACGAACCTGTCCGTACATGGCTCAGAAAGAAATTGGACTAATCATTGTTTCTATAGCTCTGCTTTGAGCTTTTGCAAGAGATGGGGTAACTTTTTGTGCAACTGCTTTTTCCAGCCCATTTCCATAATAAAACTGATCAAAACCAGCTTAATGCCTTTATAACCGGACTGTTTCACTTTCAAAAAAAGAGTCCCACTACAGGTTGGTTCTAATGAAAAGCTCAACACTGTATCCAATTTTGTGAAGATTCCTTTCGTTAGTTTATCTGCCTTATCCGAATGAATTCCGGCACAGGCCAATGCTTTCTCACCAGTAGCTTCACCCCGGTAGCTATACGCAAGATATTGCTTGGGTATTGCCGAAATAATTTCGCAATTCGTAATACCATCCCAGCCCTTCTGGGCTTTCATCCTAAACGTAAAATAATGTCCTGTCTCGGTTTCGATGTCGTTTGGCATAAACCAAGCCCCAAGCAGGTCTGCTTCCGTCAATGCACGCCACACCAGATCTTGGTCATAGGGCAAAAATACTGTCAATTTAATTGTTCTCTCCATTTTTTGCATAGCTAAAACTGCTGGCCCAACAGTAATATCAGTTTTTTGATTTTTTCCATACGATTTAATTATTCATGCAATCAAATGTAATAAGACCACGATGAAAGCCAAGTACACCATCGGTTAAAGATCGTCCATTTCCTATTAATTCTTAATGATTTCCTACCCAAACGAATTAAAATGTTACAAAACAATTTCCAAAGCTGATTAATCAATCGATTGACTAAACTAATTATGATAAAAGTTTATTTTTTTTACACACCATAAAAGAACCTTATTTATATTTATTGATACACAATATAAACCATTATAAGAAAACTTTTAAATTTAATGCTTGCAACCCTCGCACTAGGGGTTGCATCCTGCAACAAGACCTTGGTTAACACCGAAGAAAGTGTAGGAAATCTAAAGGCAAACGCAGCAACAACTTCGGTAACCAATGAATGGAGCAGTAATCCCTATAAGCTGAATGTCATCTATTTTGTTCCAAATGATGTTGACTCCATTCCCAATTTCAGAAAGCGTCTTAGCAAGATCCTCTTAGATGCTCAAAATATGTTTGCAAATAATATGGATCGCGAAGGCTTCGGAAGAAAATCTTTCGGATTGGATCTACTCAATGACAGTTTGATTAATATCCATTACATCGCCGGAAAATACGGCAAAGCTACTTATCCATATTCAGGGGGTAGCGGAGCAGTGAAGGCAGAAGTGGACAGCTATTTTAACCAAAATCCGTCAGGAAAAAAAAGCGAGCACAATCTAATTATTATTCCAACGTATAATACAGATCCAGCTAATCCTGGAGGCCCGCCGTTCTATGGTACAGGCACCAGCTGCTACGCCTTAGATTATGTAAATCTGGACGCTAAAAACTTAGGAATAGGCGGCGATATTGGATGGAAAGCAACTGTGTGGATCGGTGGAATGATCCACGAACTGGGCCACGGATTAAATGCCAGTCACAATAGGATGAACAAAACATTAGCACCAACTTTAGGTACGGCTTTAATTGGTTCAGGCAATTCAACCTATGGAATCTCCACAACCTCATTGACCAGTACCACAGCAGAAACATTTAACAATAGCCAAGTATTTAGCACTGTGGTAAGAAGTGACTGGTATGCATCCGCTTCTGCAGAAATTACATCCTTGTCATCAAGCTTTGTGAACAACAAGATTATCATTTCCGGGAAATTTACGACAACAAAACCGGTCAATGACATTGTTGTCTGGCATGATAGAGAGCCTTTTGGCGTAAACAACGATTATGATGCCGTACAATGGGCCACAAAAATAATTGGCCAGGATAGCTTTCGATTCGAGTGTCCATTAGCTGATTTTTATGATCTGACAGGGAATTACGAAATGAGAATAGGGTTTCTCCATGCCAATGGAAGCCGTACAACCTTAGGGTACGCTTATAACTTCGTTAACAATGTACCCGATTTATCCAAGGTTGTTACCTATAAACTTTTACCGACAACAGGTTGGTCAATTGTCGCTAGCGATAGTAACGAGCCTGGATCACCGGCGAGCAATGTATTGGATATGAATAGAAGTACAGTGTGGCATACGCCCTGGTCGTCCACTCAAACTCCGCAGCCTCACTTCTTCTCCATCAATATGGGGGCATTACGCACCGTGAAAGGAGTTGCTTTCCGTAACCGCGACAATTTAAATGGAGCGATGAAAGATGTCAATATTTACTCAAGTACAAATAGTGTAAGCTGGACATTAATCAAAACGACGCAGCTGAGCAAAGTTGCTGGTTCCTGGATCAATGTCGATCTGAATGCCTCCGTTAACACCCAATACCTTAAAATAGAATCGACAAGTTCCTGGGGTGATTTCTTCTATTCTCATCTTGCAGATTTTGGTGCATATTAGTTTTTAAACCAATAGAATAGGCGGCCGGTATAACAAAAAATACCGGCCTTCTTAAATTTGGTCATCATCGAATTAATGAGATTCATCAATGCGGTTAGCGAATAATTTCTTA